>OKRF01000424.1:0-266 GCA_900290315.1 Candidatus Sulfopaludibacter sp. SbA3 | reverse complement strand
GCGCTGGTAACGCCAGCGGTCTTGCCGCCGGTGGCTCGATTACGCCGCATCCATAAAGCTGCGTAGGTCCTTCTCGGCGATCTCAGGCAGCCCGGGCGCCACGTTGTTGAGCTTGCCCTCCCGCATCCATCGCTCCAGCCGGTCCACCAATCCGAAAAGATGATCGAAGGAATCCACGATGAACAGCAGCGGCTGGTAGTGATCGATCTCGGCCCCCTGGTTGATCAGCCACTCCAGTTGCACCGGGTAGCGCTGCACTTCGGGAG
>OKRF01000026.1:16679-33966 GCA_900290315.1 Candidatus Sulfopaludibacter sp. SbA3 | reverse complement strand
GGAATCCGCCGTCCGCCGTCCACCCCCAAGCCCTTACAACCACTCAAAAGCCGGAATTCCCAATAAAGAGGGG
Organism: Candidatus Sulfopaludibacter sp. SbA3; assembly: GCA_900290315.1. Classification (GTDB taxonomy): domain Bacteria; phylum Acidobacteriota; class Terriglobia; order Bryobacterales; family Bryobacteraceae; genus Sulfopaludibacter. Next base: position 33,893 of record OKRF01000026.1, on the reverse strand, counting down.
CGAAGCCGCGGCGCTTGCCGCAGCCATCCAACTAGCGCGCGGGCGACACCACAAGAAACTCGATGGGCCGGCGCGTCGTTTCCACCTGGAGCCCGAGCTTCCGAACCGCCTCCAACATGCCCTCTGGATGATCGTAGTTCAGGGTGAAATCATACCGGGTACCGATCCGGGTTTCATCGATGACCGGCTTTCCGATCGCGCTTTCCATGGCTGAAGCCAACTGCTCCATGCCGCAATTTGTCATCTGGATCTTGCGGTTGCTGGAGTTCCAGCTCGATCCCCCATAGCCATCCGATTCGGCAATGCCTACCAGCTTGCCGTTGGGAGCGGTCAGCACCAGAACGTCGGCGTCGCGAGTCTCGCGCTCGGCCTTCAATTTGAATGCGGCGCACAACAACTCCCGGGCCACCGCATGGAAGCTGGACTCGCTCGAGCCCGGCAGCGAAATCGATAGATCGTAATGGGTGTGGTCGTTGAGTGCTTCGCCCACGACGCGAGTCTGGGGCGTCTCGAAGACAGCCGAGAAGAACCACGCGACTTCGCCGCCCTTCATCACCAGCTTTCCCTTGCCCGACGACATTCCGGTGTTCGCAGTGCTGCTGGGCCGGATGATCAGGTCCGCAAGCGGCGCCGGACCTCCGCTCTCGTCGCTGCGTTTCACCGAGAAATCAAACGACATGCGGGGCGGCGCCTTCACGGGCCGTCCCGCCAACAGGTCCTCGATCATCTCCGGTTTCAACTCCTCCGGGTAGAGGTTGGCTGCGACTTTACCGGCGGCATCGATCAGAAACGTATCCGGTATGCCCTCGACTCCGTAACTCTTGGAGAGCTTGGCCCCGTTCGCGATCCCCACCCAGCCCTGGATTGGGCGTTTCTTGAGGAATTCTTCGATCACCGGGCGTTGCTCGTCGGTCACCGACAGNNTGCGGGATCGAGGCGACGCACGGACCGCACCACGTGGCCCAGAACTCCAGCACGACCCCCTTTCCCGCCAGCGCATGCAATGTTGCATCCGTGGCTGGGCGTTCGGGGAGCAGGAGATCGAGAAGAATTTCCGGGGCGGGTTGGCCCACCTTCGGCGCCTCAACAGCATGGGCCGAAACGGCCAACAATGCAATCGCGAGAGGACCAATGCGCACGGTGTTCCTCCACCACAGATTATACAAGACTGCCGGGTCTGAAGATGCTAGAGCCGCAGATGCCCGATGTTCCGGAATCGTGTGGACCGGGTCGCCCTCAGTGGAGACGCTGACAGGCGCGAACGCCGCCACGTCGCGCGGCCCTACTACGAGCAGGCACATGAGGCGACGCCTTCACTCGGTGGGATGAAAATGGGGGGGCAAACGCGTCGGGATTTCGTATGGGGCAAACTCGAGCCAGGCACGAAGATTCGCCAAAATTCGGCGAGTTTCAAGCCCGGCACGGTTTGCGGCGGACTCGCGGCTGCCAGCCTACGGGCCACGCCGATCGGCGCCACCACCAGGCCCTGAAATGGGGTTTGCTGCGCGTTTTACTGCAACGAGATGACGACTGCCGATGGCGTTTGCACTCCTCCGACGGTGGCCTGCAGCTTCACGTCGCCAGTTCCCAGGCCAGCGGGGAGCGGCCCCACGTTCAACTGATAGAGGCCGGCCGAAGTGATTCCAGCGAAAGCCGGAGGCACTGCGACGTTGTTAATAGAGAGTTGCACGGGATTAGTTGTCGGCGCGGCGCCCGAGTATGCTTTTCCTGCCAGCACGGTTGGATTGGTGGGTCCGAACCCGACACCGAAAAGCTCGATCACGTCGCCCGCTCTCGCCGCGACCGTCTTGTACCCCAGCGATGTTCCTGTGGGACCGACGATATCGTAAGTCCCGCCGCCATATGCTCCCGAACCGTCGGACCTGAGAATGATGCCGGCCACGTGTTTGCCATCCAGAAGGCAGAAGGAAGGCCCGAACTGTCCGAGCGTCACGGTCGATGTGGCGGTTCCGCCCGAGGTCTTCACCACAACGCTCACGCTCCCGGCCGCGGTATCGTCCGGCGCCTGCAGATTGATCTGGCCGGGACTGACATACGACAGGTAGGCAGGTCGGTTATTAATTGTTACGCTGGTGCCGTTGAGCGAAGTCGGGAAGTCGCCGTTCCATGACGTGGCTCCGCTCGCCAGATTGCTGCCGAAGATCGATACCCATTCGCCCGGCTGAATGGTGGGGGACGCGCTGAACAGCGGCACCACTGCGCCCGGACTGATGGCCGGCGCCGCCAGGACGGGAGAAAGCAGGCGTACCAGTCCGTCTCCGTCGCTAGCTCGAACGTCGGTAAAGTAAATCGCACCTCCCAATCCAGCCGCAATCGTGTTGGCAGTGTTGATGGTGGCGCTGGCGGCCGGTCCGTTGTCCCCGGAGTTGCCCGGTTTGCCGGTACCCGCAATGGAAGTGATGGTCCCATCCGGAGTCACTTTCCGAATCCGGTAATCACCCGTGTCCGCTACATAGATGTTCCCCGTAGCGTCTACTGCCACTCCGCTCGGGCGGTTTAAGCCGGCGCTGGTAGCGGGACCGCCATCCCCTGAATAGTTCATGCTGGCGCTTCCGGCAACAGTTGTAATAATCCCTGACGTGGATACTCGGCGAATTCGACCTTGACCGGCATCGGCGATGTACACGTTGCCACTCGCGTCTACGGCCAGCTCCGAGATCGTGATGTAAGCGTCGGTGGCGGGACCGCCGTCTCCCAAATGCGTGAATGGGGGATCGTTGGTGCCGGCAAATGCCGTCATCGTCCCATCGGGCGACACCTTGTGGATCTGGGCGCTGGCACCGCCTCCGAGGTTGCTGGCAATGAAGAGATTGCCCGTTGAATCGACAGCTAGGGCAACCGGCGATGAGAGATATGCCTGCGTGGCCGGCCCACTCAGGGCAAAGCTCATGCCGCCGCCGGCAACGGTGGTGATGGTTCCACTGGTGGACACCTTGCGAATCCGCAGGTTAAGGAAATCCGCGCTGTAAAGATTGCCGGCTGAATCTACCGCTACTCCTTGCGGCTGGTTCAGGCCTGCGCCCACCGCCGGCCCGCCATCGCCATAGTAACCGCCCCCATTTATGTCTCCGGCGACCACTGAGATCACGCCTGCCGGCGTCACCTTGCGAATCACATTGTCTCCGGTATCGGCGATGTAGAGATTGCCGGAGCTATCGACGCACAAGCCTCCATCGTTTCCAGCCAGTGGCGCCATCACTGCCGGACCGCCGTCGCCCAGCCCATCCTTGCCCGCGCTCGATCCGCCGCCCGCTACGGTTGTAATCGTGTAACTCTGAGCCCGGCACAGGGGTGCGGCGAGCAAGGCCGCGAATCCTAGAACTGTATAAATTCGAACTCTCCGGAAATGCGAAAAGAATGTTGCGATCATGCTATTGCCTCTTTCTGCTGCGATTGATACGATCTCAAGGCAGGCCCTTCCTCAGAGTCGTTTTGGGCCCTCACTAACGTATTGCGTAATCTGGCCGCAAAAGCCGTCATGCCGGAACCTCAAAGAGCGCAGGAAAGGCAAGCGCTGGATGACCTCGTCAGTCTGATCTACGAGGAACTCCGCCGCCTGGCTTCCCTGGTGCGACGAAACGAAGCCTCGGCAACTACCAACACCACCGCGCTGGTCCACGAGGCCTGGCTCAAGTTGAAAGACTCGCCGGAGTTGGCAACTACTTCTGTGCCCCACTTCAAAGCGATTGCGGCGAAGGCGATGCGCCAGGTGTTGGTAGATGAAGCGCGGCGAAGAAGCGCCCTCAAACGGGGCGGCGCTGCGGAAATCGTCTTTGTTCCGCTGAGCGATTCAGCCTGGGGGATGGCATCGTGCGACGAGGAACTGCTCGCGCTGGATATCGCTCTGGAAGAACTGGCGGGTATGAATCCGCGGCAGGTCCGGATTGTCGAAAGCCGGTTTTTCGGTGGCTTGAACGTCGCGGAGACATCGGCCGCGCTCGGTGTTTCCGAATCGGTGATTGAGCGGGACTGGCGCGTGGCGAAAGCCTGGCTGGCAAGCCGGATCCGCCCTGGCGTGGAGTAGCGAATGGACGCGGCGCGTTGGGAACAGGTCCAGATGATTTTCCATGAGGCCGCGGGGCGTCCCGAGTCCGAGCGCCAGACTTTTGTGGAAAGCGCGTGCGGTCCGGACGGTGAACTGGCCGCTGAAGTACTGGCCATGTTGCAAGCCGATAGCGGGCCGGCATCGTTGTTGGATCGCGGACTTCCTGACGTAGCACGTTGTTGGATCGCGGACTTCCTGACGTAGCAGTGCGGCTGGTGGGCGCGCCCATCGAGTCGTCCGCCATTGAGGAATTTGGTCCATACCGGCTCCAGAGAATCCTGGGCGAAGGCGGTATGGGCGTGGTCTGGCTGGCCCGGCGGGAAGATACCAACACCCTGGTGGCCATCAAGTTCCTGCCGCATGCCGGACTATCGCCGGCGCGCCGCGAGCGGTTTGCCCGCGAAATCAAAACGCTGGCGCGGCTCAAACATCCCTATGTTGCCCGTCTTTATGATGCGGGCACGCTCCCCGACGGGACACCGTGGTTCGCGATGGAGTACGTGGAGGGCATCCATTTCACCGCGTACTGCCGCTCGCGGCCGGTCGAAGAGCGCCTGAGGCTTTTCCGCATGGTGTGCGAAGCCGTGCAGTATTTGCATGGGCAGGAAATTATCCATCGCGATCTGAAGCCCACCAACATACTCGTTGAGAGCGACGGCACGCCGCGGCTGCTGGATTTTGGCGTTGCCCGGGAATTGCAGGACGTGGATGAGCCCGCCGCCCTCACTCGGCCGGGTCTGCGGTTCCTCTCGCCCGCCTATGCGGCGCCCGAATGGATGCGCGGTTCCTCTCGCCCGCCTATGCGGCGCCCGAATGGATGCGCGATGGAAGCGTGAGTTTTTCGACCGACGTCTACTCGCTGGGAGTGATCCTCTCCGAGATCATCAACGGTTGCAAAACGACAGGGAGCGATCTGGACGTGCTGTGCCTCAAGGCGAAGCACCCGGAATCGGGTGCACGCTACCAGTCGGTGGAAGCGCTGATCCGCGATATCGATCATCTGCTGAAGGGAGAGCCGCTCGAAGCGCGGCCCGATTCGTTGACTTACCGGCTGGGAAAATTTGTCACGCGCAACCGGGCTGCCGTGCTGGCAGCGGGCATGTCGGCAGCGTTGGTTGCCGCCCTGGTGGTCTTCTTCACGGTGCGACTGGCCCGGGAAAGGGATCGCGCCAACCAGGAAGCCGCAGTTGTGACGGCCATGAACCGGTTCCTCTCCGACGATCTTCTGGGACGCAGCGACCCTTTCAAAAGCGGTAAGGCGCAGGAGTCATTCGCCGACGCGGTCAATCGGGCGTCCTCTCACATCGATGCGCAATTCAGCGCTGAACCGCTGGTAGCGGCCCGCCTGCACCATACCATCGCGCTGGCGTTTGACAACCGATCCGACTATCCACCCGCCCGCCGCGAGTATGCCCGCGCGTTCGATCTTTTTCGAAAAGCGGAAGGGCCCCAGTCGCAAGATGCGATTCTGACTCACCTGGAACTGGCTGCCATGGAAGCCAGAAGCTACGAAGGCGGATCGCTGGCGCTCGCCAAGTCGCTCCTCAAAGGCGCCGAGGCCGATGTGGCGAGAGTAGCCCGGCCGCGAGAGGACCTGCGCGCGGCGCTTCTCTCGACACGGGGCGTGGTCGCCTTGATTGACAATGACCCCCGGTCGGCAAACCAGAGTTTTCAGGCAGCGCTTCGTGTCGCCCAGGCTTCCGCTTCTTTCGATGCAGCCGCGCTCCGGCGCATCAAACGAACCCTGGCATTTTCCTATATTCGATTGGGCGATGGCGCGCGGGCGGAATCGCTGTTTCGTGAGCTGATTGCCGAGCTTTCGCGGACCGGCAGTCCCGACGCCCCGGATACGTTGCAAGCACGCATCAACTTCACGCAGTCGCTGTTCATTCAAGGCAAGTACGCCGCAGCGATCGAGGAAGCCAACCGGATCTATCCGGCACTGGTGCAGAGATTCGGAGAGGACCATGAGACGGTCATGACGGTATTGGGCACGCGCGCGGCATCGGAAGGGTCGCTCGCCATGTGGGACGAGGCCATCCGCGACGATCTGACCATCTATCGTCTGGCGCGCCGCAAGCAGGGTCCCGTATCGTTCTTCTCACTCGGCATTCTCTCCGATGCCGCTTTGTCGCAGTGCCGTGCCGGCCGTCTGGCCGAAGGGGAAGCGAACGCCCGCGAGGCGTATGACGCATCGAAGAAGGCATTCGGGGCGCGGGCGGGAATCACCGGAGGGTGCTCTTACGCACTGGCGGTCTGCCTCATCGGCACCAACAAACTGGGCGAGGCATCGGATCTGCTGCGCGATATCGATGCCGTGGCGGTGAGGCAGCTCACGGGAGATTCTGCCGTCGACGCCGGCATCGCACTGGCGCAAGGAGAGATTGCGGCGCGGCGGGGAGACTACGCGGTGGCGAAGAATTATGCGGAAACGGCGGCGCGCGTGTTCGATCTGCCCAACGCCGCGGTGCCGGATAAACAATCGCTGCGGGAGCTGAGGGCGGCGATCGATGCCGGCCTCCGGCATTAACGCCGCATGCCTGAATCGATTGGCAGGGAAGACAGGGGCGAAAAACAGGGGACGGGGCCAGGGTTGTGTTCGGGTCGCTTCGCGCGCCGTACCGGCGACAAGATCGCCGGCGTTACTTCGGCAGCGGATCGCCTCGACTGAGCACCCATGGATTGCCATAAGCAGTCTTCAATCGATCGGCCTGCCGGTCCACGCCGCCGCCCCAGTCCATGAACCAGACCCATTTGGGCTGGCTCTTCAACACGTCTGCGGAAGGCGGAGTACCGACCTCGCCAAGGGAGATCGGTTTGCCGTTCGCCAGATCCAGGATTTCCCAGTAGTATCGGTCGTCCAGCGTGCGGTAGTTGTCGTAGCTCACCACGTCGACGAAGCTCTGGCCCGGGAAGAATTGATGAAACTCCCCGAATGGCGCCGGACCGTTCTGGTTCCACACCCAGATCAGGTTGTCCAGGTGATGCACATTCACCATGCGGTAGTACACTTCGCGAAATAGTTGCGCGGTGCCGAACTGTCCCGGGCGGCCGCCCCACCAGAAGAACCCGCCGTTGTTTTCGTGCATGGGCCGCCACAGCACGGGAATGTGGGCGTCCTGAAGCTGCTTGAGGAAACCGGCAGCGGTATCCATGTACTTTTCCCAACGTTTGTGCAGCGGAGTATCGGGCGTGATCAGCTCCAGCCACTGCTCATCGGTGAGCTTGGCTTGCACGCTGCCGCGCCAGCTTTCGCTCGGACGGCCATTCTCCCCGGCCTTGCCCGGTTCGTCTTCGGTGGGCCGCAACATATGCCAGCAGAGGTAAATGATGGATCCGGCAGCGGCTTGTTTCTTGGCTTCCTCGATCATCAGGTCGCGATGGATGATGGAGTCTTTATCCTCCCCGTCCAGGAAGCCGAAGTCAGAGCCCCAGATCGCGGGGTACTTGCCGGTGGCGGCGAACACCTTGTCGGTATCCTGGGAGTGTTGATTCGGAAAATTGTGCTGGCCCGAAAGAATCCCTTTGCCCGTGAGATTGCACAGGGTCTTGAGCAGCGCCCGCGCCTCCGGCGTGGCGTTGGGATTCACGGGATCGCAGGTGTAAGGGGGTGGCGCCGGCTGTCTGGGCGGCGCGGCTTGGGAAAACGCGTTCAGGGCCGCCACAATTGCCACAGCCCCGGCAACCAGTATGGATTTCCGCATGTGTTTACCTGATTCTCAAGAGATAGCACAAGTCCGATTGCGGATGCGATTTACACGGTGAGACACCGTGTAAACCTCCATTTGCCGGCGCAAGCGTCTATAGTAAGCCTTCAGAGTGCAATCCATGAGACACACCGTTCTCTTTCTGCTTTCCTCGCTGTTCGCGCTGCAGGCGCAGCCGTACACCCGCGGCGTTGGAGTTTATCCCGGAGACCCCAAGGAAGACTTCGCGCCTTCCCTGGTTCCGGATATCCAGACCTATCGCAACCTGGCGCTCCATCGGGCGGCCTATCAATCCAGCAGCTACGACTTCTACCACACCGCGCAGTTGGTCACCGATGGCATCAAAGACACGAAACTGCCCCGTTGGTTCTCCATTGCGACGAGCGATCGCGGCACCCTTTCCCGACAGGAGCGCGAGCACCCGGTGGATCACAACACCACCACGCGCGTGAATTCGACTGGCACTCCTCCCTGGATTCAGGTGGAAACGGGCGGCGGTGATGCGCCGTTCGAGGTCGACCGCGTTGAGGTGACCGGCGGTGGCCGTGGCGCCACTGGCGGCACCATGGTTGTCTCGGGCTCCGACGATGGACAATCCTGGAAGGAACTGGGGCGCGGAACTGCTCCGCCGCCGGCCGCTCCACCCGCCGGTGGCCGCGGATTCGGTTTCGGATTTGCTCCCACGCCGGTCCCCGTGAAGTTCCCCGAGCCCGCCCACACGCGCTTCTACCGCGTGGCTTATGAAGGCGGCGCCGGCACGCAATGGGGCGTCAGCGAACTCGCCTTCTTCCGCAACAACGAACGCGTCGAAGTGGGGGGACCGTACCACTTCACTTCCGCATGGAAGCCGGCCGGCACTGGCCAGGAGTGGGTCTACGTCGATCTGGGCGCTGCGTGCACATTCGATCGCGTGGTGCTCCACTGGATCCGCCGCGCCGCCGAAGGCTCCATACAGGTATCTGACGACGCCAAGACATGGCGCACGCTACAGGACCTTTCGACGGTGGATGACATCAAGCTGCCGCAGCCCGCGCGTGGCCGCTATGTCCGCGTGCTGCTGACCAAGCCAGCCACGCCCGATGGCTACATCCTGAGCGAACTGGAAGTGTATGGCCGCGGCGGCCCGGTGGCGCGTCCTCACGCCGCGCCTCTCGCCGATGCCAATGGGCGCCTCCAGCTTTCCGGAGGCGCCTGGCGCCTGCAGCGCGATTCGCTGGTGACCGCGGACGGTCCAACGCTCTCGCGACCAGGTTTCGCCGACAAGGATTGGATCGTGGCCACTGTGCCCGCGACCGTCCTTTCCAGCTACTGGAACGTGGGCGCGATTCCCGACCCCAACTACGGCGATAACATCAACACCATCTCCGATTCGTTCTTCTACGCCGATTTCTGGTACCGCGACGAATTCGTCGCTCCGCCGCTCTCTGCCGGCCGGCACGCCTGGCTGCACCTCCGCGGCATCAACTGGAAGGCGGACGTCTACCTGAATGGCGAACTGCTGGGCCCAGTCGAAGGCGGCTTCATCCGCGGTCTGTTCGACGTCACCAAGGTGCTCAAACCCGGCGTAAAGAACGCCGTCGCCATCCGCATCCACAAGAACGCAACTCCCGGAAGCGCCAAAGAGAAAACCTGGGAGAGTCCCGATCTCAACGGCGGCGCGCTGGGCGCCGACAATCCCACGTATCACGCCACCGCGGGCTGGGACTGGATCCCCTCCGTCCGCGGGCGCGATATCGGCATCTGGAGCGACATCTACCTGGATAGCAGTGGCCCGGTGACCATCGAGAATCCATTCGTTAACACCACGCTGCCGCTGCCTGACACCAGCCGCGCCGAGGTGACGATCGAAGCTAGGCTGCGCAACAGTGGCACTGCCCCGATCAATGGAACCCTCCACGGCCGTTTCGGCGACGTGCCCTTCGATCTCCCCGTGACTCTCGCCCCATCCGCGGCGAAATCATTCAAGCACGCCATCCACCTCACCAACCCGAAACTGTGGTGGCCCGCCGGATACGGCGACCCGAACTTGTACAAGGTCCAACTGACCTTCGAGACGGCCGATAAGAAAGTCTCCGACGCCAAGACGTTCCAGACCGGCGTCCGCCAGTTCACTTACAGCGAAGAAAACAGCGCCCTCAAGATCTTCATCAACGGCCGGCGCTTCATCGGGCGCGGCGGAAACTGGGGATTCCCGGAAGTCAACCTGCGCTACCGCGCGCGCGAATACGATGTAGCCGTCCGCTACCACAAGGACATGAACTTCACCATGATCCGCAATTGGGTGGGGCAGACCGGAGACGACGAATTCTTCGATGCCTGCGACAAGTACGGCATCGTGGTGTGGGAGGATTTTTGGCTGGCCAATCCGGTGGATGGTCCGAACCCAAATGACAACGATCTCTTCCTGAAGAATTCCGAGGATTTCATCCTGCGCATTCGCAACCACCCTTCCATCGGGCTCTACTGCGGGCGCAATGAAGGCCCTCCGCCGCAGCCCATCAATGACGGCCTCAAGGCGCAAATCGACGCCCTGCATCCCGGCATGCACTACATCCCGAGTTCTTCGCAGGGTACCGTAAGCGGAGGCGGTCCATACCGCACCGTTCCGCCCAAGCAGTATTTTCAGACCCGCGCCACGCCCAAGCTGCACAGCGAGCTCGGCATGCCCAACGTAGTCACCCTCGACAGCCTCAAGCAGATGATGCCGGAAGAAGCCATGTGGCCGCAGGGCGACGTCTGGGGCATCCACGATTTCACCCGCACCGGCGCACAGGGCGGCACCGCGTGGATGGACATGATCGACAAGAACTACGGCGGCGCGGCCAATGCCGCCGATTGGGTGGAACTCTCGCAGTTCATCGACTACGATGGCTACCGCGCCATCTTCGAAGCGCAGAGCAAGAACCGCATGGGCGTTCTCCTATGGATGAGCCACCCCTGCTGGCCTTCGTTCGTCTGGCAGACTTACGACTACTACTTCGATACCAGCGCCGGCTATTTTGGAAGCAAGAAGGGATCGGAGCCGCTGCACATTCAATGGAATCCCCTCGGCGACGCCGTGGAAGTGGTGAACTACAGCGCCGGCAACGTGCAGGGATTGACCGCCCACGCCGAGGTGTTGAACATGAACGGCTTCCTCAAGTGGGAGAAGTCCGTGACGGTCAACAGCAAGGAAGACAGCGTCGAAGCGCCCATCACAATCGAGTTCCCCTCGGACCTCACGCCCGTGCACTTCATCCGCTTGAAGCTCACCCGCGGAACGCAAGTGATGTCCGACAATTTCTACCTGCACAGCCTGGAAGAGACGCCCGCGCTGGGCTACAACCTCAAGGCCATTCGCAGCCTGCCCAAAGTCAAAGTGGAGGCTGCCAGCAGGATCGCCCAACAGAGCGGCCGCTGGATGATTACCACCGAACTGCACAACACCGCCGACCAGCCAGCCCTGCTGGTGCGCGTCAAAGCCGTACGGGAAAAGTCCGGCGACCGCATCCTGCCCGCGCTCTCCAGCGACAACTACATCGCCCTGATGCCCGGAGAGCGGCGCACCATCCGCACGAACTGGAAAACGCCGACACCCGCGGAGAGCGCCCCCGCGTGGTAGTGGAGGGATTCAACGTGCAATGACGGGCGAAAATCGCTCAGCCTGATCCGCGCAATTAATTACAATTTGCGATAAATCGCGCGGATCAGGCTGAGCGATTTTCGCCCACCACGCCTCGCGCTGCCGACGCCCGTTACCAGACGTGCCAGTCTTGCAGCTCCGGCTGGCCCGGGGCGTTGCCGATCACGCGCGCGTGCAGCACCAACTGCAGGTTCCTGGATTCCCATCCGGCTGGCAGCTTGCGTAGAATCACGCCGAGTTGTTCGGGGTCGGCCAGCAGGCGCCCGCCGGCTTCGGTACCAAACTGCTTGAGGCCCGCCGCCACCATGGTCAAACCGCCGGTGAACGAATTGCGAATGCGGCAGATCAGAATGTAATCCTCGGGTGCCGATCCGTCATCGCTCGCCGGAATCGACCATTGGCGTTCCTTCTGCGCATCGGTGATCACCGTGACCGATCCGGGCGTCCAACTGAAGCGGAAGCGCCAGTTCTGCTGCAGCTCCATGGTCCAGTGATTGGTCACCGCGCCAATGAGCAGCGCCTGCGCTCTCCGCAAGTCGGCGAACTCGACGCCGCTGGCCAGCCGCACCCGGACGCTCTTGGAGTGGCGCGCCAACATGGAAGCCACCTCGGTAGCGGCCACCATGTCGCCGTATCCCACGTACTGGTTGAACACCGGGACGATATCGCTGCCGGTTAACGCGCTGGGCGGCAGTTGGAGGGCGCGCTGCAAAGGCAGATCCTGTGGCGGCAGGCCCGCCTCATTCATCTTGAGAGCCCGCCCCGAAGGGTGGTAGACGATGGGGTGCGCCACGGCCACCAGCAGCGGTTCCGGCGCCCGGAATACCGGTTTCCAGAACTGTTGGAAGGCCTGCAGGTTGGGGCTGGGACTCAGCAGTCTCACCGCAACCAGCGCGCCCGCCGCGACCACCACGATCGCGCCGCATGCCACCATCGCGTCGCGGCGTTTGGGCCGGATCTTTTGGGCCACCACGATAGGCACAACCGGCGCCGGCGCTGTTTCCGGCGGAGGAGGCGGCGCGTTCATGTAGCGGAATTCCGGCGCGTAGGAACCGGGAGGCAGATCGATCCGCACTTCCGCGGCGGCGCCCTCGGGCGTCACATAATATTGCGCCAGCCGCTTCCTGACCTCTCTCGCACCAACGCGGACAATGGTGTCGTCGCCCAGATCCGTTTGCGGTTGGCGCCCGAACACTTCTACGGCGATCATCCGCTCCTTAAGCGCCCCGGCCTCGCTCAAAAGCGACTTTTCACACACGTATTCCAGGAATTGCTGGCACCGCTTGCTGCCGTGGAAGATCGGGCTGGCCAGGACGGCTTGCAGTTGGTGGCGGATCTCGTCCGCGCTCGGCACGCTCCGGCTGTGAACGAGTTGGATATCGTGCGCTGGTGCCGTTGTTTTCGACATGGGACCTCTACACCGTAGACCCTGTATAGTTGATTCTCGTACTCTTGCCAACCGCGATGCAAGCCAAGGCGGCAGGGCGCACGTCCGAAATCACGGTGTAGCCGGCCAGGCCGCCCAGCTTACGCTGGAAATTTGGCGACCTCGGTCTTTTGGTTCAATTCGTCCGATTCGATCGTGTACCGGCACTCGACTCCGCGGGAGGGCCGGAGTCCATTGATTCGGATAAATCGCGACTCTGACGGTGATTCCGACCCGCTGACCAGCATCAGCAGTTCGCCGGAACCGAACCTCTCCCGTCTGCGTGAGGCCACCTGCCTCGCATCGAACGATTGCGTCACTCTGAGTTTTGTAATCACAAGTTCCCTATCGGCTCTAATTCCTGGACGAGTTGAATCTGACGCGCGGCGCGTTGTCCCGCAGGGCTAAGCTCGAAAGTAAAGCCCGAGGGTGCGTAGGTTCTCAAGAGCTCACCTGGATGCCGCAGGTGCGCGAGCAGTTCGGCGTGAATGTCGGCCGCCTCCCCGATATAAACCCACTGACTCGCACTCGAAAGTCCGTAGACTCCCGAAGCCGCGGGGGCATTCTTATCCACGGAAATTGCGGTGAAAGAGCGGCTTCCATGATTCTCAAATGGCATTTATTTCTTATTCTCGACTAAGATGATGAGCTCAGGAAATCCGACTTAGTCCAGATCCACTGGAGATTGGGTGGGCATGCTCAGTCATCAACTAAATATATAGTAATTTCACGCCGGTGTCAATTGCGGGCATGTGCAGGCAGCGGGCATCAAAGCCAGCGGATGTTGCAGGCGCGGTTCAGCCGCCGGATGGCCGCGCTGAAAGCTTGGCGAAAGCTGGCCGAGGGCCATGGTCCAGCCAAATCGGAATGCACGATAGCCGAAACTGTTTGCCCCACAAAAGCAAACTCCACTTTCGGTTCGCTGCCGATTGCCGGGTTAACACTCCAGGATCTCTCGAAGTCGGTCTTATTAACTGGCATGCTAAGTTCAGCCATGAATCTCTGCATCGAGACGACCTCCAGGCTACCTATTCCACAATAACAGACTTTCGACACCAGAACTGCTATACTTCAGCCGGACCTGTAAGTTAGCAGGGGAAGGAGCCCATTGTGGGCCAGTCGTTCACATTCATCGATACCGCCGGGAGCCAGGCACAATATACGGTCTATGACCAGGACCACCACCATGAATTCTACTGGTCCACAGATCACGGGGATCATGGATTGGCGCCCTCCTATGCCCAGGCCCAGGATCAGGCCAGAACGGTTCTGAAGGCCAGCATGGCGGTCCGGCGAAAAACCGAGCGGGATCGCACCCACCGGTAGGCTGAGCGCGTCCAACTCCGATCGGAGCCACGGCCTCGAGGGACTGTGAACCGGTTCGCAGGCGCAGGTCATTGGCATGCCGCCTTCTCCGGCTGGGGTTTCAGACCAACCAGCTCTTGCAGGTCCGTGAAGATCGAAGCCCCCCGATCCCGCTTGTAGTAGGCGCGCTGCAACAGACACTTTTGGAACGTGACGCTGGTGAAGGTGATCCTTCCCGGTGTCATCGCGTGCTTCCCGTTGCTGCCACTCCGGTTTGACCGGATCGAAGTAGTCGGGATTTCGCGAAGGGGCAAATTCGAGCCTGTTGGGGTGCCCGCGCGGGCAACGATGGGAATGAAAATGGACGATTGGGTGCAGTTGCAAGTTCTTTGCCTCTCTCGAAAATGCCCGCATAGCTTGAAGAATACAGACGACAAGAAACGATCGTCTGTCCCACGGGGCTAACGAATTCTCATCCGGGCGGGTGAAGCTTCGCCTCGAAAGCCGCCTGTCAATGGACTTGGCACGCGCCGGCCACCTCCGGGCGATTGGGGGCGATTTTCGAGGGTGGCACGGGTTTGCGGCGTACTCGCGGCTCAGGATTTTCGAGAGAGAACGGACGCAGCAGCCAGTATTGTTCGGATAGCAAAGCGAAGCTTCGATCTCATGGCCGAATCCGAACCGGTTGGACCTGTTCAAAACGCGTGCGCCAGAAATGGCGGCGCACAAGCCGCTATAATCGTCTGTTACAAATGCAAGAGTCCCTCAGAGGAGCCCGTCCTATTGCCCGAATTACGTAAGGATCCCATCACCGGGAGATGGGTGATCATCGCAACCGACCGGGCCAAGCGCCCCAGCGATTTCATTCGCCAGGGAGTGCCGCCGCCGAAAGCCGGTGTCTGCCCGTTCGATTACGGCAATGAGCACAAGACGCCCCCGGAAATCCTGGCTTATCGCAACAGTGGCAATCGCGACGAACCCGGCTGGCGCGTACGTGTGGTGGCCAACAAGTTTCCGGTGCTGGGCATCGAAGGCGATCTCAACCGCCAGGGCGAAGGCATGTACGACAAGATGAACGGCATCGGCGCGCACGAAGTGATTATCGAAACTCCCGACCATGCCGCCACCATTGGCGATATGCCGGAGCGTCAGCTCGAAGAAGTGCTGTGGGCTTTCAAGGATCGCGTCAACGACCTCAAGAAAGACCGGCGCTTCCGCTACATTCTGCTCTTCAAGAACCACGGCGAAGCCGCCGGCGCGTCGCTGGAACATCCCCACTGCCAGCTCATCGCCCTGCCCGTGATTCCCAAGCGCGTCAAAGAGGAAGTGGATGGCGCGCGCCTGTTCTTCGAACTGAAGGAGCGCTGCATCTACTGCGATATCATTCGCCAGGAGAGCACTGCGGGCACACGGCTGGTGATGGAGACGGATCGCTTCACAGTGCTGGAGCCGTATGCTCCGCGCTTTCCGTTCGAAACCTGGATACTGCCCAAGCGGCACGAATCGCACTTCGAAGATTCCGACGCGGCCACGCTGCAGAACATGGCCTGGATCCTCCGCTCCACCATGCGCAAGATCGATCGCGTACTGGAACGGCCGGCATACAACTTCATTGTCCACAGCGCGCCCGTGCAGGATGGTGCGCTGCCCCACTATCACTGGCATGTGGAGATTATTCCCAAGTTGACCAAGGTAGCCGGCTTCGAATGGGGCACGGGCTTCTACATCAATCCCACGCCGCCGGAGGAATCGGCCAAGTTTCTCCGCGAGGCTGGATTGGGGTGACGCTTGCGCCCGCCGTGCGCGGTCTGGTATAAACGCTAATCGTTCCCTGTGCCAGGGCAGGACTGGCCCAAATGTCGGAGAAGAAGAAAAGTACGGTGGCAAAGAGTCCCGAGAGGCGAGTGACCAGGACACCCCCACCCAAGCCAATGAAGGCTGCCGAACCGGCGCATCCAGCGGGAGCGTCCCACACCTCCACCGCCATCCTGGCGCAGCCACACAAGCTCAATGCACAGGAGCAGCTTAGCGCGTTTGAATCGGCCATGAAGCTGTTTCACGCACGCAATCTGAAGGACGCCCGCGAACTGTTCCAGCTTGCTGCGCAGGGACCCGAACGCGACGTCGCCAATCGCGCGCGCCTGCATCTTTCCATGTGCGACCGCCGGCTGCAGCAGGCCCCCGTGAATCTGGGCTCGGCAGAGGAGTACTACAACTACGCCATCGCCGTGCTCAACACCCGCAACGCCGCCGAGGCGCGCGGGCATCTGGAAAAGGCCCTGCAGATGTCTCCCGGAGCCGATCACATTCTGTACGCCCTGGCTCTGGCACAGGCGATGGGCGGCGATCTCCCGGCGGCCTACGAGAATCTCCAGCGCGCCATCGAACTGGAACCGCGCAACCGCATCATGGCCCGCCAGGAAGCCGATTTCGCCCACCTCGCCCACCAACCGCCCTTCGATACTCTGCTCTACCCGGAAAAGAAGGGCTGGTAGGATGGGCCAATCCTGGCGGCAGCCGCCCTTTCAGGCGGCGCAAAGCAAGTTTGGTTGCGGCTACGCTGACGAGTGGGACAGACGATCGTTTTTTGTCGTCTGTCTTGCCGGACAAGCAGACAGACGACCAAAAATGATCGTCTGTCCTACTCCCCATGCCTGATACCTCTCCTCTGCGGATCGTCTCCATCGGTGGCGGCAACGGGCTCTCGGCGCTGCTCCAGGGGCTCAAGCACTACGTGCCGGCTGTAGACATCACTGCCATCGTGACCGTCACCGACGATGGCGGCAGTTCCGGACGCCTGCGCCGCGACTTCGACGTGCTGCCGCCCGGCGACATCCGCAACTGCATGGTGGCCTTGAGCGAAGATTCGGGTTTGCTCTCGCGTCTCTTCCAACATCGCTTCGCACGCGGGCGCGGCCTGAAGGGCCATAGCTTCGGCAATCTCTTCCTCACCGCCCTCACCCAGATCATGGGGGATTTCCCGGACGCCATCCGAGCCTCTTCGGAGGTGTTGAAGATCGCCGGCCGCATCTATCCTTCCACCACCGCCAATGTGGTCCTGGCCGCCACACTGGCCGGCGGGACGGAG
>OKRF01000026.1:0-16669 GCA_900290315.1 Candidatus Sulfopaludibacter sp. SbA3 | reverse complement strand
GCGCTCTGGCGGAAGCCGATGTCATCACGCTGGGCCCGGGGTCGCTCTTCACCAGCGTCATCCCCAACCTGCTGGTGGAAGGCATTCCCGCCGCCATGCGCAAATCGCCCGCCATCAAGGCTTACTTTGTCAACCTCATGTCGCAGCCCGGCGAAACCAGCCATTTCACCGCTTCCGATCACATTCGCGCCATCCACCGGCACGCCAGCGGCAAGTTTCTGGATTACGCCGTTGTCAATATCCGCGCCATCCCCTCCACCGTCAAAAAACGGTATGCCCGAGAGGACGCCATGCCGGTGGAAAACGATATCGACGCGGTGTTCAAGATGGGGCTTAAGGTCATGGCCGGGAATCTGGCCAAGCACGGCGAGAAGGTCCGGCACGATTCCGACTCTTCGGCTGCCTTAGTAATGAAATTGGCACAGGAAGGCAGACGCCGCCGCAACAGCCAGAGATAATGGAGGGGATGGAGACTCCCGTAACCGTAGTGATTCTGGCCGCCGGGCTGGGCACGCGCATGAAGTCGCGCAAAGCGAAGGTGCTGCACCGCGCGGGCGGCAAAGCACTGGTAGAGCACGTGGTGGAAACCGCTCTCGCACTGGCGCCGCCCGAGCGCATCTTTGTGGTGGTGGGTCATCAAGCCGATGCCGTACGCCACGCCGTGACCACTCCCGGAATCGGTTTCATCGAACAAGCGGAGCAGAAGGGCACCGGCCACGCCCTCATGGTGGGCCGCTCAGCGCTGGCCCATCTGGGGGGGCTCCTGGTGGTGGTCTATGGCGATGGTCCCCTGTTGCGCGCCGCCACTCTGCACGGCCTCATCGAAACCGAATCTGCCGGCGACGCAGCGGGCGTGCTGCTCTCCGCCGATATGGCCGACCCTACCGGCTACGGCCGCGTGATTCGCGACTCCGCAGGCCGCGTCAAAGAAGTAGTGGAACAGAAGGCCGGCACTCCCGAACAACTTGCCATTCGCGAGGCCAACATGGGAATCTACTGCTACCGGGCGGATCTGTTCTGGAGCCACGTGGACGAAATCCAGACCAACAATCCGGCCAAGGAATATTACCTCACCGACATGGTGGCGATTCTCAATCGCGCCGGCCACCACGTGGATGCCATGCGCATGGAAGACCCCGCCGAAGCCCTGGGCATCAACGACCGCGCCGAGCTGGCGACGGTGGACCGCATCCTCCGCGAGCGCAAAGTGAACGAGTTGATGGCCGCCGGCGTCACCATCGAAAAGCCCGAGACGGTGACCATCGATAAGCAGGTGCGCATCGGCATCGATACCGTGATCGAGCCCTTCGCGCAGATCCTGGGCAACTCCACCATCGGCGAAAACTCCCGCGTAGGCGCCTGCTCCATCGTCCGGGATTCGGAAATTGGCGACGCGGTGGAGATCGCTCCGTTCACCATGATCGTCGCCTCGCGCCTGGAGCGCGGTGTGCAGTGCGGCCCATACGCGCGCCTCCGTCCGGGCAATCACGTGGAAGCGGGCGCGCACATCGGCAATTTCGTGGAGTTGAAGAAGACCCGGCTGGGCGCGGGCGCCAAGGCCAGTCACCTGAGCTATCTGGGAGACACTGAAATCGGCGCCAAAACCAATATCGGCGCCGGCACTATCACCTGCAACTACGATGGCTTCCACAAGCACCCCACCCGAATCGGCGAGGGCGCTTTCATCGGCAGTAACTCCACCCTGGTGGCCCCCATCGATATCGGCGCAGGCGCTTACGTAGCGGCGGGCTCGGTNNCGGCGGCAAATCGGCAAGGAACGCTAGCGGCCATCGGCTTGCTAGGATTCAAACGGATGCGTGTCGCCGTCATCGCTCTGCTCATTGCCTGCGCTGCCTGGGGTCAGTTCAGAAGCACGGTTCCGCTGGTAGTTGCGCCTACCACCGTTACCGATTCCAAAGGTCATTTCGTGGATGGCCTGGACGAGCCGGACTTGATTCTGTACGACAACAATGTGCCGCAGAAGATACATATGGATTGGATGACCTACCCCATCTCCCTGGTGGTAGCGGTGCAGACCAGTGACAATTCCGGCGCCGTCCTGAATAAGTTGGGCGGCAGCGGCATCCTGTTCACCCAGTTGCTGGCAGGCGACGCCGGGGAAACCGCGGTAATCAGCTTTAGCGGCGAGGTGACCGTGCACCAGGATTTCACCACGGACCCGGACAGGGTAAGCAAGGCGCTTCGGAAGCTCAAGATGGAAGGCGGCAACGTGCCCTCGTTGGACGCGATACTCAAGGCGCTCGACATGCTGAATCACTGCCAGCCGGGCCGCCGGCACATCATCTTTATGATTGCCGAGAAGCGCGACGATGGCAGCAAGGCGCAGCTCTCCGCCGTGATGCAGGAAGTCCAGCGCCAGAACGCCGCGGTTTACTGGCTGACGTACTCGCCTTTTCTGCAGCCCTTCACAGCCAAGCCCAAAACAGCCGTGCAACCGGGGTCCGAGAGATGGGCGAAGCCCGAGGATCGGGATAAGCCCAAGAGTCTCGAAAAAATTGTCGAAGAGAAACGCGATCTGGAAAAGCATGGAGAAGCCGTTCCGGCAGACTTAGGCCCAGGTGGATTCATCTACGCAATTTGGGACCTGTTCCACATGACCAAGCCGGATCTGGCAGACCTGTTCACGAAAACCACCGGCGGCACCACCGATTCCTTCCTCAAGCAGAACGCCCTGGAGAACGCCATACAAGCCATTGGCAAAGAGATTCACCGCCAGTACATCCTTAGCTTCGAGCCGCGCAATCCCGAAGCCGGAAAATTCCACGCCATCCGGGTCGCGGTGCGCGACCGCCCCGACCTGCAGGTCAAAACCCGCGCCGGATACTGGGGCGTGCAGTGAAGTGAAGAGCACTCCCTCACGGTCGTGGCTCCGATCGGAGCCGCGCGCGACAGCAAGCGGTCTAGTGTGTCTCCTGGTCGCCGCGGCATCGGCCCAGACGGTGCCCACCATGGGCTCCATCAGCGGCATGGTAGTCGACTCCTTGACAGGCGCGCCGATGGCCAAATGCGCGTTTCGCGTGCAGCGCTTTCGTACCACTACCGACGCCCAAGGCCGTTACAGCATCAAGGAACTGGCGCCGGGACGATTTCCGGTTTACGTATCGGAAAACGACTTCCAGCATCAGACCGTCAAGACCGTGACCTTGCTCGCGGGCCAGGACCTCACGGTGGATTTTCGGATAACCCCAGTGGCTCATATCTCGGGCCGGGTGCTGGATGAGAACAAGGAGCCCGTGCCTGGGGTGCAGGTCTGGACCGAATGGACCGAATACTTTCACGGCGCGCTGCGACAGGTTGTAGGCGATGACGGAGAGTCGGACGATCAAGGCAGCTATACCATCGATGCCGTGGAATCGGGGCATCCGCTCGTGTTGCAGGCGCAGAAACTGCCTGCCACCATTAACGCCATCGCCGAAGCGCCCGTGGAGCCGAAGTTGCGCAAGCTCACGGCAATTCCCACTTACTATCTCGACGCGGTGAATCTGGCCGCGGCGGAGCGGCTGATTCTGCGCGCGGGTGAACGCCGCGAGGCGGTGGACATCCATCTGCGCAAAGCTCCCGCGTTCTGCGCCGATGGCGTAATCGAGGGTGCCCACCCTTTGAATTTTTTCGTCTCTTCCGCGTGCACCAGCACCCAGCACGGTAAGACTGGCCCGGATGGCAAATTTCGCATCTGCAATCTGCACCCGGGCGATTGCCAGTTGCGGACCAATCAGGCGGTGGGCCAGAGCGTTTTGGCTTACGGGCTGGCCGCGTTCACGGTGAGAGACGCCGACATCCACGATCTCAAAGTGCCGGCGCAGGCGCCCATTTCCCTTGGCGGCGAGGTGCTCTGGGCCGGCGATCCGCCCGACCCGCCGCCGGCCAACAAGGTAATGATCACACTGCGGCCCATCGGCCGGCCATTCTGGTACAGCGATTTCGCCGCGCTCACCACGCAATCTCCATTGCCTGGACCATTCGCTTTTTCGTCCGTTTTGATCAGCGACTATTACGTGCTGGTGACCGGCCTCACGGGCAACCAGTACGTGAAAGACATTACCTATTCCGGCATCAGCGTACTGCATGGGTCCTTTCGCGCCGGCACCGCCGCCGGGAATCGCGGACTACAGGTGACGCTAGCCAGCGATGGCGCCTTCCTCAACGCATCCGTGGCGGACAAAGACGGCAAACCCGTCGACGCCTATGTACTCGCGATGCCTGCGAATGCTGGATCGGACCCAATCCTGGCCGACAGCATGGTCAGCGGCCAGACCGATCAGAACGGCGCCTGGCGGTCCTCTGCCCTGCCTCCCGGCAGGTATTACGTGCTGGTGGAAAGCGGTCAGCCGAAGCCAACCCCGGAGACGATCACCCGATTGCGGCGCTCTCAGAACCGTGCCCAAGAGATCGATTTGAGACCGAACGGCGCGGCGTCGGCGAAGCTTCCCGCGCCCATCGAGTAACTAACGGGTATGGCGAGCCAGCCACTCACCCAGCACTCCGAGAGCAATCGGAGAGAGGTTTCCTCCAGGATCCGCCAAAGGCATCCTCCAGCGGACGAAGACGATTTCCGGCAGGAAAAGCCCCAATTGCAGATAGAGAGCCCAAGCGGCAACAGAATCGGCGAGTTGCATGTCGAACGCCAATCCGGCGAAGGATAACAGCAAGGCAGCAGTCGTCATTTCATTCCTCTTCGTAGATCACGCTCTTCAGAGGCCCTCTCGATGATGACTCCGCAAGGAGCGTGTATGGTGTAGCTATACACCATACACGTGGCGCGCGTCAAGCGGACTCCGGCAGGTTTTACACCGGCGCTGAGCGGGCGGGGGTAACCGTTTCGGCGATCCCGCGTCCAAGCATCCATGTGGCGTGGCGTGGCAAGAACTTATCGGGGATTGGCCAGGCGGCCGGTTTTCTTTTTGGCAGTGGTGCTAACCCTGGCGCTGGGAATCGGCGCGAACAGCGCCATCTTTTCCGTGGTGGATGCCGTGCTGTTGAAACCGCTGCCCTATCCCGGCGCAGACCGTCTGCTGGCGCTCTATGAAGCCAGCCCGCGGCAGAAAGTGGCGCACGGCAAAGTGGGGCCCGTCCGCCTGGAGGACTGGAACCGCATGAACCAGACCTTTGCGGGCATGGCCGGCGCGTACACGGAGAGCGCCGCCGAGACTTCCGCGTCGCTGCCTGAGCGCATGGTGACGGCGAAGACGTCGCCCCGGTTCTTCGCTGTGCTCGGCACCCCACCGCTGTTGGGACGCGGCTTCAACCCGGACGAGGAAATCACCGGCGGGCCGCGCGCCGCAGTGATCAGCGAGCGCCTGTGGAAGCGCCGCTTTCACGGAGATCCTCAGACTATCGGGAAGACCCTGCGATTCGGCGAAAGCGGCTACGAAATCGTGGGCGTGGCGCCGGATTCGTTCACCTTTCCCAGCAGCGAGGTGGACGTCTGGCTACCCGCGCAGGTCCGCGCTGCGGTGATGCGTATGCGGGATGTCCGGTTCTACATCGCCGTGGGACGCGTCAAGGAAGGGATTGCGGTAGAGGCCGCGCGCAGCGACCTGGCCGCTGTCCAGGCGCGCCTGGCGCAGCAATATACCCAGACCGATGGACAGTGGAGGGCGGTCGCCGAGCCGTTGAAAGAGCAGACGGTGGGCGGCGTGCGCCGGTCGCTGTGGATCCTCTTCGGCGCCGTCTCGCTGGTGCTGCTGATTGCGTGCGCCAACGTCGCCTGCCTGATGCTGGCCCAAGCCAGCCGGCGCGAAGCCGAGATCGCTGTCCGGTTCTCGCTAGGTGCCCGGCGCCGCCAGGTGGTGGGTGAATTGCTTCGCGAGGCTCTCTGTGCTGCCATTCCTGGAGCCTTGCTGGGGCTGCTGCTGGCGTTGTGGGGAGCCCAATGGTTCCAGCACGCCGCGGCAAGCTTGCCACGCTCCGGCGAGATCCGGCTGGATTGGCGCATCGTGGCATTCACTCTGGCGGTAAGCGCCGGCACCACGCTGCTTTTCGGATTGCTGCCTGCGCTGGCGGCCACGCGGCGGCAGATGGCGGAGCAACTGGCGCACGCATCTCGCCGTCAGGTGGGCGGAAGGCGGGCCTCGCTGCGGATCCTGGTGAGCGCGCAGGTGGCCCTGGCGCTGGTGCTGCTGGTGGGGGCGGGGCTGTTGATCCGCACGCTCTCGGAAATGGGCCGCACCGCGCTCGGGTTCCAGCCGGATCACGTGCTGGCCCTACAGATCAGCGCCAGCTTCAGCGAAAAGAACGATATGCCACGCGTGCAGCAGCGCATGGCCCGTACCCTGGAGACGCTCAGCGCCATTCCGGGAGTGCAAGCCGCCGCGCTCTCCCTCAGCGCCCCGGGCGGCGCCACCCCGGAGAACCCAGGCCCGTTCAGCATTGTGGGAAAGGGCGACTTGCAGGAGGGCGAGAAGATGTTCGCCGACCTGCAATCGGTGAGTCCGGACTACTTCCGGGTGTTGGGCATCCCTATGCTTGCCGGTCAGACCTGCCGTATCCGATTCGATCAGCAGCACTTACAGCCCGTTCTGGTCAACCGCGCCTTTCACAGCCGCTTTCTGGCGGGTGAAAATGCCGTGGGGCAGCAGTTACGAGTCGAAGATGGGCCCGTGGAAATTGTGGGCGTCGTGGGGGACACACGCGAACACGGCTATGCCAAAGACCCCTTACCGGTGATCTATTTCTGCGAGTTGCCCGGGTTCTTTCCCGACCCGCAATACCTCGTGAAGACGGCCGGCAGTCCCGCAGCGATGGTGGAGGCGGTTCGGCGGAAAATGCAGGCCATCGAACCGGGCCGCGCCGTCTATAACACCCGCCCGCTGACCGAATTCCTGGCCGGTACGCTGACGGAAAGGAGATTTCAGAGCCAGTTGCTGAGCCTCTTCGGTCTGACCGCACTTCTTCTGGCGGCCATTGGGTTGTATGGAGTTACCAGCTTCTTTGTGGCGCAACGCCGCCGGGAAATGGGCCTGCGCGCGGCCCTGGGAGCGCGGCCGGCACAGTTGCTGGGTCATGTGTTCAGGCAGGGTGCGGCGATGGCCGGAGCCGGAATCGGGGCTGGGCTGCTGGCGGCCGTCCTGCTGAGCCGGTCCATGGCGTCGCTGCTGTTCGGCGTCAGTACGCTGGATCCGCTCACTTTCCTGGCTGTGACTTTGTGTTTAGCCTTGGTGGCGTCGGCCGCGATCTGGATTCCAGCGCGGCGCGCCATGCAGGCAGACCCCATGGACAGCCTACGGCAGGAGTAAACCTTCTACAGAAAGAGTAGGAGAAGGGGCAAGCCAAATCAGGAAGCACCCTGAGTCTGGACCCGCCCTGATCGAAGACTATCGATTCCCGCCGACCGCCATTCCCGTCGCCTTACGGCTCAGGAAACACTCCCGGCAATATACCGGACGGCCCTGCGTTGGCTTAAACGGTACCGTGGTTTCCCGACCGCACTGAGAGCAGGTGGTCATGGTCTCCGTTTTGGCAAAACCGGAACCAGAACTACCCTGGCGCTTGGTCTTGCAGGTTTTACAGCGCTTAGGTTCGTTCTTAAAGTTCTTGTCGTGGAAGAAGTGTTGTTCTCCCGCTGTGAAAACAAAATCTGCTCCGCAGTCTACGCACTTGAGGACGCGGTCCTGAAACTCCGCCATATCAACGTTGCCCCGTGATCAACCTGAACTGTTGTCGGATTTAGGAGACGGCGGGGCTTAAAACCCCGCCATCTGGTTTACTCAATCTCCCGGCGATTCTTCTTCCGGTTCCGTTTGCGGGCCAGCGCCTGCTTGGCCCGGAGCTTCTCTCCTGGCTTCAAGTAAAAGGAGTGTCTTTTCACCTCCTTAATAATGTCCTCTTGCTGGACTTTGCGCTTGAAGCGGCGAAGGGCATTCTCTAACGTCTCGCCCTCCTGAAGCTTAACTTCAGCCAAACGAAATACACCTCCCAACTAGACCATAAATTCCGGTGCGGGGTTCGGAATCGAGAGGCGCTGCATCACCCGAAGTGAAGCCTATCCCCAAAAATCCTACACGGCGCACAGAAGGTACTGATATCATAGGTGGTTGACAGATAAAGTCAAGTCCAAATTTACACACTCCCGGTGCACAGCCGGTCAAAATACTTGGATTCACTTTCTTTTCAGAGGTTTGCACTGAAATGGAAAATGTTCTAGCGATCCTGCTGGCTGGGGGTGCCGGTGAGCGTCTCTATCCTTTGACGAAGGATGTGGCCAAACCCGGAGTCCCTTTTGGGGGAGCCTACCGGATCATCGATTTCACATTATCTAACTGCATTAACTCCGATGTTCGTCGCATCCTCATCCTAACACAGTACAAATCGCTGGAACTGGTGCGCCACATCCGCGATGGCTGGAACATCCTGTCCGCCGAAGTGGGCGAATACATCGAAGTGCTGCCGCCCATGCAGCGGGTGCACCACGACTGGTACCAGGGTACGGCCGACGCGGTCTTCCAGAATTTTCAGAGTATCGAAGCCGAAGCGCCCGATCACACTCTAATCCTCGCGGCTGACCACATCTACAAAATGAACTACCACGAGATGCTGGACTGGCACCGGGAGCGGAACGCCGATATCACCATCGCGACAATCCAGGTGCCGCCATGGGAGTCAGGACGATACGGTGTAGCAGAAATCGACAATGATTACCGGGTGGTGGGATTTGTGGAGAAGCCGCAAGCCAACCCCAAGCCCTCGCGATTCGACAACTCCATGGTGAGCGCATCCATGGGAATCTACGTTTTCGATACCCCGGTGTTGCTGGCTGCGCTGCATGAGGACGCGCAGGACCCGGATTCCAGCCACGATTTCGGCCGCGACGTGCTGCCTGGCCTGCTGGGCAGGCACCGCGTGGTCGCCTACGATTTCCGCGATATCAACGCCAAGCAGGTCCGCTACTGGCGCGATGTGGGCACGCTGGATGCCTACTACGAAGCCAATATGGACCTGGTGGACGTGGTGCCGGAATTCAACCTCTACGACCAGCGCTGGGCGATCCGCACCAAAGTCACGCAACAGCCTCCCGCCAAGTTCGTGTTTGCCCAGGAAGGGCGCCGCATGGGGGTCGCGGTGGATTCCATCGTGAGTGCGGGGGTGATTGTCTCCGGTGGACGGGTGCTGCACAGCGTGCTTTCTCCGGGCGTGCGCGTGAACAGCTATTGCGAAGTGGAGTATTCGATTTTGATGCCGGGCGTGGAGATCGGGCGGTATAGCCGGATCCGCCGCGCGATTCTCAATACCGGCGTGAAGATTCCGGATTCCAGTGTGATTGGTTTTGACCCGGCAGCGGATCGCGCCAAGGGTTATCACGTCACCGAATGCGGCATTGTGGTGGTGGCGTGAAAGACAATGCTCACCGCGGAGACGCGGAGGCGCGGAGGAAGACGCGGAGAAAAGCAGGAGGAAAAAGTGATGGCGAGGTGAGGTGGAAACGGATGGGTTGCCGTTGCCGCGCCAGCATCAGTTTTTTGGCGTCTGTTTGTATTTTGATTTTCTCCGCGTTTTCCTCCGCGTCTCCGCAGTGAGTGTTTAGCTGGTGACTGTTTTTCTTAGGAGTGTACTTTGACGACAATTGCAAAAGTAACTGGACGAGAGATTCTCGACTCGCGGGGCAACCCCACGGTGGAAGCGGATGTCTATCTCGCTGACGGAAGCATGGGGCGGGCCGCGGTGCCGTCCGGCGCATCCACCGGCGAGCATGAAGCCGTGGAGTTGAGAGACGGCGATAAATCGCGCTACCTCGGCAAGGGCACGCTGAAAGCGGTGAGCCACGTAAACGGTGAAATTGCCACGGCACTGCATGGCAAGGACGCAACGCAACAAGCGGAGATCGACCGCATCATGATCGATCTGGACGGCACCAGCACGAAGGGCCGGTTAGGGGCCAACGCCATCCTGGCGGTCTCCATGGCGGCGGCGCGCGCGGCCGCGGCGGCGCAGCACACCCCGCTCTATCGCTATCTGGGTGGTGTGGGCGCCAATACGCTCCCCGTGCCTATGATGAACATCATCAATGGCGGCGCCCACGCGGACAATTCGGTAGACGTGCAGGAGTTCATGATTGCACCGTTCGGCGCGACGAAGTTCTCGGAAGCCTTGCGCATGGGCGTGGAAGTGTTCCATACGCTCAAGAAGGTATTGAGCAAGAAGGGCTACTCCACGGCGGTGGGCGACGAAGGCGGATTCGCTCCCATGCTGAAGAGCAACGAAGAGGCCATCGAATCGGTGATGGAGGCCATTACGCAGGCCGGCTACCAGCCGGGCAGCCAGATCGGTATCTGCCTGGACCCGGCGGCTAGTGAGTTCTACCAGGATGGCAAGTACGTGTTCAAGAAGAGCGATAAGAGCCAGCGGTCCAGCGAACAGATGGTGGAATACTGGGCCAACTGGGTGAGCCAATATCCCGCCATCCTCTCCATTGAAGACGGCATGAGCGAAGAAGACTGGTCCGGCTGGAAGCTGCTCACCGACACGGTGGGCAACAAAATACAACTGGTGTGCGACGATCTCTACGTTACCAACCCTGCCATCTTCCAGCGCGGCATAGACCAGGGTATCGGCAATTCGATTCTGATCAAGGTGAACCAGATCGGCACGTTGACCGAAACGCTGGAGTGTATTCAGATGGCGTCCGCGGCCAACTATACCGCGGTGGTGTCGCACCGCTCCGGTGAGACCGAGGATCCATTCATCGCGGACCTGGTGGTGGCGACCGGCGCCGGCCAGATCAAGACCGGCTCAGCCAGCCGCACCGATCGCATCTGCAAGTACAACCAGTTGCTGCGCATTGAAGAGCGGCTCGGGAGTGCGGCGCAATTCCTGGGCAGAAAGGCATTCCGGCAGTGAAGCTACTAGTGCTGATTCGACACGGCGAAAGCACGTGGAACAAGGAAAACCGCTTCACCGGCTGGACCGACGTGGACCTGTCCGAGAAGGGCCGGCAGGAAGCGCACGAAGGCGGGCAGGTGCTGAAGGCCGGAGGGTACACCTTCGATGTGGCGTACACCTCGGTGCTGAAGCGTGCCATCCGCACCCTGTGGATGGTGCTGGATGAGATGGACCTGATGTGGATTCCGGTGCATCGGTCCTGGCGCCTCAACGAGCGCCACTACGGCGCGCTACAGGGGTTGAACAAAGCCGAAACCGCGGCAAAGTACGGCGAGGGTCAAGTCAAGATCTGGCGCCGCAGCTACGATGTTCCGCCGCCCGTGCTCACTCCGGAAGACGAGCGCTTTCCGGGGCACGACCCGCGCTACAAAAACCTCGGCAAAGAGGAAACCCCGCTTACCGAATGCCTGAAGGATACGGTGGCGCGCTTCCTTCCGCTGTGGCATGAGACCATCGCTCCGGCCATTCAAGGCGGGCAGAAGGTGCTGATCGCGGCGCACGGCAACAGCCTGCGCGCCCTGGTGAAGTACCTGGACAACGTGTCCGAAGCCGACATCGTCGAGCTGAACATTCCCACCGGTATGCCGCTGGTGTATGAGCTGGACGACGAGTTGAAGCCGTTGAACCGCTACTATCTGGGCGATCCCGAAAAGGTGAAAGCCGCCATGGAAGCGGTGGCGGCGCAGGGTAAGAAGAAGTAGCGCAAAGAGTGGGGCCGGTTCGCCGGTCCCACCCAAGCGCCGATCCGCGCCCGTGTGAGTTGACCGACCAGTTCCCTCAAGGAGCAGACGACGGCTTCGAGACTACCTGCCTGGGCCGACATTTCATTGGTTAACGCAGCGCTCTCCTCAGCCGTGGCAGCGATAATTTGAGTGGTCTGGCCCATCTGAGCCATGGCGCTGGCGATTTGCTGCATCCCGCTGGCTTGCTGTTCGCTGCCCGACGACACGTCTCGTATCAACTCGCCGACCTTGCCAGCCTGGGAGCTGATTTCGCGGAAAACGCCATTCACCAGTACAACGGTTTCGCGCCCTCCGCGGGATTTTGACAGAGATTCTTCGATCAGGCCGGTGGTGTCTTTGGCAGCGTTGGCGCACCGTTGCGCCAGGTTGCGAACTTCGTCGGCGACTACCGCAAAACCCAGCCCGGATTCCCCGGCGCGGGCTGCTTCGACCGCCGCATTGAGCGCGAGGATGTTGGTTTGAAATGCGATTTCGTCGATGACTTTGATGATTTTGGAGACCTTCGTGCCTGACGTGCCAATATCGTCCATAGACTGGATCATGGCTTTCACCGCGTAGTCTCCCTCGCGCAACCGACGGTCGACCGAAGAAACCAGCGAAGTCGCTTCCGCCGCACCGGCGGCATTGCGGCGCGAAATTGAGGAAATCTCCTCGGTGGACGATGCGCTTTCTTCCAAAGCGGCAGCGTGCTGGGAGGCGTTGGCCGACAGCCATTCACTCGATGCAGATAGCTGCGAGACCGCACTCTTCATGGTCTCCGCCCCAGTGGCGATGTCCACAGCGATGCCGCGCAAGCGCCGGCTCACCCGGTGCATGAGCGCCACGATGGCGAGCGCCACGGCGAGGGTGAGGAAAATGCTCGCGCCGATGACCCAGTACGAGAGACTGCGAACTGCCTGGGCCGGTTTGCGAGTCTGAGTTCCTGCCGGGCGATGTCCAGCAGTTGGATTCTGACCCGGTCGAAAGCCGCAGACACTCCGCGGCCGTTCTTCTGGGACGATGCAGCGGCATCCGCCGGCTGGCCTGCACGGCACCGGGCAATCACGGTTTGTACGTTGGCGCACCAAGGATCGATCAGGGGCCGGGCCTGACCAAAAGCCGATTGCTACGAAGGAGACTCCATGAGGCGCTCCACCCGGGACACGGCCGCATCGAATCGCGGCTTAGCGGCCTCTATCTTCTGAATCTCCTGCTCGACAATTTCCGGCTCACCAAAAAAGGAGTATACGAGCACTTGCCGGTTCGACACTCGGATTCGGTCCAAGGTGGTTGAGAACTCACAGAGAGCTTCGACCTTTTCGGCTGCCACGCCGGCGCGGTCCATTTCAATCCCAGCCGGCGGATCACCCAGGCGCTTGAAACCAATCCGGCGAGGGCGACCGCGGTCATTACCGCGCAACTGCCCAATAGCCTTCCTTGAACGCTGTCGCGTAGTCTCATGAATCCTCGCCGAGCGGGCTTGAGAGAAAACCTCCGTGCAAATGCGGGGCTCCGCAAAGTTCATATCTGCTCGAGATTGGCGGAGCATTGGGGAACGCCCGCTGTTTTGTCGCCGGCATCCGCGGCATGGGATATCATCTCCCCATGAGTTCCATCATGCCCGGGGACGAGGTGGGGTCACTCGGAGTTTGCCACTTGAAGCGGCTGTGGTCGGGCGTCATGAGCGCGCGCGCAGCCTCCGCCCAAAGGTCCGATGCGCGCGACGAGTGGACCGCCGACAACACCCTGCTGAGCGGGCTGGAGCTGGGGCTGCACGAGACGTTGCGCTATCTGTACGAGGAAGCGCCTTCGTTCGATCGATTCGAGCAATGGGTCCTGGAGAAAAACGGAGGGGCGATCGCGCCGGGCCGCATCGCCCGCATCAACGCCGCGCTCTCTGGAACGCTGCCCGAACACGGCCACGCCGGAGAGCCCGCGCTGACCGCGGACGATCTTGTGTTCTTCGAAGAGCACGGTTACGTAGTGTTGCACGATGCGGTCTCTCCGGAAGTCTGCGGAGCGGCGGAGCGGGCCATCTGGGATTTCATCGGCGGCCGCCCGGACCGTCCCGACACCTGGTATTCCGGACCGCAAGGGCGCAGCATCTGGGTTCCTCTGCTGCGCCACAGCGCGGCTCGCGCGATCCGCACGTCACCGCGCATCTTCGCCGCATTCGCGCAATTGTGGGGCCGCACGGACTTGTGGCCGACAATCGACCAGGCAGGCTTCAATCCGCCGGAGCGGCCCGGATGGGGCTTTCCAGGGCCCAGGCTCCACTGGGATATGAGCCTGGCACTGCCCATCCAATTCGGCCTGCAAGGGATTCTCTATCTCACCGGCACAGGTGCCAATCAGGGCGCGTTCACCTGCGTTCCCGGGTTTCATCGCCAGATCGAAAACTGGTTGCGCAGTCTTCCTCCCGATGCCGATCCGCGCCGGCAGGATCTGCTTCGCCTGGGGCCGGTGCCTCTCGCCGGACGAGCGGGCGACCTGATCATCTGGCATCACGCGCTGCCGCACGGCAGCAGCCCCAACCTCGCCTCCCGGCCGCGCATCGTGCAATACGTAGCGCTGCGTCCCTCCACCTGGGCGGGCACCGCCATATGGAAGTAGGCAGGGGTAGCGCCGGCGGTCGTGCCGCCGATTGCGCTAGCTGACCGGCGACGAGATCGCCGGCGTTACCCACTTACGCGGTTGCGGCTCCGCTGCCGGGAGAATGCGCCTGCTCCTCTTCTTTGAATGGCATGCCGAAAGGCGCATTTTTTCACAGCTTCACAGGGCTCCTCCTCCCGCACCTTGGCGAGGCCCGCGCACGGGGCCGGATCGACACGCGCAGCAAAATGCAGGCCGCTCAACACGTCGCCCCGGCGGGGTGCTCCATGAGGTGCTGCACCTCGTCGCCTCCGATTCTGCGGAATCCCATGCGCTCGTAAAGGCGCGCGGCGTTGGTGTTCAGGGCGTTCACACTGAGACGGACCGGCCGATCGCCGGCGTTTTCGACCACGCGGCGAATCACTGCGGTGCCCGCACCCTTGCCGCGATGCTCGGGCAGAATCATGATCTCGGCCAGCCGCACCTCGTCCGCGAGCGCGGCAACGCAGAGCCAGCCGGCCGCCACGCCGTCCAACAGAATGATGCTGCTTTCGCCAGTGGGAAAACGATCGCGGAAGAACTGGCAGCGCGCGGAATACTGGACGCCGAGAAGGTGGCTCCGCATGGGTTCGGGCCAGAAGTCCGCACCCAACTCCTGGGAAATGGTGGTGGTGATCAGATGACGCAGAAACGGCCCGTCGTCCGGCTGTTCAGGGCGCAGAGAAATTGTCATACCGCTGCGGCGCCGGCAGCATGGCAAACTTCCGCTGCGAGCGAGGCCACAAGTAGTTGGCGAACGTGGCCCTGGAATTCCTCTAGTGTGACAAACTCGGCAAACGCAATTCCAGCGGTGGAAAGCTCCTGGGCAAAAGGCGATGGCTCGCCCGGCTCGCGCCTCACCAGGAGCGACACGCTGCGCATGGGCAGGGCGGGATCGGCGCAGCATTCGTTGGCCAGCCGGTAGTCCCGTTTGAAGTTTCTCTCCAACGGGCCCCAGCCGCCGCTGACCGCCAGCATGTAGTGCGAGCAAGCCTGGATGTTCTCTTCCAACGCGTGCTGAATGGGACGTTTGTCCCGGACATTCATCAGCGACACCGGCACAAACAGAACACCAGCCCGCATGGCGTTCGCCTCGTTGACTTGGGTGATGGCGTCGTAGAAGGCCCTACGTTCGCCTTCGAGCTCCCAGGCGGAAGCGCAGAAAACGCGGTGCATGCGATACATATAGGTGGTGGCGAGGGACAGGCGGTTGGCCGGTCCCCCTGGGGAGAGCTAGCCGCGGCTGGGGAAGATACCGTTGAGCGCGATGATAAACGTCACGCACAAGAGCGGCTGAATGACCGAAATGGGCACGTTGCCGCCTGCCGGGGCAATCATTGCGGGGTTCATGGTGGTACTTCCGGTTCCGCCGGAGTACACCTTATCCTGGGCAGAAATACCAACCGTGCCCAGCAAGTTGGCCTGGGGCGTATTCTTGCCGCTGGCGGCTCCATCTGCGTTCACCAGATGGGTGTGCACCGGCATGTTGTTGTACAACAGGGTCACATTCTGGACCCCCGTCTTCTCGCCGAGGATATAAGGAGATAGACCAGCGCCCGTGCCCTGATGCACGGCAACGCGTCCCTGCAGGTCGGGCAGCGCAAACGTTTGGATTCCGTCTCCACCATAAGTGGTTCCGAGGATGGAAAACAGCGCTGCATTCTGGGAAATGGACATCAACTGTCCGTTGCACAACGCCCATCCGCTGGGGGCGAAGTTGCCGCCGAACATTCGAATCTCGCCTATAAATGGATCTGCCATGTGGAAGTACCGTCCTTTCGATTTTGCGATTCAACTACCTGGGTGCCTATCCGTTGTCACTCACCGCGCCGGCGACACCGTCCGGCTAGTAGATGTCGTTTGCCGAATACCAAACGCCGTTGGCGCAGACAAAGCCGTAGCTGAAGCCCAACCCATTGCCTCCCCCGGAGTATGACGCGCCGTCGCTGGCCGCAAATGCGATATCAAAGAACGTATCCGACGATCCCGAGGCGCGCGTGAAAGTGGGAGTATTGACGCCGCTGATTGCGATAAAGACCAGTTTCTTACCATTGGCGGGAGTGGCGCCGCCACAATGCGGCATCGTGACCGTGAGCGACGCATTGTCCATCACGAAGTACGCGTGTGTGTCGGCGTCTGAAATCGTCGTGCTGCTGCTAATCACCGTGGTCTGAGTGGGAAAGACGTTGGTCAGCGGGCCGGCAGGGCCGGATGGGCCCGAAGGTCCAGTGGCGCCAGCGCCGCCATTGTTTCCGGGTACGCCCTGTGTGCCGGTGGCGCCAGTTGCGCCTGCAGGACCAGTGGGGCCGATACCGCCAGCCGAACCGGTGGGACCGACAGGACCAGTCGGACCAGTGGGGCCGATGCCGCCAGCCGAACCGGTGGGACCGACAGGGCCAGTCGGACCAGTGGTGCCGATG
>OKRF01000294.1 GCA_900290315.1 Candidatus Sulfopaludibacter sp. SbA3 | reverse complement strand
GTCGTCAGTCGGCGCATGAGGCGATGCCTCACGCGGCGGGATGAAAATGGGGCAGGGGAAACGCGTCGGGATTTTGCGAAGGGGCAAACACGAGCCAGGCACGGTTTGCGGCGGACACACGGCTCGGAATTTTCGAGAGAGGGCGACTTTGTGGTCAGTCAGCGCATGAGGCGATGCCTCACGCGGTGGGATGAAAATGGGGCCGGGGAAACGCGTCGGGATTTTGCGAAGGGGCAAAGACGAGCGGCGGACACGCGGCTCGGGATTTTCGAGAGAGGCAAGCAATTTCGCGAAGAGCGAGGCGACGCGGTCACAGGCCGGTGCTGAGCACTTTGTGTCCCACCAGGGCGACGACGAGGCCGGCGGCGCCGAGGAAGGTGCCGAAGGGGAGTTCGTAGGTTTGGGTATCTTTGCCGGTGATTTTGATGTAGCCGTAGCCCAGGATGGAGCCGGCGACGGAGCCCAGAATCAGGGTCAACAGCGCGCCTTCGAGTCCCAGAAACGCGCCGACCATGGCCACCAGTTTCACGTCGCCGAAGCCCAGGCCTTCGCGGTGGCGGATCTTCAGGTACGCCCAGCCACCGCCCCACAGCACCAGGGCCGGCAGGGCCGCTCCCAGCAGGGATTCCGCGATAGAGTGCACTGTGGCGGACGTGCTGACGTGGAACAGAATGCCGAGAATCATCATGGCGGTGAAATCCGGAATGGGCACGAAAGCTGAAAAGACCAGGCCGATGACGATGCCGCCGATGGTGAACTGATCGGGCAGAAGGCGTTTCTCCAGGTCGCTGAACAGGAGGCCCACCAGGATGGCGGTGAACACGCACAGCTTGACCGCCGCGACGGTCAGTCCCATGGTGAGGACCAGGTAGAAAAACAGCAGCCCGGTGAGCAATTCCACCAGCGGGTAGCGGAGGGAGATGTTCCGGCCGCAATGGCGGCATTTGCCGCCCAGGATCACGTAACTGACCAGGGGAATGTTGTCGTACCAGGCGATCATTTTGCGGCAGCGGACGCAATGCGAGCGCGGCCGAATCACGCTGCGCCCGCGCGGCCAGCGGTGCACGCAGACATTGAGAAAGCTGCCGATTAGGAGGCCGAATACGAAGGCGATGCAAGCTTCTATCAATTGAGCACCTGATGGTAAACCTCTATAGTATGCCGGACCATCCCGGCGATGGTGAAATGGTCCATTACGCTTTGGCGGGCCGCGTGGCCGTACTGGCGGGCCCGCTCGGGATCGCGCAGCAACTGGCCAATCGCGTCGGCCACGGCCTCTGCCGTGTTTTCCACCAGCAGGCCGTTCTCCCGATGGCGGATCACTTCGGGCAACCCACCCACGCGGCTGGCCACCACGGGAACACCGGCCGACATGGCGAGCAGCACGCCGGAGCCGAGCCCTTCGCTGTGGGTGATGTAGACGAAGATGCCGGCTTCGCGCAGATCGTGTTCCAGGTCTGTGGAAAGGTGAAGCTCCACGCCGGCGAGTTTGGCGGCTTCCACGGCTAACGGCGCGCCTTTCAGGGCATCGGCGGTGGCGGGGGACACTACGTTATTGCCGCGCGCTTCTTCGAGCAGCGGGACGCCATCATACACCAGGCTGATTTTTTCTTCTGGCACGCCGCCTTGCATGAGCACGCCTTTGACGAACTGCGACACCGCCAGGTAGCGGTTGGCGCGGCCGTATTTCCATTTCGAGCCGATGGGGAAGGCGACGCGCCGCGACACCACGAGGGGAGTTCCGCGGACGACGGCGGCCAGGGTGTGGCCGTGCGCATCATGGGCGTGCATGAGATCGTGCTGGTGCGCCATGCGCACGGCGCGGGTGAGTCCGATGGGTTCCACGCGCCAGCACAACGCTCGCGCGGCAGTGTACAAGGGCGCACCGGCGCGCGCCAGCAGGGTACTTTCAACGCCCTCCGCCGCCAATCCTTCGATGAGGCGCAGCACCTGCCATTGTCCTCCGCGCATTTCCTTTCCGGCGTCCAGGTGCAGAATGCGCATCAGCTCATGATTCTCGCTTTCGAGTATTTGAGAAACGTGTAGTAAGACGCCATGTACGCGATGATCAGGCCTTCGACGCCGTCCAGAAAGCCGCGCTGGATAAAGTAGGTCTTAAGAAACGTCCACGCGGGGTCAATGATCATTTTCGATAGCGGAACGGTCAGTTTGCGGGCTGCCAGCTCCTGCGCCGCGAGCGTGGTGTACCGGTCCATAGTCTTTACGTGTTCGGAAAGCGATTCGCAGGTGAAGTGCAGGATGGCGCCTTCCAGGTGGCCCACTCTTCCATCCGGTATGACGCTCTCGTGGACGAAATCGCCAACCCACCGGGCTTTCCGGCGGTCGTACAACCGCACCTTGCGATCCGGGTACCAGCCGGAATGGAGGATCCAGCGTCCCAGGTAGCGGGCCAGGCGGGGCATGGTATAGGCGTCGAAGCGCGGGCCGGACTTCTTCATGGCCAGGATCTCGGCTTCGAGGGGCTCGCTGAGGGTCTCGTCGGCATCGAGCGAAAGGATCCACTCGTGGGTAGCCTGTTCGGCAGCCCAGTTTTTTTGGCCGGCGTACCCGCGCCAGTTGGCTTCGATCACGCGGACGTCCAGCTTCTCTGCCAGTTCGACGGTGCGGTCTATCGATCCGCTATCCACAATCAGGATCTCATCGCAGCAGCGCAGGCTTTCAATGGCTCGCGCGATGTTGCGCTCCTCATTGAGGGTGATGATGGTGGCCGTGATTTTCATGGCGGGTTAGAGTCCGCCAGCGATGATGGGCGCGTAGGCGAAGCAGAGGATGAAAACCACCAGGGCCAGCCACCCCAGCTTCTTGCGTCCCACGCCGAGCTCGGAGGAATCGTAAACCAGGGGATGCCTGCGTCCCAGGAAAAAGAGAATGACGGCCCAGACGATCCAGCCATACCAGGCGGTCCCCAATACCAGCAGCGCCACCCCCAAGGCGAGTAGCGCGGCGCACATGATGAGCGAGACGCGCTTGTGCCATTTCGGGAAGAAGGCGTACAGGATGTGGCCGCCATCCAACTGTCCGATGGGAAGGAGGTTCATGGCGGTGGCGAAGGTGCCGACCCAGGCCGCGCGAGCCACCGGATGCAGATAGATATCGACGGGACGGGCGCCGGGAAAGATGGCCGCCTGCAGCAGCCATTGGATGGTGGGAACGCCGAACTGGAGGTTGCCCTGATGGGCTATGTTGGGGATCACTTTGGAGAAGGCCAGGCCCACGGCGAACGCCGGGAGCAGGAACAGGAAGCCAGCCAGGGGACCGGCCACGCCGATATCGAATAGCTGCTTCTTGGAACAGATGGCCGAACGCACGCGGATGAAGGCACCGAATGTGCCCATGAAAGGCGAGGGCATGAAGTATGGCAGGCTGGCGTTGACCCGGTGGTAGGCGGCGGCCAGGTAGTGGCCGAATTCGTGGGCCGTGAGAATGGCCAGGAGGGTCAGGGAAAATGGCAATCCTTGCAAGAGGATGGACGGATGACGCCAAGCTTCCAGGTAGAGCCCGAGGCTGTGCTCGACATCGAACGGGAGGTTGCGATCAAAATCCATCTGCATCGCTGTGCCGACCACGGTGGTGGTCACCAGCGTCATGGCAAACAGAAGAAGATAAAGCCAATACCGTTCACGAGCCGCGGCATCGGGCAGCGGATGGGCACCCGAGCGTCCGCTCTCGGCGTAGAACGGGTAGGGCGCAGGAGAGAAATCCTGGGGTGACACAATGAACCGCAGCAGGCAGCCGTCTGCTACTGCAGCGTCTGTAACTCCTTGCCGGGCTTGAATCGCACGGCTTTTCCGGGAGGAATGGAAACCTCCGCGCCGGTGCGCGGATTCCGCCCGATCCCGGTCTTTCTAGGCTTCACGTTGAAGACGCCGAAACCGCGCAACTCGATGCGGTCGCCTTGTTCAAGGGCTTTCTTCATGGATTCAAAGACGGTTTCCACCGCCATTTCGGCTTTGGTCTTGGTGATGCCGGTTCGATTTACAACTTCGTTAATGATATCCAGCTTGATCAAAACAGCCTCCTTGGGTCCGCTCGGTGGGCTCTTGGTTCCCGCATCAGTCAACCACATGATAGGATTGAATTTATACTCATGTCAAGCGAGGGTCGGCCGGCCGGCGAAGCGCCGGTGACAAGCGAGGAATTCCGGCGGGCCTGCGGGCGGTTCGCCACGGGAGTCACCATTGCCAGCGTTCTGGATGCAGATGGGGCGCCGCACGGGCTGACGGTGAGTTCCTTCGCGTCTGTCTCGCTGGATCCGCCGCTGATTCTGATCTGCCTGGGGCACGCGGTCACGTGCATCGACGCTTTCCGCTCATCGCGGCATTTCGGAATCAACGTGTTAGGGGAGGGGCAACGGGAACTTTCGGACCGTTTTGCCCGCAAAGGCGGGGATCGCTTCGACGGCCTGGAATGGTACCGCGGCGAAAGCGGCGTGCCGCTGCTGCCGGGCGTGCTCGCGGCCATCGAATGCCGTCTCCACCAGCGCTTTACGAGCGGCGACCACGATATCTTTGTGGGGGAGATGATTCACGTGCGGGCGGTGGAGGGCTCTCCGCTGATTCACTTCCTGGGGCGGTACGGGGGGCTGGCGGAGTGAGAATGGATGGCAGTGCCGAGAGGCACTGAATCGAAGAAGACAGACGACACAAAACGATCGTCTGTCCTACTGGCGTTAGACTGATTATTGTGAGCCATCCTCTGTCTTACCTGCACGATCAGCTCGAAGGTTGGAAGCGCGAGGGCACTTACCAGCGGCTGCGCGTTCTGGAATCCGAAGCCGCCGCCGAGTCGCGCTTCGACGGGAAGGAAGTCATCAACCTGGCTTCCAACAACTACCTGGGATTGACCACTCATCCCAAACTCCGCGAGGCGGCGCTGGAGGCGGTGCGCAAATATGGCGTCGGCTCGGGCGCAGTGCGCACCATCAGCGGCACCATGCGGCTGCACATGCAGCTTGAAGAACGCATCGCGGCGTTCAAGAATGTGGAAGCCTGTGTGGTGTTTCAATCGGGCTTCGCGGCCAATGCCGGAACGGTGTCGGCCCTTCTCACACCCGATGACCACATCATTTCCGATGAGCTGAATCACGCCAGCATTATCGATGGGTGCCGGCTGTCGAAGGCGAAGATCCACGTTTTTCCGCACAAGGATGTGGGCGCCGCGGAAAAGCTTCTGGCCGGCCTGGACGAGGCGCCTGGAAGAAAGCTGCTGATTTCCGACGGCGTTTTTTCCATGGATGGCGATATCGGCCCGCTTCCGGGACTGGTGGAGGCGGCCGAAAAGCACGGCGCCATCATGATGGTGGACGATGCGCACTCCTCCGGCGTGCTGGGGCGAAACGGCCGCGGCACGATCGATCATTTCAACCTGCATGGACGCGTACAGGTGCAGGTGGGGACGCTCTCCAAAGCGATTGGCGTGCTGGGCGGGTACGTCTGCGGCAGCCGCGACCTGATCGAGTTTCTGTATCACTTCCACTTCGCATCCGCCGGCCGTGGCTGCCGCCTGCCTGGCAGCCTTCGATGTACTGGAGGATGAGCCGGAGCGGATCGAGCGATTGTGGGAGAATACCAGGTACTTCAAGGCAGGGCTGAAGTCGGCGGGTTTCGACACGGGCATCAGCGAGACGCCTATTACGCCGGTGATCACGGGTGATGCCGCGTTGGCGCATCAGCTTTCCCGCGAACTGTTCGAGGGAGGCTGGCCACCGGAATCGGGTTTCCGACGGTGCCGAAGGGCAAGGCGCGGGTGCGGACGATTGTCGCGGCCACGCACACGAAAGCGGACCTGGATCGCGCGTTGGAGGTTTTTCACAAAGTCGGGAAGAAGTTGGGGATCACTGTTCCGGCGTGAGGACGTTTTCGTATAACTCGCGAAGCTGCAGGGTGCAGGCGATCGAGGTCAGTTCGACTGAGGCCTCCAGGCCTACGGAGTCGTGGACCGTCCAGTTACCGTCTTGCTGACGCCGGAACAACTCGACGGCGTGCTCCTCCTGCGCGATGAGGAGCAGTTCCTTGAGCGACGGCATGGCGCGGTACAGCCTTGCCTTGGTGCCGCGATCGTACGTTTCCGTGCTAGCTAGGAGAGGTGATTTCGACAATCAGGGTTGGATTGATGAGCGTATCGACGTGGGCATCGGCGTATTGGGGCTCCTCGCAGGTGGCGGAGAGGTCGGGATAGGTATATAGGCCACTGGGCGCGACCAGCACGCGCATATCTGCTGTATGCCAGCGGCATTTCTTGCCCCGCAGGTGCTGGCCAACGAGGAGGTGCAACTGCGCGGCGATGAGATCGTGCTTCCGGCTGACGCCGGACATGGCGAAGACTTCGCCGTGATAGTATTCGCTCTTATACTCGGCCTTGCGCTCGTGTTCGAGGTACTGTTCGGGAGTGATGAACGTCTTCGGCGGTGTGGACATAGGTCAGGCGGACTCCTTTGTCTCCAGGACCACCCTCGCGTACAATTCGGCGAGCCGCAGTGTGCAATCAATTGAAGCCAGGTGGACCGAAGCCTCCAGACCGACAGCGTGGAACAAGCTCCAATTCCCGTCATCGCGGCGCTGGTACAGTTCGACGTCGTATTGGTCTTGCGCGACGAGAAGCAAATCTTTCAGCGACGGCATGGCTCGGTACAGTCGTGCCTTCTTGCCGCGATCGTAGTCTTCCGTGCCGGGAGAGGTGATTTCGACTACCAGGGTGGGGTTGAGCAGAGTGTCGACCCGCTCGTCCGCATACCGGGGCTCGTCGCAGGTGGCGGACAGATCGGGATAGGTGTACAGCTCACCTGGAGTGACCAGGACGCGCGTGTCAGACGTGTATCCCTGGCATTTCCTGCCGAGGATGTGCTGGGCAACCAGCAACTGCAACTGCCATGCAATCGCATTGTGATTCCGGCTCGCGCCGGACATGGCGAACATTTCGCCGTTGTAGTATTCGCTCTTGCACTCGGCCTTGCGCTCGAGTTCGAGGTAC
>OKRF01000187.1:13157-15387 GCA_900290315.1 Candidatus Sulfopaludibacter sp. SbA3 | reverse complement strand
CCCATCCCAACAGACGACAAAAAACGATCGTCTGTCCCACGGAGCTACCGAGTTGTTCATCCCTCCGGGTGAGGCTTTGCCTCGAAAGCCGACTGCCACCAGATGCACGTCGCCCAGTCGAATTCTCGGCGGTGAAATCCCGTCTCTCTCTCGCTTCCTCCGCGTCCTCAGTATCTCTCCGGTGAGTCCCGT
Organism: Candidatus Sulfopaludibacter sp. SbA3; assembly: GCA_900290315.1. Taxonomy (GTDB): domain Bacteria; phylum Acidobacteriota; class Terriglobia; order Bryobacterales; family Bryobacteraceae; genus Sulfopaludibacter. The sequence goes on along the minus strand of OKRF01000187.1, from coordinate 15,195 downwards.
TTTCGCGTTCACACGCTGGAGCCGAGCCGCACTGCCAGATCCTTACCAACCGCTGCTCGTTCACACGCTGGAGCCGAGCCGCACTGCCAGATCCTTACCAACCGCTGCTAAAGTCCGGTCGTCTGAAAGGCAGGAGAGCATATGACACCCGGACAGCCCTGGCAGGACCTGCGCTTTGGCGCGCGGCAACTCCTGCTGAATCCCGGATTCGCAGCAGTCGCAGTGTTATCTCTGGCGCTGGGCATCGGCGCCAACACCGCCATCTTTCAGTTGCTGAATGCGGTGCGTCTGCGCACGCTCCCAGTGCAGAGGCCGGAAGAACTGGCGTATATCGATTTTGCGAAGGGCTCCATGCGCTCCGGATGGTTCTCCACCCGCAATGCGCGTCTTACATACGCACATTGGGAACAGATTCGCGACCACCAGGAACCGTTCACCGGAGTGCTGGCGTGGAGCGACACGCGCTTCAACCTGACGGACGGCGGAGAAGCCCGATATGCAGAGGGCCTCTTCGTCAGCGGCGGCTTCTTCCGCGTGCTGGGTGCAGGGCCGCTCTTCCGCGTGCTGGGTGCAGGGCCGCTGCGGGGGCGCACGTTATCGGACGAGGATGACCGCCTGGGCTGCGACACTCCCCGTGCCGTCCTCAGCTATTCCTTCTGGCAGCGCGAGTTTGCGGGGAATCCCGATGCACTGGGACGTACCGTGATGCTCGACGGCCGGCCCTTCCCCATAGCTGGCGTGACAGGCCCTGATTTCTTCGGCGTGGAGGTCGGCCACCGCTACGACGTCGCCGTTCCCCTGTGCGCCGACCCGTTGTTTTCTGAGAACAACAAGGGACGCATTCCGAGCAAGTCGGCATTCTGGCTTTCCGTCATGGGCCGCCTCAGGCCAGGATGGACCTTAGAACGCGCCCGCACATTCCTCCGGACCATTTCACCAGGCTTCATGCAGGCGACCCTGCCGCCCACATACCGGCCGGACGACGCCAAACGTTACCTGGCGAACAAGCTGGACGTCACCAGCGGTGCGACCGGCGTATCCGGACTGCGGCGCCGCTATGAATCGCCACTTTGGCTGTTGCTGGCCATCACGGGTCTGGTGTTGCTGATCGCCTGCGCCAATCTGGCCAACCTGCTTCTGGCGCGCGCCAGTGTGCGCGAGCGCGAGATCGCCATACGGCAGGCGATCGGCGCATCGCGCGGCAGGCTGATCGCACAACTGATGGCGGAGAGCATGCTGCTCTCGCTGGCGGGCACGGTGTTGGGAGCGCTCCTGGCGCAGGCGCTCAGCCGCGGTCTGGTGGCCTTCCTGAGTAATCCGGGCGACCCGGTGTTCGTGGGTCTGGGGCTCGACCTGCGCGTGCTGGCCTTCACCGCCGTGGTAGCCGTGAGCACCTGCCTGCTGTTCGGACTGCTGCCGGCCCTGCGCGCCACGCGGGTGTCCCCTGCCTCAACCATGCGCGGCGGCGGACGCGGCCTCACCGCCGGCCGCGAGCGTTTCAGCCTGCGCCGCATGCTGGTGGTGGCGCAAGTCTCCCTCTCCCTGGTGCTGCTGGTGGGCTCCTTGCTGTTCGTGCGCACCCTACAAAAGCTGCTTGCCGTGGATATCGGCTTCCGCGCCGATGGTATCACCGTACTCGACTTGGACTTGCGCCCCGCTCACTATGCGAAAGACCGCCTGGCGTTCGTACAAAGCGATCTGCTCGCACGCCTGTGCGCCATACCCGGCGTGGTGTCCGCGGCGCAGGTCCTTCTCACTCCGCTCGGCGGCGCCGAATGGGACGAAAACACCTGGGCCGAAGGCGCGACCGTCAAACACACGGATGTCTTCTTCAACCGTGTGAGCCCCGATTATTTCAAGACCATGGGCACCGCGATGGTGAGCGGCCGCGATTTCACCGATCGCGACACCCTGGGGACCGCGAAAATCGCCATCGTCAACGAGGCCTTCGCCCGCACGATCTTCGGCGGCGTCGATCCCGTCGGCCATTCGTTTCGGACCGAGGGACCGGCGGGCAAGCCGGACCCGATTTACGAGG
>OKRF01000187.1:2558-13147 GCA_900290315.1 Candidatus Sulfopaludibacter sp. SbA3 | reverse complement strand
AAGCCGGACCCGATTTACGAGGTGGTGGGCGTGGTACGGAACACCAAGTACAACGAGGTTCGCGAGGACTTCCTGCCGCTCGCATTCTTCCCGGAAAAGCAGGACGACAACCCGGGAACCGGAGTCACCTTCGTACTTCGCGCGGCGGCATCATCAGGAGGAGTGATGCGCACCATCCAGGCGAGCGTAGCCCAGGTGCATCCCGCAATCGGCATCGCAGTTCACAGTCTGTCCGGCCAGATTCAGGGTTCGCTGATGCGCGATCGACTGATGGCCATGCTGGCCGGTTCGTTCGGCGTGCTGGCGGCCATGCTCGCGACGTTGGGACTCTACGGCGTGATCGCTTACATGGTGGCGCGCCGCCGCAACGAGATCGGCGTACGTGTGGCGCTGGGAGCGGATCGCGCGCGCGTGCTCCGGTTGGTTCTCCGCGAAGCGGCGCTGCTGCTCGCGGTGGGCCTCACGGTGGGACTCGGCCTCGCCCTTTGGGCAGGACGCGCGGCGGGCGCCCTCCTTTTCGGGCTGAAACCAAACGATCCGCCGACCCTTGCGATGGCAGTCCTGCTGCTGGCCGCCGTGGCCCTGCTGGCGAGTTACTGGCCGGCGCTCCGTGCGTCACGCATGGAGCCCATGTCGGCACTGCGGGAAGAGTAAAACTGTATTTACGCCGAAACTGCCCCGCGGGCGCGGATCAGGACGTCGATCAACTGGTCGATGGTGGCTTGCCACTGGCGCTGCGATTCGCACATAGACTGCATGGCAGCGGTAGCCGCGGCTAATTCCTCAGCCTGCCGGTTGAGCCGTTCTTCCAATACCGCATTCCGCTGGCTCTGTTCCTGGGAGTTGGCGATCACCTGGTTCAGGGATTCCTCCAAAGTCATCACCTGTTCGGCAACCTGCTGCTGCGCATCGGCGAACTGCCGGAACACCCTGGCGAGATTAGTCACCGCCCGGGCTGCGCGACCCGAGGGCGCTTCCAGGATCGCTGAATCGTCCTTCATCATCCAGACCTTCAGCGCGGAGGCAGCCGTCGAATCACCGACCCCATCTCGTCCGGAGTCGCACGCGTGAAGGTGCCGCGTTCCGCTGCGGAGGCCTTCGGTAGGGGTGCCTTCTTGTTAGCGCGCGGCTTCTCCGGCGGAGCCGGCGGAACTTCCACCAGGTAATCGTACACGCCCAAGCGCCGCTCCGCGGGGTTGGGCGGAATGATCACCTTCCTTTCCAGAATCGTGCAGCCTTCCACCTTTTCACCGGGCTCGTGACTGAATCGCGACCGTACCGTCTTCGTCAGCATCATCCTTAAGCATGACACGACCGGCGGTCCGAATCCAAACCGGCCCCGTCCGGCGATTCCATTTGAATTAGAATTTTAGGTACCGATGCGCACCCTAGCGGCTCTCACTTTGCTGATTCCATTGCTGGTAGCTGCCCAAACGGTCAGCACGGCCGATCGCCAGCGATTCGAGCAGATCAAGGCCAGGCACGATGGCCGATCGCCAGCGATTCGAGCAGATCAAGGCCAGGCACGATCGCGGTGAGGCGATTTCGCCGGAAGACCAGCGCTTCGCCCAGGACATCATGGCGCGCATGCGGCAAGCCGATGCCGCGGCCCAAAACAGCGAATACGCCCGCACCCACCCGCCGCGCGAATCCACCGGCCTGATCCCTCTGCCCGATCTCGCCACTGTCCTGTACCAAGGCGAACCCGGAGGGCTCTATCCCGAAGGCCGCAACACCCCGCCGCCCGCGCACCTCGCCGCCGGACTCGCCTTGGCGAAGGGCATCGTGCCGCTCGACCAAGCAGGCAATCCCGCTGCCGGCGGCAGAATCGTCTTCCTGACCATTGGGATGTCCAACACCACCCAGGAAACGCAGGCCTTTCTAAAACTGGCGGCTGCCGACCGCAGTCTCAACCCGAAACTCACCCTGGTGGACGGCGCGCAAGGCTCCCAAATCGCCCGCATCACCGCCAACCCCGCCGCCAATTTCTGGCAGGTGGTGGAGCAGCGGCTCGCCGCGGAGCACGCCACCCCCGCGCAAGTGCAGGTCGTTTGGGTCAAGCAAGCCAACGCCGGACCCACCGCTCCCTTCCCCGTGGAAGCGCGGCGCCTGCAGGCGGACCTGGTGGCCACGCTGCGCAATCTGCACGATCGCTACCGCAATTGAAAATCGCCTACCTTTCCAGCCGAATCTATGCTGGCTATGCCACCGTGCCGCTGAATCCGGAACCGCACGCCTACGAAGGTGGCTTCGCCGTGAAGTGGACCATCGCCGGCCAGATCTCGGGCAGCGACGACCTGAATTACGACCCCGCCCGCGGCTCCGTTCGCGCACCGTGGCTGGCCTGGGGCCCCTACCTTTGGGCCGACGGCGTGAAAGGCCGCAAACAGGACTCCCTCATCTACACACGCGAAGACGTGGGCCCAGATGGCACCCACCCCTCCCCACAAGGCCGCGAAAAGGTGGGCCGGCAACTGCTGGACTTCCTGAAAACCAGTCCCACCTCCAAGCCCTGGTTCCTCGCGCAATAACTACCTCGGCTTCGCCCCTTCCTCGCACTCGTACCGGCCGGCGGGCATTGTCCCGTGCTCGTCCACCCTCCCGCTGGGCCACGCAATGACCAGCCGCTCCGCGCGCTCGCGGCGGCCCAATCCGAACGTCAAGGCCAGTTCCGATTGCGACAGGTAGCTCGACCCGCTCCTCACCATCCGCAACTGCGTGCCATCTGCCGTAGTGAGCCGCACCACCGCGCCGATGCCATCGCGGTTCGATTTCGTGCCGCGCAGCCGCAGGCGCAGGGAACGGTTGCCGTTCGTCACATCGTTGCGATAGAGGTACGCCGGCCCCCGATTCGTTGTGATCAGCAGATCCACATCGCCATCGTTATCGAAATCCCCGCACGCAGCCCCGCGAGCCACCTTCGGACCGCGCCACATCCCGAAACCCGCCGCGGCCATTGTTTAGGAACAGGTGCGGAGCCTGCGCGTAGCCCGTCATGCCGCGGACGTTGCGCGCCGTCTCGTCGATGTGCCCGTTGGCGGCAAACAGATCCACGTTGCCGTCCAGATCGACATCGCAGAACAGGCACCCGAACCCCAGGCTGTTCTGCGAGGCCCGCCCGATTCCGCTCGCCAGCGCGATGTCCTTGTACACACCGCCCGGACCGGGCCGGTAGAGAGCCATCATTTCGCCATCGAAATTAGTGATGGCCACGGATTCCGACCCGCTCCCATCGATATCCGCCGCGTCGATTCCCATGCCGGCGCGCGCCTTGCCATCTTCACTGAAGGCCACGCCGGCCCGCACGGCAACCTCTTCGAAGGCGCCATCGCGCCGATTGCGGTACAGTTTGTTGGGTTGCGTATCGTTGGCCACGAGCAGGTCCGGCCAGCCATCCCGATCATAATCCAGCATGGCCACCCCCAGCGACTTGGACGACGTATCGAACACCCCGCTGCGCGCCGTCACGTCCTCAAACGTGCCATTCCCGCGATTATGAAACAGCCAGCAGGTGGCGCCGCGATACGCTTCCGGCGTGCAGTAGGACTTGCGCTTGCCATCCACACTGCAGAACACGTCGTGCTCCGGCGCCCACTTCACGTAGTTGCACACGAACAGATCGAGCAGCCCATCGCGGTCGAAATCGCTCCAGAGCGCCGAGGTGCTGAAGCCGCTTCGTCCGCCCAATCCCGCCTTCTCCGTGACGTCGATAAAGTGGCCTTTGCCGGTATTCTGGAACAGGCGATTCTGTCCCACCGCGGTCACCAGGACATCGGGAAATCCATCGTTGTTGTAATCGGCCACTGCCACGCCCAGACCGTACATCTCTACCGCGAGGCCGGCCTGCTGCGTGACGTCCGTGAAGGTTCCATTGCGATTGTTGCGGTACAGTTGCAGCGTGGAGCGGCGGCGCCTGTGCCCCGGCCAATCCATACCGTTGACCAGCAGAATGTCCAGCCAGCCGTCGCCATCGTAGTCCAGAAAGGCGCACCCGGGCCCCAGAGTCTCCGGCAGATACTTGGCCCCGAATGCTCCACTGTTGTGTTCGAAACGGATGCCGGCCCGCTCCGTCACATCGGCCATGCTGAAGCCCAGGCCCGCCGCCCGCACCGGAAGCGCGGCCGCCGCCAGCACAAACTCGCGGCGTCTCACGTGATGCTCGCCAGGCCGTTGCGAATGGCGTAGACCACGAGCTCGGCGGTGTTGTGAATGCCCAGCGCCTGCATCAGGTTGGCGCGATGCACCGCCACCGTATTGGCGCTCAGCCCCAACACCTGGGCGATCTCGCGATTGGATTTGCCATTCACGATCAGTTGCAGCACTTCGAGTTCTCGTGCCGTCAGTTCCGGCGCCTCCTCGCCTTTCGGCTTGGATACGGTGTGCAGGCGCGGATCCAGCACCTGCTCGCCCGCCGCCACCCGTCGCACCGCGTTGATCAGTTCCAGGTCGATGGCGTTCTTCAGCAGGTAGCCACGCACTCCCGCGTCCAGACAGGTGCGCACGTAATTCGGCTCCACGTAATTCGGCTCGGCATGCATGCTCAGCATCAGGATCGCGGTGCCCGGCGCCGATTTCAGAATCTGCCGCGCCGCCACCGCGCCGTTGATCCCCGGCAAGGCGAAATCCATCACGATCACCGCCGGAGCCAGTTCGCGGGCCTTATCGATAGCCTCCTGCCCATTGCCCGCCTCGCCCGCCACCATGATATCGTCCTCGTCCTCCAGCATCCGCCGGAATCCCCGGCGCACCAGTTGATGATCGTCCACTAGCAGGACCGTGATCTTCCGCTCAGGCATGCGCCTCCTCTGACGTGAGGGGAACCGTCAATCGTACCAGCAGCCCTCCGCCATCCGCGCTCAGCAGTTCCAGGCGGCCATGCACCAGCTCCGCGCGTTCGCGCATGGAGACCAGGCCCATTCCAGCAGTCTGGCCCGCGCTGCGCAAGCCCACGCCGCCATCCTGCACCTCCAGCACCACGCACTCCGCCGCATAGCGCAGGCGCACCGCGGCGCTGCCGGATTTGGAATGGCGGGCCACGTTGTTCAGCGCCTCCTGCAGGACACGATACATGTGAATGGCCACCGCCTGGTCCAATGCCTGACTGCTGCCAACAGCCTCATAGTCGATCCGGATGCCCGTCTGCTTCTCGAACACCGGCAGATGCTGCCGCAGCGCGGCCTCCAGCCCGGCCTCTTCCAGCACCGCCGGATGCAGCGCCTGCGAGAGCGTGCGCACCTTATCGAGCGTGGACTGCACGATTTCCTGCACCTCTTTCAGATCGGTCCGAAGCGGCGCATCCAACGCCGGAGCACGCCGCCCCGCACGCTGGAGCATGGCGCCGATGGCCGTGAGAATCTGGCCGAACTCATCGTGCAGCTCCCGCGCGATAGACCGGAAGGTATTCTCCTGCATGGCGATCAGTTGCTGCGCCAGTTCACTGCGCCGTTGAGAGATCGTGGCCACCTGGAGGAACATACGCCGGTTGTACTGCACCAGGTAGAGTCCGGTAATCAGCAGCACAATCAGGATGGCGGCCAGGAACAGGTACACGTTGCGTTCACCGCCGGCGTAGATCTGCCGGGCCAGGGCCGCCGCTTGCTTTTCGTTTTCGTTGTTCTGCACCAGCAGGCGCGCCACCGCCGTGCTCAATGCCGCCTGCCGCGCCTGCAGGGAGATGCGGATGCGCGTACGCGCCTCCACCTCGTCAGTCTTGGCCAGAGCGAAGATGCGATCCAGCGCGTCCCAGAACTGGGTCATCGAAGCGGAAAGGAACTGCCGCTGCGCGTCGGCGCCGGCGGCCGGCGAGAACTGCGCCTCGCGCGTCACGGCATCCTCCAGATCGGTCCGCAGCCGCGCGAATTGCGCCTGCCAGGCAGTGAGCGGATACGGTTCGCCCGCGTCCAGCATGTCCCGCATCGCGAGGCCTGCGGAATTCAGATCGTTCTGGATGCGCAACAGCAGCAGCGAATCCGTGCGGTTGCGGTCGATTGTCTCCGCCTGCAACTGGCGCAATCCGCGCAATTGAACAATGGTGTAACCCGCGTAGACGGCGACCGCGGACAGCGTGACCGCCAGTCCGGCGAGCAACCCGATGGTAGGCGTAGGACCCGTGCGCACAACTTAGTATTGTGCACTATCCAGCGCCGGGCAGCCTCCCTACCAGATCGCCCGCGAATAACTCTGCAGGATTCTCTCGTCCTTGGTTACCAGAGCTGCCTTGGTATTCGCTACCATGCGGCGATCGAACGGATCGCGCGTCCAGCCCTCCTGGAGCGCGTGCTCTACCACAGTTCGAAACGGCAATTCGCAAATCCGAAGGCCGATTTCGGTAGACAGCCACGCCACGAGTTTCGAAGCGCTGGGTTTCAGGCGGCCGATTTTGTGCAGAAGTTCCAACTCGAGAACCGCGGCCGGTGACGCGGCCAACTCACCTCTCTCAATCGCCCTTCGAGCCGGCTCGCTCAGCCATGCCTGATCTCGCGGACCAATGTGCGGACCAATCCATCTTGATGATCCTCGCGAGCTTAGAGACTTTAGCCATCTGCTTGTCTGGGATCTCCCGCAGTTTGGAAGCAGTGATCCACATACTCTTCTTCGGGTTGGCAGCGCCGGCGGCTCAGGATCGTTGAGAGAGTTATATAGTCAGGGCTCGCGTGGAAGCTGCGGAAGAAGCGCCCGCAAGCGGGCGTTGGCAGGCTGAAGCCCGCCCCACCAAAGCAAACAAATGACTTGCCTGTGGTGGCGCAGGCGGTCGCATTTTTTCACGCCTTCCCCGCCATCTTCATCTCACTGGTTGAGGCATCCCGCATGAGCCGGCTAATACTGCGCGCGCATGGCGGACCCCGCCGGCAGCTTCGATGCCAGCACGTCGACTTCTTGGATAATCGGGAGACTCGCGAACAGTTCCGGGGCTCTCGCCATGAGAGCCGCCGCCACTTGTCCCGCCAGGTGCGCCTGACGGCCCGCCTCACTGGGGAATGCGTCGAAAATCGCAAAAGTGGAGGGCCCGATGCGAACCGCAAACCAGGCAGTAGTGGCAGCTTCAGCCTGGACAAAAGGCAGCGCGCCACTTAGAAAATTCGCAACCTCATTTTCTTTACCCGCCCTGGCTTCCAAACGAACTAACAAACCTACGGTAACCATGTTTCATCATAATCACCACCGTGCGGTTTCTCGGCAGTGACTGCGTGTAGTTCAGTGCCAATCGACTTAGGTTTCAGTGCGGTCCGGCACGCCGGGCATTCGCCGCCACGCTCATTGCGTGGAACAGCACCAGCATGCTCCGAAAGCTTTGTCCTGATAAGTCCGTCACGATGGAGCGCTAGCGAAGATACAGTCCGAATAACTGGTGGAACACGTCCACAGTAAGGTATTGGCCCGGTGAAGACACGCGATCCTGCCAAGCAGGATCAGGTCATCCATTTTGTTGGCGAGGGCTTCCTCCTTGGTCTGGCCGGTCACCTCCGTTTTGCGGTGAGTGACCTCAGGTTTCGTCGCAGCAGCACCCCCCCGCAAGCACCAATATAAGGTTCCCGGGTTCCGGTGCGCCTGTTGGGGATACGCCGATGGAGAAGTTTCCATCTGCAGTTTCGGAAACCGCGCCGGAGAGAGACGCCTGATCAATCTCTACGTGAGAAGCATGGGAAGGGTCGAATGAAATGAACTCGAAAGTCGAGACACCAATAAAAGCCGTAGAACCCGCCCAGCGAAGGTCACTGATCTGTTGCGGGGCGCACCCGTTTCCGGATAGCAGGGCGAAGGCGTCGGCCACGCAATCAGATCCACTCTCCTGCGGCGAGTTTGCAGAAGATTTCAAATTGAAGGTCGCCGAGTTCCACGTAACAAGAAAATTGGAGAACCGTGACCCAAGGGTGGCGGAGGAATCGTAAAAAAATGCCCCGGCTGTGGGAGCGGTTCCGTCTAGCGCTGTGAAAGTAATCGTATACTGGACGGGGCCCGCCCGCGCGACGGGAGCGAAGGTCGTTGAACAGGCGGCGGCGAGGACCGCCACTGCTATCAGTGTCGGGGTCGAACCGGTTAACCTGTGCGGCCTCATAGAGCTGGAGCGCCTCCTTATTGATTCCTTGCGGGGTCGAGCTCGCATCCCGCTCAAATTCCCACGATTCTATCATGGTTTTGGCACGGTAGGACGAGCCTTCATTTCAGGATCATCCTTGGATTGGAATATGCTAGCCAGCCCGTGATCATCGGGTTCGAGCCGGCGCCCTGAACACCCGGAACCATCGCCAGCAATGCATAAATGGAGGGACAACTTACCTGTCGTACCAGGCTTTCGCAGGACGGATGGCTTCGTTGACCGCGTTGATGTTCTTCACGCCTTCCTTCTGCAGCCAGTCTTCCAGCGCTTTGATGCCGTGCTTGGCATAGACGGGAATGCCTTCCTTCCAGGTGGCACGGCCGCACAACACTCCGGAATAATTCGTGCCTGCCTCGCCGGCCATATGCAGCGATTCCACAAACTGGGCGTTGCTCACACCCGCGCTGAGATAGATGAACGGCTTACCGGCAACTGCCGCGGCTTCCCGAAAATGTCTCAGGGCTTCCTCGCGCGTGTATGCCTTCTGGCCTTTATATACGCTGGAACCCTCCACACACTCGGCGTTGATGGGGACCTCCACTTTCAACACGTCCACCATGTACTGAGGCTTGGAGAACTCTTCCATGCTCTTCTTCACGATTTCCGGTTTGGCCTTGGCGTAGTCCAAACCCTTTTCGTCGCCGCCTTTTGGATCGTAACCCACGAACTCCAGGAAAAAGGGGATCTCGTACGTGACGCACTCCGCGCCGATCCGCTCAATGAAGGCATGTTTGATATCGTTAACCGAAGGATCGTCGAAGGGAGTGTAGTAGATCAGAATCTTGACCGCGTCTGCGCCCCAATCCACAATGCGCTTGACGGAAACGTGCGGCAGCAGGTCGGGCAGGCGGCCGGAACGGGTGTTGTCATAGCCGCTCAACTCGTAAGCCAGCAGCATGCCTGCATTCTTGCTGCGGGCCTTGCCGGCTTCGAGGCCGAATTCTGGGTCCAGGAGAATGGCGCTGGCATGCGGCGTCAACACCCTGCTCACCGCCACCTTGAACTCGCTCATCATCTCCGGACCAATCTCTTTGACGTCCACACCGCGCGCGGCGGCCAGAGACTTCTGTAGACTTCCGCGCTGATCCATTGCCGCCGCGGCGATGACACCGCGCTCGTTGGAGAGCGCCTTCATGTGCTTCGCTTTTCCCTCTGACAGTTGCATAGATTCATTATATCGGTGAGGCGGACTACAATCTGACAGGCTTGTAGTAGCCCGTCATCTCCAGATAACCGACGCCGCGCGCCGAACCTGAGTACGACGCCGCACCTTCCCAATATGTGGGGAGTTCCTCGCCGCCGGCGGCCAACTCCTGATCGGGCAGCGCGGCCACGCAATCGAGCGACACGTGCAGGCGCGGGATGGCGATGCGCCATTTCACCGGATAGCGGGCGTGTGTCCGGGGACTGGTCCAAAACTCCAGCGGCTCAAGGGTGAACTCCGAGCGGGGCAGAAAGGTGGCGCGGCCATCGGATGCGATGAAGGTGCCGGAAGAGTGCGGATCGATGGTGCCATCGGCGCGGCGGAGTTGGAACAGCATGAACTGGGTATTGTTTTCAAGCTGCACGCTGAACCAGTCCCAGCCGGTTTGCGAAGGCTCCAGCAGGTTGCNNGGTGCCCGCCACATCGAGCAGCGGAAAGGAAACGTAGCAGGAGGCTTGCCCCGGCGCTTCTCCCGTTTGGCTGACGCCGTACTGGCCATGAATTACAGCGGACTTAGCAGGGGTCAGGCGAAGATGGAAGCGGATGCCCTCCGCCACCGCCGAGAGCGTCTGTACATCGCCGTTGGTGTCCCATTTTGCTGCCCAATTGCCGTTCCAGATACGGCCCTCGGAGATGCTCGCGCCCGCGATTCCCGGCCCGGCGCGATTCATACGCTGCGTGTAGCGGAACTTGCGCCCATCGATATCGGTAAGGGCCAGGTGCGCCAGGTAGATCTCGTCCGCGCGCCAGGCGGAAGGATTCGGCGCCGCCCCGAGGCCGCGGCGGAAGAAGACCAGTTCGAAGCCGTAACGATGGCCGTCGCGCGCATGCACGTTGCCGGTGTAATACCACCACTCGCTTTGGAATTCGGGATGGTCGAAGTGGTCGCGCGGAAACTGGTAGCGATACCCCGGCAGCACCCGGCGATAAGCCGGCGAGGCACAAAGCGTGAGTGCGGCAAAAAGAAGGAAGACGCGGACCATCTGTTTCCATTCTCCTCGAATTGCATACAATGGGGTCGATGCTTCTTGTGCTTTTGCCGCTGCTCGCCGTTGCGTCCGCTTCGCCGCAACCCGGCGATCCGGACGAACTGCGCCTGCAGGCCGTGCGCCTGGTGGCAATGGGAAAATACACGGATGCCGAACCGGTGCTTAGCCACCTGTTGGACCAGCAGGAGAAATCGCTGGGAACCGACGCGCCCGGCCTCACTGGGGCCATCGAGGCGCTGGCCGCGGTCTACCGTTCGGAGGGGCGCAATCCCGACGCGGAAAAGCTATACCTGCGATA
>OKRF01000187.1:1563-2548 GCA_900290315.1 Candidatus Sulfopaludibacter sp. SbA3 | reverse complement strand
ATTCCGCCGCTGAAGGCCCTGGCCGGCATGTACAGCGGTATGGCGGCGGCTCGCAACACGGATGCCGAACGCGCCTATCTGCGCATCATTTCGGTACGCGAAAAGAATCGCGGGATGGACGACCTGGACCTGGCCGCTGATTGCGCCGCCCTGGCCACTTTCTACCTGGACCGGAAGCGCTATGCCGTGGCGGAGCCGAATCTGCGCCGCGCCATCGTGATCATCGAGAAGCGCCTGGGACCCGGCGACCCATCGCTGGTGCCGGTGCTGGACAGCATCGCCGCGCTCTACGTCAATACCAAGAACTTCGCCGCTGCCGAATCGCCCCTGCGCCACGCCATCTCAATTCAGGAGAGCGTGTACGGGCCGAACAATTACAACGTGGCGACGTACCTGGACTCGCTGGCAATGACCTTTTACCTTTCGCAGCGATACGCCGAGGCCGAGCCCATTTACAAACGGTCGCTCTCCATCTGGGAGGTTAGGCTGGGTGGCGATAGCCCGCAACTGGCCACCACGCTCGACAATCTGGCGGTGGTGTATGCCGCGCAGGAGAAGTTTGCCCTGGCCGAGCCGCTGTACCAGCGATCGCTGGCCCTGCGTGAAAAAGATGCCGTGCTGAGCATGAACAACCTGGCACTCGCACTGGACGGAAAGAACGATAATGCCGGCGCCGAAACGCAGTACAAACGCGCCATCACGCTGGCCGAGAGGATCCCTACGCTGCCTGGTGCGGCCAATGTGGGCGAGGCCGCACTGCTGCAACGCACTCTGCAGAACTACGCAACGCTGCTGCGCAAAATGGGCCGGGAAGCCGACGCCAGGAAAATCGACGCGCGCCTTGCGGGTGGACGATCCAACCTGAAATGATGCGAGGTGCCTTCCTGCTTCTGTTGAGTTCCCTGGCGGCGCAGGGCGCCGTAGTGGTGACCGGCTCGAGCGGTACCGTCACGGCTTCCAACGCCTGCATCTCTTTCACGCTGGG
>OKRF01000187.1:0-1553 GCA_900290315.1 Candidatus Sulfopaludibacter sp. SbA3 | reverse complement strand
GGTGACCGGCTCGAGCGGTACCGTCACGGCTTCCAACGCCTGCATCTCTTTCACGCTGGGTATCGCCGGCCCCAACGGCGGCCGCATGACGTCACTCAAATTCAAGGGCGCCGAACTGCCGGGCAACGGCGGCAGCGGGTATACCATTGTGGTGGATAGCGTGGGAGTTTCCTGGTCGATCGGGAGGACCGCACTGGACCATTCCGTTCGCCGAGGCGCGAATTTCGCCGATGTCGCCGTGATCCACCGGTCCGAAGACGCCATCCCGTTCGAGTTCGAACTGCATTACCTGCTGCGCGCCGAGGAGTGCGGCTTCCACGAATACTCGGTCTATCGCTACATCGGCAACGCGGCCCATCCCACCGACACCATTGCTCAGTTCGTGACCACTCTGCGCACCGACCCGAAGATTTTTCGCAATCATTCGTCGGAATTGTATTGGAGCGGGATCCTGCCGCTGCCAGCCCATCTCGCCGGTTCGGGTGACTTACAGGATGCCACTTACAACCTGACGCAGTTTCCCGACGATCCTTATTACCGGCCGCCGGACCGTTGGAACTACACTAAGTACGATTTCTCCACTTACGAAAAGAACCACCTGCTTCACGGTCTGTATGGCGGTGGCTATGGCATCTGGTGCATCCACACGCCCTTGAGCAAAGAGACCTGGAATGGCGGACCCACGAAGCAGAATCTGACGGTGCATGGCACCGTGACCACACCGGTCCTCTTGAACGAGTACTTCAACGCGCACTATGGCCAGGGCTCCACGGCGTTGAAGGTCCCGGCGGGTTGGACTAAGACATACGGGCCTTGGTTCTTCTACGTGAATCAGGGCGATACGTCCAACGCGGCGGGATATCAGGCGATGTGGATGGATGCCGTTCGCTACAGCGACTCCGCGGAGCATCGGGCCTTCTACGATGTGGCACAAATCCCAGGGTATCTGCCCTCATCCGGCCGCGCCACGGTGACTGGCACCATCAAATTGAGCACGGGCGATTCGATGCTCGGCGCCACCGTGGTGCTCTCCGATAACGGCGTGCCCTTCGATCAGAGTCTCNNTACGGCGGCCGATGGCAGCTTCGCAGTGAAGGATGTCCGGCCCGGCAAATACAGACTGTCTGCGTATCGCACCGGAGTGTTTGACGATTTCCACGTGGACGATGTTGCCGTGACCGCACCCTCCACCGCTGTGGGAGACCACGACTGGACGCCCGCCGGGACTCAGGGTACCACCGTTTTGCAGATCGGCATGCCCGACCGCACTGCCATGGAATTCAAAGATGGTGACCGCTACAAACACTATGGCCTGTTTAACGATGAGGCGGTCTGCTTCCCCAATGGCGTGCGCTATGTTTTCGGCCTGGTGGAGGGCATGCTGCCGGCCAGCGACCGCGACGGTTGGTTCTTCACGCAGTGGCGGAGCTATCGCCAGAACTATCGCGATGGCGGCTATGCGGCCTCGGGCCCCACGGTGAGACCGCCCGATTAGGCGCCGTAAATAAATAAACTTTACAACAACAATCAGTCGTGTTATTACGTTGGGTGTG
>OKRF01000107.1 GCA_900290315.1 Candidatus Sulfopaludibacter sp. SbA3 | reverse complement strand
TCGCCCGCACCAGCCGCGAGCAGGTGGAGCGGGTGAGTGAATTGTTGAACGATGCCGGCGATCGTGCGCGCCAGCGACTGGACCAGATCGATCAAACGGTGGAGCACACCGTAGACCAGGTGGAACAGGTGGGCGATGCCGTCAGGCGCGCCGCCCTAAAGCCTGTCCGAGAACTCAACGGCCTGGCCGCTGGCGTTTCTGCCGCCGTTTCCACTCTCGTCCGCGGCCGCAAGTCCTCGGTGGATACCGCCACCCAGGACGAAGAAATGTTCATTTAATGAGGCTCGCATAATACGAGTGACTGGCTTCACTGTTCCAAGGCCCCGGATTTGGGCCGCGTAGACGGTGTTGCCTCTCTCGAAAATCCTGCGCCACCACCGCTCGCACGAAACGACCGTGAGCGACGGCGCCCAACAAGTCGATAGCGGATCCTGGAGCGCATCCAGGAAGAAATAAGTGGTCTGCTCCACGACCGTGACTGGGGCGGGCAGTTAAATTTTCTGGTTGCCTTTCACGTCCCATCCAGCCAGGATCGGGCCGCCCTGGGCTTTGCCGTCAGCCCCCTGTGGCTGGTAGGAGTACTCGATCTTGGCGAAGTTGAGGCTGAGGTTTTCGAAAGGAACCTCGTCCCCCCATGACTTAATGGCGCCGGCAGCCGGTCCAGCCTGGTGGCCCGCTGCCGCGCCAAGCCCAAGGTTCGAATGCCACTCCTCGTTCTGTTCCCCGCTACCGTGCGGTTTTACGCTCGAGATTAAAACGTCCGTGAGTTTGATCTTCAAGAACTCCAATTGTTGACCGCCGGCCTTCCGAACCACCAGGGTAGCCTCCTTGATGTGTGCGCCGGAAGCACAGTTCAGGAACAGCAGCGGCGACGATGCATCCACCTTCTTGGTGAACTGAATGTCGTGTATCTGGACTTTGCCCGCGCCGCCACCGCCCCCTGTGGCGTGCGTGCCGGTCTGGGACGCTCCGAAACTAAAGCTGAGGATGTCGATTTCGCCCTTATGTTTGGCGTCAGCCGATTCGCCTTTGATACCGTCGAGTTTGAGAAATGAATCGAATGCCATTCTGCTTCTCCAGTGCTACCAGGTTTGGCCGTGGGGCGGAAATCGCCAGGTGGCGACCCGCCGGGAAATTATATCAGAAACGTTTCCAGACGTGGTGAATGGTTCCAGCAGCCCTGCGACATCGGCGCAGCAGTTGGAAGCAATCTTGGGCGCGAGGAATAGACGATCCGGAAAACCGGCGGCAAGACCGCCGGCGTTACCCAAACGGTGAAGCTGCGGAGCGGTTGGGGATCGTCACAAAGGAACCGGAATTGCCGGATCTAGGAGAAAAAAAGCATTGGGGGTCGGGGTTGTGCCGGCTCCCTTCGCTCGGCGGCGTTGCTCAGAAGTGCTTCCGTAAGTCGCCGAAACGCTCCAATATCAATAGCCGTGCGCTATCTGTACGGACTTCCTGCCGCTCCAGGATCCAGGTGCGTGCGTGTGGGATGAAGACGGCTCCCAGACCGGCTTCAAGCGCTGGATTGATGTCCGATTTCGGGCTGTTGCCGATCATCCAGGTGCGCTCCGGCTCCAGTTTGCGCTCTTCCACCAGCAGGAGGTATGCCGCCGCATCCTTCTCTTTGACGATGGAGGTGTGGCTGAAGAACGCCCCCAGGCCCGAACGCCCGATCTTGAGCTTCTGCTCTTCCGGGTTGCCTTTCGTGAAGAGTGTGAGGTCGCATCGCAGGGACAGATACTCCAGCGTGTCGGGCACTCCCTCGATGACTTCCATGGGGCATTCCAGAATCCGCTGGGCGAAACCCATCACGGTATCCAGATCTTCGGGCGAGACATCGCGTTCGGCCAGGTGCTGATAGCACTGGCGCAGATTGCGCCCGAAGTTAAGCGAGCCGTACCCGTGGACGCGGCTGTTGACCTCCTCGATTTCATCCAGCACGCTCCGGATCTGTCCGGGCGAAAGCGAAGAGTGGTCCAGGAACGCTACGAATTCCTCGAAAGCGCGCTCGAAATAGATATTGTTCTCCCACAGGGTATCGTCGGCATCAATCAGCAGGAACGGTCGGGTCATCTTACTTGTTTGGGGGCGAGGCGAAAGGGGATCTCGAAGACCGCATCGACGTCAATCGGAATGCCATCGCGCCGGGCGGGCTCAAACTCCCACTTGGAGAGGGCCTCCACCGCGCTGCGGTCCAAGCGGTCATCCAGGTGCTGCAGCAGTTCCACGCGTTCCACGTGGCCGTCGCGGCGAATCACCGCCGCCAGCCGGACAATGCCCTCTATCCGCTCTTCGACCGCGGTCTGAATATACTTGGGGTCGACTTTGCGTAGGGGCTCGGGCGCCCGCATGTCGGCGGGAATCGTTCCCGTGGCCGGGTCGCGATCTGCAAACCAAACGATCCAGCTTCCGGAATGACTGGTGACATTCGGCATCTGGATGGCCACCGTGTAGACGTAGCGGCCGCGGAGTCTGGAATTCGGAGCGCTGGAAACGTGGGCCGCGCGCGGTCCGGCAGCCTCCGGCGGAGGGGCGGGCAGGTGCGGCGCTACGGCTATGCTCGCGGCCATGTGCTGCAGGGAGAGAGGCGCAATCGCCGACAGCAGGCTGGCCGCCTGGCCGTCCTTGGCGCCGCCGCGGGCCACCAGCCCCGGCACTGTCGCTACGGCGCTTTCCGTGGGCGTTTCGCTGGCGCCTGTTGGATGCAGTTCGGCGCCGCCGGAGAAGGATGCATCGTGCGACCCGGGCGGAGGTGGCGGATCCGGTGCCTTCACCGGATGAAGTCCCACGATCGCCAACGTTGCCGGTGCAGGCGCCGCCGCGGTCATGCTGGGATCGGGAGGCGCAGGTTCCACGGGAGCCTCGCGGGCCATTTCCGGTTTGGGTGGAGGCGCGGTAAAGCCATGTGGAATGCGTGGCGCGGCCAGGGAAGGCGCCGCGGTGTGCAGTTCCGGGGCCACTGGCAACTCGGGCGGAATCGGCAAGGGGGACGTTCTAGTGCTGGGAGGCGGAATGAACGCGCGCGGCTGCGGTTTTGCCAGCATCGCATCGAAGGGGAGGGTCTTGGCCGGCTCGATGCTTGCCAACTGTGGAGCGTCGGGCAACTCGAGTGCCGGGCTCGGAGGCTTGGGTGCTACCACCGGGGGCTGAAAGGGCTTGAGGGGCTTGGGTGGCGGCGCCACCGCCAGTACATTCGGCAGCGCCAGCATCTTTGGCAGCTCGATCTTCGGTGCCGCCACGCGAATCAACTGCGGCGGCACGGGCAGATCCTTTTGGCCCGCCACCAGGCTCTGTTGGAATTTCTTCCGCGCGCGCAACGGGCGGTGGTCCTCACGCACATTTCCGGAGCTTACGTCGGGCAGTTTTTCGTGCAGGTGATACCAGATCACGTGGACTTCGTGCGGGCGCATTTCTTCATCTTTGACCGGTCTCGCGGGCGGGGGAGCTTGTGCGGCCGACGCCACCAGCCAGCCCAACACCACGCCATGCAGCCAGGCCGACATGCTGAAGGGCATCGAGCGTCGCAGCCGGCCTGGCATGTTCACAACCCCGCGGGCTTCCCGCCGAATCCATTGGTTGGCGCCAGCTCCTTGACTCGTTCGATGGTGCGCTGCCGCGGAATGTAAGCTTCCAGGTAGTGGTTCAAGTTCTTCAAACGCGCCGTTTCCGAGCGATGCCGCAGCAGGCTGTTGAGAAAGTCCAGGTCCGGCAGAGCCTGCGCCAGTTGAAAGCTGAGCTGCGGATCCTGGAGGTTGGGCTCCTCCGGCCCTTGCGATCCGGAAATCTTGCGCAGCGCCAGGAACTGGGCGATCGCCTGATCGCGCAGGTCCTGCGGGACCGGCGCAAAATCGTCATCGTCGAAAAAGTTGACCTGCGCCTGCAGGTAATCCTTCTCCTCATCCAGGCTTTGGATCTCGAAGCGGCGCTGGCCCCGGGTCAGGATGTCCATGCGCCCGTCCGGATGCATGTGCACCACCTTCTCCACCGTCACGGTGCAGCCCGCGTTGACGATGCCCTGACCCTTCGCCAGCACCATGCCGAACTCGGAGTTCTCGCGAATGGCCTGGCCCACCATTTCTTTGTAGCGTTCTTCGAAAATGTGCAAAGGAAGCGGCGTGCGCGGGAAGACCACGACTTGCAGGGGGAACAGCGGGATGAGCCGCGAAGGCATGGTAACATTATGACGTTTCAGGATAAACCGGAGCAAACTTACACCTCGCAGCAAGGTGCGAACGGCGACTGTTGGCGGCTCTCTCTTCATGAAGCTCGACGGTAAAGTGGTAGTCATCACCGGCGCTTCCCAGGGCATCGGCGCGGCCTGCGCGGCTGAATTCGCACGCGCCGGGGCACGACTTTCCCTCTCCGGCCGTTCGGAAGATCGCCTCCGCCAGGTCGCGGGCGATGCGCTCATCACAGTGGGCGATATCGCCAGCCACCTGACCCGCTGCCTGCTGGTGGACCGCACCCTGGAACGCTACGGCGCCATCGACGTTCTCATCAACAATGCCGGTGTGGGCGCCTACTGGCCGGCTTGGGATGCGCCCATGGAAGAGGTGCGTGCGCTCATGGAGGTGAACTTTTTCGCGGTCCTGGGACTCACGCAACTTGTCACGCCGCACATGCGCGCGCGACGCAGCGGCATGATTGTCAATGTCGGCTCCATCGCCGGCAAGATGACGCTGCCCTGGATGACCTTGTACAGCGCCTCGAAAAGCGCCCTGGGTACACTGACGGAAGGCTTGCGCATGGAGTTGCTCCGCGATGGTGTGGGCACCATGCTGGTGTGCCCCGGATACGTCAAGACGGCATTTCAGGAGAACGTTCTGGCCGGCCAGCCGCCACAGAAAGTTCTCGAAGGGCGGCGGATGGCCATTACGGCGGCCTATTGCGCCATCGCTATCCGCCGCGGAGTGGAACGCCCGCGGAGTGGAACGCGACGCCCGAACGGTTTTGGCGCCGCGCGCGGGCTGGCTTCTGGTCGCGGCTATGCGGCTGTTTCCCTCCGTGGTGGAACGGCGTATGGCGCAGATGAATGGAACGGCATGAATCTCAGACTGAAACGCACTCCCGGTCTCTATCTGGTGGGCTTCATGGGATCCGGCAAGTCCACCATCGGCCGCGCCCTGGCCCACAAGCTGGGTTGGAGCTTCTTCGATCTCGACGACGAAATCGAGAATGCCGAAAGGCTTACCATCGCCGAGTTGTTCGACTCGCGGGGCGAAGCGGAGTTTCGCCGCATCGAAGCGCAGATGCTGCGGCAACACGTGAAGTGGATCGAGCGGGGACGGCCCGCCGTCCTGGCACTTGGCGGAGGCGCGTTCATCGAGTC
The DNA here is from genome assembly GCA_900290315.1 of Candidatus Sulfopaludibacter sp. SbA3. GTDB lineage: Bacteria > Acidobacteriota > Terriglobia > Bryobacterales > Bryobacteraceae > Sulfopaludibacter. Next base: position 1,351 of record OKRF01000107.1, on the reverse strand, counting down.
CGCCAATCGGGAGCTGGTGACCGGCAACGGCATCGTCATCTGGCTGGATTGTCCCTTCGAGGTGGTGCATCGCCGCGTTGGTCAGGCCGTGCATCGCCCCCTGGCGCGCGATCCGGAAAAATTCGCCGCGCTCTATCACGGCCGGCGCGAGACTTACGCGCTTGCCGACATGCACATCCCGATTGAGGGTGACGACCCGGCCCCGGCGCTGGAAGCCATTCTCAATCATCCGCTATTCCAATGAGCATCCGCCTCTTGCGGCGGCAGGCGCGGGCCATTTTCAAAGCCGGACTGGCAGCGGCAGACCCCGTGGACGCCGTGGTCCGCCGGTTGCGGCGTCTGGATTTCTCGCGCTACGGCCACATCTACGTCATTGGCGCGGGCAAAGCCGGAGCCTCCATGGCCCAGGCGGCGGAACGCGTGCTGGGCCGGCGCATCACCGCCGGCCTGATCAACGTCAAAGATGGACGCGCCGCCAGGCTGCGCCGCATCGAACTGAACCAGTGCGGCCACCCCGTGCCCGATGAACGCGGCGTGGCCGGCGCGGCCCGCATCGCCGAAATCGCCGCCTCCGCGGGCGAAAAAGACCTGGTGCTGTGCCTCATCTCCGGCGGAGCGTCGGCCCTGCTGCCCCTTCCGGTCCCGCCCATCACCCTGGAAGAAAAACAGCAGATGACCCGCCTGCTGCTGGCCTGCGGCGCCGATATCCACGAGCTCAACGCCGTCCGCAAGCACGTTTCGCGCATCAAAGGCGGCCAACTGGCGCGCCTGGCGGCGCCCGCCCACGTGGAAGCGCTGCTGCTCTCCGACGTCATCGGCGACAATCTCGATACCATCGGCTCCGGCCCCACTGCACCTGACGAATCGACCTTCGCCGGAGTTGCGGGCATCCTGGAAAAGTACGGCCTGAGCGATCGCGTTCCCGAGTCCATTCGGGGCCGCATCGCCGCAGGCGTCCGCGGTGAAATCGCCGAGACGCCGAAGGCCGGCGACCCGGTATTTACCCGCGTGCGCAATTCCATTGTAGGCAGCAATCGCATTGCCTTGGCCGCCGCCGCGCGACACGCCCGCGCCCTGGGATTTCGAACCACCATCCTTTCCAGTTCCATTGAAGGCGAAACGCGCGAGATTGCCCGCATGCACGCCGCCATCGCACGCGACTCGCGTCCCGGTGTCTGCATCATCACCGGCGGCGAGACCACCGTGACCCTCAGGGGCGACGGTCTGGGCGGCCGGAATCAGGAATTTGTGCTGGCCGCCGCCATCGATATCGCCGGCCGTCCACGGACCGTGATCCTGAGCGCCGGCACAGATGGCAGCGATGGCCCTACCAGTGCCGCGGGCGCCATCG
>OKRF01000076.1 GCA_900290315.1 Candidatus Sulfopaludibacter sp. SbA3 | reverse complement strand
GGCGAATGCGCTCCAGCGGATCGCGATTCACCGCCACCTGCCGCTCCAGCGCGAGTTGCTCGGTGGCGACAAAACCGTGACTGGCGGCTGTGCTCTGGATGAATTCCAGATCCGTGGCCGATCTCGCAGACGCCGCACCCGCTTGCAGGATCGCCTGCAATTCGTCAAGCCGCTTTTCCGCTTCCAGAACGGCGGCGCGCACCTGCAGCGGCGCGCGAACGGTGCCGGCATCCACGTCGGCGCGATGGGCACGCGTTTGCGCCAGCGCGATGAGGCGCGCCTGGGCCTGGTCCGAGCCTCTCAGATACTCCTTCACCGCCGCGGGATAATCGCGCTTGCCCTCGTAGTTGGCCCCGGCTTCATACGCGTAGATGCCAGGCTGGCGCAGGTGCGTGCGTGCCTCGCCGATAAGACGCAAGGCGTCGTCATACTTGTAGTAATCCCAAAACACCGTGGCCGCTTCCAGGTAGCTCTCCGGCTTGCCGGGCTCGGTCTGCGGCATGCGATTCCAGTAGGGCCGCGCGCGGGTGAAGAGATCGCGATCGGCGAGCGTATCGCCCACGCGGGCCAGCGCCTCGCGATCGCGCGGATCGGCCTGTGCCAGGTTGCGGGCCAGTGCCACCGCGGCTTCGGTGTGTCCCAGCGAGCGCTCCACGGTGGAGGCGCGCAGAACCACGTCGCTGCTGCCGGGGAAATCGGCTGCGAGTGCGCGCATCAAAGGCGCGGCGGATTCGAAGTGACTGCGCCAGGCTTCACCCTCGGCCAGAAACTGCGCGGCAGCCGGATTCGCGTGAGCATTGGCGTTGCGCGCGGCAGCCAGTTCCGCATCCAGTTTCCCCGTGCTGGCGAGTGCTTCGAACAGCCAGTTGCGCATGCGGCCGTCATAGAACCAGTAGGCGTGGAGAAGTTGCGTGTAGTTCGCGCTGTTGGCCGTCTCTTTGCGTGTGTAGGCGAGCAGCAGGTTCCGGACAAACGTGAGGTTGTCGGGAAATCGTTTGTGCGCGTACAGGTTCACTTGCAGGTACAGTTCGGGATCGATGGCTCCGGGATGCGCTACCTGAAGGAAGTACTCCTCCAACTCGGTCCCGGAGAAAATCTGCGCTACGCGGTTGGTGAGATCGGCGAAATCACGCGTGCGCTTGCGGCTCAAATACCAGCGGGCCAGTTTCTGATCCCAGGAAGTGCCGCGGAACTGCGCGGCGGCATTCTTGTAGACGGTTTCCACGTCGGAGCCGAGATTGTGCTGGTCGAGAAATGCCGCCAGTTTTTCGTAGAGGGCGGCGTCGTGCGGGTTGCGGCCGATCTCGCGGCGATAGATCGCCAAAGCATCGGGTGCGCGGCGCAGGGTGACCAGACGCGCGATGTAGCGATCCAGCACCTGCGCATGTTCCGCCGGCTGCGTCTCCTTCAACAACTGGTCGTAGATGGCGAACTCTTCGGCCACCTTCTCCTGCCGCACGAAGGCATCGGCCATGAGGAGCGCTACGCGGGTGCGTTCGCTCGTGTGAAGGTATGCCGCAAGAAAAGCGCGGCCGGCGCGAATCACGCCATCGTCTTCGCCGTAGCCGGCGTACGCTTCAATCAAATGCGCGCGCAGGGTGGGCGATTCGGGAGCCTTGGGGAACTGCGCGTCGAAGAGATCCAGCAACTGGGTAGCGCGGGCACGGTGGAAGTACGCGGCGGAGCTCACGTTGACCTCCTCGTACTTGCCTCGCGGCGATGACGAATTCAAGACCAGCGAGAGAATGCCGTTGAGGAAGCCGGGGTGCGGGTCCATGGTGGCGATGTCTTTGTACAAAGAGAGGTCGCCGGCACCGAAGCGGATGGGCTGTTCCGGTGCGGTCAGCAGCACGCCGGCGAGTCCGGCCAGTCCCCGTTCGCGAGAGAGATCAGTGGCGCTCGGCAGACTGTACAGCGCGTAATACTGGCGCGCGGCCTGGTCCCACTCCTGCACGCGCTCGAAGAGTTGCGCGGTCGCGTAGAGCTCATCGGCGGTCCAGGTTTTCTTGCGGGCTTGATACTCGGCTAGAACACGGCGGGCAGCGGCGTGGTTCTGCTCGTTCTCGTAGTAGTGAAACAGGCGCGCCACCGGGTCCAGGCTTTCCGGGTGCGCCCCAACGGCAGCGCGGGCCTGGGCCACAAACTCGGACAGGCGGCCCTGGCCCTTGAGCATGCCGAAGTATTCCTTCAACCATTCGGCCGGCATCACCGGTTGGAACGATTTGTCGAACACCGCGATGGCCTGCTGTGCCGTGCCGCGGCGGAGGGCCAGCGCCACCTCTTCCAGCCAGGTGCTTTCGTCGTTGGGAAAGGCGTGACGGTAGGCTTGCAGTTCGGCGTCTGCCGCCGCGTACTGGCCGTGATCGGTCAGGTAGTGGAAGAAGCGCTTGCGCAGGTCGGCGTTGGCCGAATCGTGTGCGATCCAGGCGCGATACTGCGGGACTACGGGTAGTCCTTGCGCTTCGGCCTCGGCGATGGCGCGTTCGAAAGCCTCGGGTGTCGCGACGGTGTCCAGGGTGGCAAGCTCGTCGGCTGGTCGAAGGCGGCGATGGTAGAAATCGGCCAGCGGGATGCGGTCTCCGCTCAATTCCGCATATGTCTTCCAATCGGATTCGGCGGCGGGGAAATCGAGCGCCAATTCGTCTTCGGAAGCGCGAAGCCGGTAGAGCGCGGCATCCTTCGGTGCGGCGGCGATGCGGCGGGCCAGTTCGGCGCGCGTTTCGCTGGGAGGCCGGCGGCCATCAATCGTGCCGGAGGGCAATGACATCGGCCGGAAGAACACGGCGCGCAGGCCGGTCTCGCTGCCCAGATTTTGCACCCACTGACCCAGTTGAGCATGCAGGGCGATCGCGCAGAGGAGCAGTAGGACAAGCGATCGCCTTCGCGGTTTGGTAGCGCCGGCGGTTCTGCCGCCGGTGTTTTTCGAGCGTCCATCGCTTACCGGCGACAAGATCGCCGGCGTTACCGACTGGCATGTTCGCGCTGGGCGGGCCTGACTACGGAAGAATTTCAAGAGTCACCTCCTGCGTGCCGATGTTGTGGGCCACATCTTCGGCGATTACCGTAAGCTGATATTTTCCGGGAGGCACTGGCGGCACCGTCAGGTCCCCGGTGCTGGCGCCGGCGCGCTGATTCCAGCGAATGTCCACGGGCGCGGCGCCATACATGCGCGCCACAATGGTCCGCGCGCTCGACGATGCATTCACGCGAACGTTGATCACATCGCCGGGCCGGAACCGGGCGCGCGGCAGGCGCACGCGTAGGACGGGCGGAGTGCTGGCGATCACGAATGTCTTCGATTCGCGAAAGACCCGGCCCTCGCGATCGCGCAGAATCAGGCGGACCGGATAGGTGCCATCGGCGAGGTCCGCTGGCGCCAGGAATCGTGTCTGCCAGGTGTCTTCCTCCTTCAGGTAGCGCAGAGGCTTCACCAGTCCGAAGGGGAAGATCGCCACCACACTCTCGATTGCCGGATCGGTCTTCACGCGAATCACCGGGTCGCCGGGACGAATCACGCGGGGCCGCAACAACGCGCGCGGGGCGGCCAGGAACGAGGTGTACGGCGTAACGAATTTGTACTTGCGGGAGAGCCGGATGATCTCGTCGATGCTGGCGCGGTCTTCGCCTTCCCGCTCGATCTTGGCGAGCAGGGCATCCACGCGGGCGCGCGCCCAGGTGCGCGGCAGTTGCTGATTTTCCAGGTCCTGAGCGGGGAGCGTGAGTTGCACGGTAGCGGCTCCGGCGCTGAATGTGGCGGCCTCACCGGGCTTGCGATACTGGCCCACCCAAGAGGCCGCCGAACCGGGGAAGAAGCGATCTTCCAGCGGATAGGTGAAGTCGAAGTCGGCCTTCGGAGCGGCGGTAAGCATGAGGCCATCCACTGGACGCTTGCCCAACTTGGCCAGGAAGGCATCCAGCTTGAAGTCGACGGGCTCAGTGGAGCGAACCCATTCGTACAGGCCGTCATTGGCTGCCAGAAGGCCCATGAGTGGCAGGTTGGCATCGTCGCCCACGCCGAAGATGTATGTGCGAGGGCGGCGCGAAGGCGGCAGGCGCTTCCAGGCCTCGCTATATTGTTCGGCAACTCGCGAGTTCCGGATCGCGCCCTCCGTGGCGCCACAATCGCTGATCAGCACCAGGTAATTGCCGCCCTGCGCCAACGCCTGTTCCAACGCCGCTTCCAGGTTCGTTCCTCCGCGTAGATTGCTGGATTTGACGAAGGCCAGGGCCTTTTCCACTTCCGCGGTGGTGGCCGGCACTGGTGCGGCCTCCAACGCCCCGACCTGCGAGTTGAACAGCAGCAGGTTGAAACGGTCTGCCGGCCGCAGACTGTGCAGCAACTGGTCCAGCGCGCGATAGCTGCGCTCCAGCTTTTCCCACTGCATGGAAAGCGAAGTATCGAAGAGCGCGACGATGGTGCGCGGACTCTGGTCGGCACGCGAATCCGGCAGCAGGTGCAGCACCTGAAAGAAGCCAATCGGACTTTCCAAGGGATCGCGATGCGTGAGGACCTCAGTACGGCCCGCTGCTGCAGCGTCCAGTTCCCACGTCGCTGTGAAATCTTCGGTGAGTGCCACGTTGCGGCCTTCAAAAGTCCCACGCACATGGTTGGGCTCGCGCTCCACCATGCGCAGCGGGAACGCCTTGCCGGCTTTTTGAAAATCACGGATTGGAAGGCGCGATTGCAGGTCCCACGTGATCTTCAGCGTGCCTGCGGTGACCGCCTGGTAGGCGTCCGGCCGCAGCGGAACGGCCAGGGCGGAACGGAGGGCCTCCACCGGAATGCGCTCGTGGTATTCCATCTCGACGCGCTTAGTACCGAAGGCTGGGATGGGCACGATGTGGACGCTGAAGACGCTGCTGCGGCGCGCCCCGGCGGCATCGCGCTCGCCCTGCTCCAGCAGTCCCGGGTCGATCGTCTGCTGCTTGAGGCTCTCGTAGATCTCTTCCGCGCGGCGGCGCTCCAGAATCACGCCGGGGATGCGTGTGAGGCCATCCCAAACGGCGAAATCGGAGACCGCGGCGCGCGCCGGCAGGGCGAACGTGTAAGTACCTTCTTCGACGGCGCTGGTGTGGCTGCCGAAGATCTGCACCACGGAAACGCGCGCGTCGCCGTTTTCGATGTGGATGTCGATAGTCATCTCGTCCAGCGAGAAGATTTTGGGATCCGGCTGGTCGCGCCCCACGGGCACCAGCACACCGGCATCTCCGCTCGCCGGCGGAAGCCAGCACAGCGCCAACAGCAGTGAGTACAAGAAAGGTTTCATCGCAGGTTCTGCTCCGCTACCCGAACCAGGCCGTTATCCGTACCGATATAGATGGCGCCGCCGCCGGCCGCGAGGGCGGTCACGTTGAGAGAAGGCAGACCGTCCACGCTGGTGGTCCAGCGGCCTGCCGCACGGTCGTAAATCAGCAGCCCGCGGTCCATGCTCCCGGCGTAAACCCGGGAAGGCGTCACCAGCATGGCGTTGGGATTGATCACGATCTCTCCTGGCAGATCGGCGAATGCATCCCACGTACCGTTCTTCGAAAGCCGCATGACACCTGCGCCGTAGGTTCCCACGAACCAGTCGTCATTCACCCGCGCAAGGCCGGTGATCCAGTTGTGTTTCAGGCGCGAGTTGAAGGTGGTGTAGCTGGCCTTCACCACGCCGGCCTGCAGCACGGAGAGTCCACCGAGCGTTCCGGCCAGGAGTTGATCGCCAGCCGCCGCCAGTGTGTATACGTGTTGATTCACCAGGCCGTGAAAGTCAGACACGCTGTGTGTGCCGGCTGCATCAAGAAATGTGATGCCGGCGGGAGTAGCGAGCGCCATCCCACCGTTCAGCGGCGCGATGTCCGTAACGTGATCGGCGAGTAGCCCTTCCGGCTTGCGCAGCACTTGGCGCACGCTAGGCCGCGTATCGAAGATCACAAGTCCGTTGGCTGTGGCGACTGCTGTAGTCTGGCCGTTGGGAACGATGCGGTTGATGCAGAAGAGCACATCGCTTTCGAAGTGAGTCACGCGTCCGCCATCCATCACGTCCAGGCCGCGATCGAAGTAGCCGGTCCAGAGACGGCCGGCGGAGTCCATGGCAACGGCAGAGATGTTGCGGTCGGCCAGTTTGCCGGACTCGGGCCCGATGACGCGCTTCCACGCGACAGCCCCGGCGTCGGCGGCGTACAGGCCGTCCGGCGCCAGCGCCAGCAGAGTATCGCCGCTTTCGAAGATGCGCAGGACCGATCCGGACTTAACTCCGCTGGACACTCGTTGTAGCCGGGGCACGCGGGGTTCGAGCGGGATGGCGCCGACGCCTTCTTCCAGGCTGCCTGTGAAGAGACGATCATCATGCACGAATAGCGCATTCGTGAACAGACCGGCCGCCAGGTTGCGCTGGAAGCGGCCGTCCTGGAATTCGGCGATTCCCATGGGTGTGCCGGCAAAGACGCGGCCGGCCGTGGCTGCCAGCGCGTTGACACGCAGGTCGGGCAAGCCATCGGATTCGGCAAAGTGCTGCAGGGCGCCGGCGTTCCAGTGGTACAGGCCGCGGTCTGCCGTGCCCACCCAGAGACTGGCATCGCTTCCCGCCAGCGCCTGGACGTTCAGGCGCGCGAGCGCGGCGTGAGCGGGCGTGAGGTGCTTGCCATCGAAGGAGAATACACCGCGCCCGGCGGTTCCGAATNNGAGGCCCGCGCGGCCGGTGGCCACCCAGAGTTGGGGAGCACCGCCGCTTCCGACGGCGGCGACGGCCAAAGCTCCGAGGCGTGCGGGAGGCAGTTCCAGACCGCTGCGCCAGCGATTGCGGATCTCGCCGCCGGAATCGTACGCCAGAAGGGCGGAGGGCGTGCTGATGTAGATGCGATCCTGGAACAATGCCGCATCGGTGAACTGCGCGGCGACGTCCACGGGTTCGACGGAGGGGAGGTTGCGATCCAGGCTGCGGGTGGTGAAGGGGAGTGAGGCGCCCACTTCGGCCGCCGCCTTTTGTGTGGCACGATCTGCTTTCCAAAACGCCGCTCCGGCATACACGCCAGCGAGAACGGCCACCGCCGCGAATGTCAGGGAGAATTTTCGGTGACTCATAAGGCTGCTCCGCGAGAAGAGCGGCCTTACGTGAGCACGCGAGACGCCAAACTACGCTCGAGGATTCGCTCCTGGTCAGGCAGAATGGGCCTGAATGGCACCCTCCTTTTCGCCCTCTCGACAAGATGTGCAACGATACCTCCGACTCCGTGGGATCATGACGGAGTTGAGTCAGCGGGCCGTCAAGACCATTCCGAGAGAAGCGTACACAGAAGTCGGCGAGGCTCTTGGCATCATGCGAAATGGGGTCTTGGTATTCGAGACGGAGGACGTGAGCAGCGTCCTGATGGACTGTTGCCTGTACGAATGGAAGGATAACGGGAAGAGTCTGATACAGCGGTACGTCGAGACGCACCCTGGCGAACCGGGTACGGATGAGCACTATCTGTTGAACGCGTGCCTGCCAGCGAAATTCCGGGTGCTGTTTCCGGAATCAGCGGTACCAGGCGCGGGTCTCTACTGCCGGGACATCCTGAACAAGGAGGACCTGTTCGTGATGGATGTAGCTTTCAGCCAGAGCATAGGAGACACGGGTCCACGGCTCGCAACGCGCACAATTCCGCTTGGCGAGGACTGGATGACCAATGGAGCGGCTCTCCCGATCGCCAACAAAGAGTTCAAAAGCGCTTTGATCCGGAGCGAAAAAGCGCTCGCGAACGCAACGTGGGGCTTATGATGATGCGCGCCTGCCTGGCGACCGGCGCTGCCGATCACATCCGGTACGACGAACCAGGAGCAAAACTCAAAAAGCCTCGACGCGAGCCCAGGTTGATTACGCGACGCGGCAAAGACCGCCAGCGCTACCTGAGGACTCCTCTACTGATCCTTTTTCAGCTTCCAGGTGATGGGCTGCCCGCCCGGGCCTCCGGACATCTCGCTGGTGAGGGTGATTTCGCTGCCCGTGACTTTGCCTTTGTAAGTCAGCTTCAGGTCGTTGCCCTGCATGCTGGCGGTGATGGTGAACGAGATGTTATCGCCATCGATTTTGCCATCGGCGATGGTGGACTTGCCGAGCATCTGGCTGGTGGTCTCACCGGTGAGTTTGGTGCCATCCACCTTGAAGACGAAGGTGCGCTCCAGGTTGCCCTGGGGACCTTCGGCGGTGCCCTTCCAGTTGCCGGAGATATCGGCGGCGAACGCGGCGATCGTGAGCACGATCATGGTGACGATTAAGCGCCTCATGGGTAACACTCCTTTCGATTACTAATACGGTATGGGCGGGGTACGGCCGTCCTTCGGATCGGCCCAACGGTCGTTGGGCACGATGGGAGTCCAGCCGGGCCGCCCGGGGTCCTGGTCGTAGGGATAACCTCCCAAACGACGATACAGTTCACTATACTCTTTGAGCTTGTCGCGATTCAGCCTGACGCCCAGGCCGGGTGCGACGGGCACACGGATGGCGCCGTCCTCGTAGGGCAGCAGTCCGCCTTCGATGATGTCGTCGGTGAGGTGGTGATAATGCGCGTCCGCGGCGAAAGAGAGATTCGGAATCACCGCTCCCAGGTGCAGCATGGTGGCCAACTGGATGCCCAACTCGCCGGAAGAGTGGACGGCCACGCCAAGCTGAAAAGTCTCGCAGACGGCCGCAGCCTTGACGCAGGCGCGGATGCCGCCCCAGAAGGTGGTGTCCAGCAGGATCACGTCCACGGCTGTATCGAGAACGTTGGCCGCCAGTTGTTCGAAGTTCACCACCACGGTATTAGTGGCCAGGGGGACGCGTACCATCTGACGGGTGCGGCGCATGCCGTTCAGGCCGTACACCGGATCCTCGAGATAGTCGTTGCGCAGTCCCTCGATCCCTTGTCCGAAACGGATGGCCTGCTCGGTGCTCCAAACTGCGTTGGGGTCGAATCGCAGGGAATCGCCCGGGAAGGCGGCGCAGGCGGCGCGGTAGATCTCCAGTTCGTAATCGGGGTGAAACACGCCGGCCTTGAGTTTGTGCGTAGTGAATCCGAAGCGCTGCTTGAGCGTTCGGATGTTCTCGATCACCTGATCGGCGGTGCGCACCTCGCCCTTGCCGGTCCTCGGATTCGGATAGCGGAAGAAGGAGTAGGTGGCGAAGGGCACGCGGTCGCGCAAGCGGCCGCCCAGGATGTCGCACACGGGCACGCCCCAGGCCTGGCCCAGAATATCGAGGCAGGCGAATTCCAGGGCGGCGAGAATCTGTGTGCGGTTGTTGTAGAGCGACGCGGTAGGGTTGGCGATGAGGAAGCGCATCTCTTCCAGGCGCGCCGGATCGTGGCCCACCAGGTAGGATTTCATG
>OKRF01000279.1:9993-19307 GCA_900290315.1 Candidatus Sulfopaludibacter sp. SbA3 | reverse complement strand
GGTTCCGGGCATATGGTGCTCGCGATCCACGGAGCCGGTTTCGCTGCCGTGCAAGTGGCATCCGTAGCAGGCAAACGTGATCAGGTAAATCACGGCCGTAACGCTAATTCTACCGCTCCCTTACGGTCGCGGCTCTGCCTGACGTACTCGTACGCTAGGATTCTCTCGATTGGCCGGTGCTTTAAGAAATCCCTCACTTCTATGTCGCGCACCCCCTTGCAGTTGCCCCGCCCGTGGGGCTTGCGCTATCCTAAAGACTCAAAGACTCTGTAAGGACTCGATTTACCAAAGATGGCAAATACTTATTCCGCACTCAAGCGGGTGCGTCAGACGGAACGGCGGACGGAATTCAACCGCAAGAACAAGACCGAATTGCGCCACGGCATTCGCGCCATGCGGCGGGCGATCACCTCGAAAGATGCCAAGGTCGCGGGCGAACTGCTGCCGAAGACGTTCTCGCTGATCGATCGCTCGGCGAAGCGGGGCATCATCAAGAAGAACACCGCGGCGCGCTACAAGAGCAATCTGCATCTGCGCGTCAAAGCGCTGTCGGCGTAGCTCTCACCCTACCAACTGCAGAATGAACTGCTCCATGACGATGCGGTCGTCCGGCCGCGCGTCGCGGAGACCCTTGTCGGCTTCGTAGATCACTTTCATGGCGCGTTCGAGCTGCGGTTTGCCGAACTTGGCGACGGTCTGATACACCTGTTCGGCGCGCGATCCCCACATCGGAACCCCCATTTTCGTGAAGTGTCCCTGAATCTGCTGGGCGCTCTTGAGGCCGGCCTCGCGAGCTACCAGCGCCATGCGGAACTGGGTGGAAAGGAACGCCAGCGCCAGCGGCAAGTATTCGCCGTCGCGGGTCAGGGTATCGAGAATCTCCAGCGAGCGGGCGCGATCACGGCGGCCCAGCGCGTTCACCAGCGCGAAGACGTTGGTGGCTCGGGCATCGGGCACCAGCGTGGCGATATCGTCGACGCCCACGGCGCGGTTTCCGGCGAATAAGGCCAGCTTTTCGATTTCGACCGAGATGCGGGAGACATCGGCGCCCAGGGCTTCCACCAGCAGTTCGAGCGCGGCTGGATCGATGCGAAGGCTCGCGGCGCGCACCAGCGATTCGGCCTCCTGCCGGGCTTCGTAGGAGGCGTAGCGGCGCAACTCCACCACATCCTGAATGGCCGCATAGAACTTGCGCACGCGGTCCTGTTTGCGCTTGTCCTCGCCTTCGAAATCGAAGCGGGTGGCTTCGAACACCAGCACGGTGCCGGGGGTGGGATCCTTCAGGTAGGCGGCCAGGGGAGCAGCGTCGGAAGGGCCGGCGGATTCGGCGTCGGAGTCCTCTTCCAGGGCGCGGCCGCGCGGCAGGGGCGCTTCACCGTTGACCACCCAGATGAGCCGCTCGGCGGCGAAGAGGGAGAGCGCGCGGGCATCGTCCAGCACCTCGGCCAGGGCCAGTTCGGCCAGGTCATGGTAGGTGACTGCGCCTTCGGGAAAGGTGGACGACAGAGCGTCTTTCAGGCGGCGCCGCTCGTAGGCTTCGGGCCCCAGCAGCAGCAGGACCGGGGGGATCGCGCCCTTCTTGATGCGGGCTTGCAGTTGGGCCGGAGTCACGGCTAAAAATTCTCCAGAATGGCGGTGACGATGCTACGGGCCGCGTCCTTGCTGACGCGGGCCATGGCGGTGCCGCTTTCGTCGAAGTAAGATTGCGGGTCGATGGAGATGGTGTAACGCTCGCGGAATTCGTAGCCGCTGCGTTGGTACAGTATCTTGCCGGTGGCGCGCTCCGTGAGCGTGACCTGGAGATTGACGATCACCTGCACGCCGGTGGCGCGGCCGCTGGCGGGGTCGACCACGGTGGGGTAGGCGCCATAGTTATTGACGACGCCCTTCAGGACGGCATCGGCCTGGCTGGGATCGGCCACAATCTGATAGCGGGTGCGTGAAATGAATTCGCGGGCCACGTCTTGGGGTAGCATGCGCGCGATCTGATAGCGCGTGGTGGGGTTGGCGAAGGCGGGAATGGCGATGGTCTTGACGGTCTTCGGCATCAGATCGGCATGTCCGGCGACGTGATAGCCGCAGGCGGTGAGCGCGAGGAGCAGCAGCACGACCGCTCCCTTACGGTCGCGGCTCCGACACGCCTTCAGAGCCGCGACCGTAAGGGAGCGGTCAGCCATTTCCAGAAATGTCTTCATCNNGCGATCGGCGGCGATGGCTCCCACGGTGATGCCGCTCTGGCCTGCTTGGCCCACGTTGGTTGGGGGTTCGAATTCCGCCGAGCGGACTTCGATGTGCCCGGTGACCAGGCCGCTTTCGATGGCCTCGATTCCGGGATTGCCGTCGAACTCCACCCACGCCGAGAAACTATAGCCGTGAAATACCGGCGCCTGGATGAGACGCAGGGACGGCATGGGGGCGCCTTCGCCATCGCCCGGCAGGGCCAGGAGTGAGGCCAGGTGGCGTTCGATGCGCAGTTCCACATCCTCCACCTTATGGGGCGCTTCTTCGCCGTATTGGGCCAGCAGGTTGAAGCTGAGCTGGGTATCGAAGACAGCTTTGGGCATGGGCTTGAAGGAGAGCAGGCTCACTGTCTGTTGCTGGAGTTCCTCCACACCCTGCACGCCGTGCTCGCTGGCCGGGGCAAAAATCTGGATCACGGAACGGCGAATGGGGTCGTGGGTCTGCAGGCGGCGCAGAAAGAGAGCCATGGCGATGGCGGCCGGGTGGGCGATCAAATGGATCCGGCTCGCGGCTGGCAACTCTTCGCCTTCCTCCTCGAGGAGGGGAGCGCGCAGACGGGCTTCGGGATGATCTTCGGTGACGAAAGTGAGGTCGATCACCGGAGAGACGGACAGTTCCAGCGCCTTGCGGCTGAATTCGGGCGAGCCGGCCAGGATCACCGCGCCGGCGTCGGCCAGATTGATGGCGTTGAGTTGAATCACGGTGGTCACTTCATCGCCTACGCGAGTCAGCCGGCCGGGCTCTTCGTCATCGGCGGCGATCAGGCGGAGGTCGAATCCGGGTGCGGCAGTAGCGACGATGTCGCGAATCTCGCGGCCCAGCAGCGATTCGGATCCGATCAGAGCTGCAGTATTCAAGCTTTATGTTCTCCATGGCGCAGGCGGCGGCGAACGATGCCACCCACGCGGATAAAGATGCCGCTCGACATGTAGCTGGCGGCCATCCCTAAAAACAGGAACCTGGGATAGTGCACCATGCAGTAAATCAAGGCAGCGAGAAGAATCAGAATGAGGGGCGAATAGCCCTTGCTGAAGCTGATCCCTTTGAAGCTGTAGTAGCGCCAGGTGCTGACCATCAGGAATCCCAGAAGAGTCAACAGCACCATCCAGGCAATGGAAAGCGGCCACCAGGTGAGCGGCTCGCCGCTGCAGGCATATACGATGGAGGCCACCACGGCCGCGGCGGCGGGGATGGCCAGGCCGACAAAGTACTTGCGGTCGGGCCGCCCGGGATTCTTGGGGATGGGATTGTGCTGGATGTTGAAGCGGGCCAGGCGTGCGGCGCCGCAGGTCAAAAACAGGAAGGCCACGAATGTTCCGGCGTTCTGGAGGTGATCGCGGAACCCCTGCGCCATTCCGGCGGCCGCGAAATTGACACCCCAGGCCCAGGCGAGAAAGGCAGGCGCGATGCCGAAGCTGATGACATCCGCCAGCGAATCCAACTCGCGTCCGAAATCGCTGGTGGTGTTGGTCATGCGGGCGATGCGGCCATCCAGTCCATCCAGAAAGACGGCGGCTGCGATAGCCTGGGCGGCCACCACAAACTGATCGGGTGCTCCGGTGGCGCCGGCCGCGGTCAGCATGGCGCCGCGGAAGCATCGCATGATGGAGACAAATCCCAGAAAAATATTGCCTGCCGTGAACAGAGTGGGCAAGGCATAGGCGGCTTTCCGCGGGCGGCGGTCCGGAGAGCGCGGGTCGACGAGCAGGCTCATGAATTACGACCGATCCCTGCGGCGGGCGATAATGCTGGAACCCCCGGCCACGCGCATGCCGGGCTGCACGGCGATCTGCCATTCGGGGCCCAGCAGAATGTCCATGCGCGAACCGAATTTGATCAGCCCGATGCGTTCGCCGGTGGCCACGCGGTCGCCGGCCTTCTTGGTGAAGACGATGCGGCGGGCGATCAGGCCGGCGATCTGTTTGAAGACGACGGTGGTGCCGTCGCCTTTCACGGTGACCACGTTCTGCTCGTTCTGCGTGGAGCATTCCTCGCGGCTGGCCACGTGGAAAGCGCCTTTCTGGTACTCCACTTTGGCGATGGTACCGCCGATGGGCGTGCGGTTCACATGCACATCGAAGACGTTGAGGAAAATGCTGATGCGGTTGAGCGATGGGCCTTCCGGCTTGACTGCTACCACTTTGCCATCAGCGGGCGAGACGGCAACGGGTCCGGAGGGGATGGCACGCTCCGGATCGCGGAAGAAGTAGAGGCAGAACGCGGCCAGCAGCCACAGAGGTGCGGAAAACCAGGGATTTGCCAGCCAGGCGATGAGGGCGCCGGCGCCCGCCAGGCCCAGAGCGTAGTAGATACCAGTGATTACGATCACGTAAGTACCATTTTCACATAGTGGAGCCGGCGGGCTTACGTGGGATGGATTCGGAGGAAACAACGCCCCGGAATTTTGCGAAGGGCAAAACGGTGACAGTCGGCTCCTGAGGCGAAGTCTCACCCGGTGGGATCAAAATGGTGGGGAAACTCGTCGGCATTTCGCGAAGGGGCAAACTCGAGCCAGGCACGAAGATTCGCCAAAAGGCGGCGAGTTTCGAGCCTGGCACGGTTTGCGGCGTGCGCACCGGCTGGGGATTTTCGAGGGTGGCACGATTCACCGCGTAGGACAGCACTCCGTACACGCCCACCAGGTCCAGCAGCAACGTGATCGCCGCGAAGCCGTCCAGCAGCACTGTGGCGATACGCGCGGGCGCCAGCGATGCGTAGAGGAAGCGGTCCACCGGACCGGCCATAGGGCAGCGGCCGCAGCAGAACGCCGTTGATCAGGCTGAAAATGGCGGAATTGGCAGCAATTCCCAACGCCAGTGTCAGGACGGCGATCGCGGTAAAACCCGGCTTGCGCAGCAGGGTGCGGATGGCATAGACAAGGTCCCGGCTGAGTGTTTCCATGGGCGCTCTCGCAGCACGCGACCAGCCAGTAGGCCAGACGATCGTTTTGTGTTGTCTGTCGTTTTCGGATTGAGGAAGACGACAGACGACAAAAGGCGATCGTCTGTCCCACTGTTCGCATCTGGAACAGTCCTGTCCGCTCCCGGCCAAACGGAATCGCCTCCCCGAGCGTCAAACTCTAGTGCGCAACGCGTTACTATGGTGCAGGTTTGAGGTGAATATGAAGAAATTTCTGGCGTTTTCGGTGTGTCTGGCGCTAGCCTTAGCCGCCTTGGCCGCGCCTAAAGAAGTCATCATCCCCATCAAGCAATTCAAGCTAAAGAACGGGCTGACGGTGGTCCTGTCGGAAGATCATTCCGCCCCCACTTATGCTATCGCGGTGGCCTACAACGTGGGTTCCCGCGACGAAAAGGAAGGCCACACCGGCTTTGCCCACCTGTTCGAACACCTGATGTTCCTGGGTTCGGAGAATGTGGCCAACCAGGAGCATGCCGCGTTGATCACCGCCAACGGCGGTTCGGACAACGCCACCACCGATCAGGACCGCACACTCTACTACGAGACGCTGCCTGCCAACCAGCTCGATCTCGGCCTCTTCCTGGAAGCCGACCGCATGCGGGCGCTCACCGTCACCCAGACCAAGCTGGACACCCAGCGCAACGCCGTGCAGGAGGAGCGCCGGCTGCGCGTGGACAACCAGCCGTACGGCAAGACTTTCTTCGAAGCCATCGACGCCGCCGCGTACGACAATTTCGGCTATAAGCATTCCGTCATCGGCTCGATGGCGGACCTCAACGCCGCCAGCCTGCAGGACGTCCAGGATTTCTTCAAGCGTTACTACGCTCCCAACAACGCCGTGATCGCCATCGTCGGCGACTTCAAAAGCGATGAAGCGCAGGCCAAAATCACCAAGTATTTCGGCGAGATCCCCTCGCAACCCCCGCCGCCGCAGCCCGATATGGCCGAGCCGGCACAGACCGCCGAACGCCGCCAGACGGTGGAGGACGCCTTCGCCCAGTTGCCGCGCCTGGATATCGTCTACAAGATTCCCTTCGGCAATTCGCCGGATTATTACGCATTGCGGGTAATGAGCCAGATCCTCTCCGCGGGCCAATCTTCGCGGCTTTACCAGCACCTGGTGAAGGACCAGGAACTGGCGCAGAGCGCCGGGGCCAGCACCGATAGCCGGCGAGGCCCGGGTCTGGAGCAATTCGACGCGCTACTGCGGCCGGGGAAGGATCTGGCGGCGCTGGAAAAGGCGATCTACCAGGAGATTGACAGGATCCAAACGCAGCCCGTCACCGATGAGGAACTGGAGAAGGTCCACATGATCGCGCGGCGCAGCCAGGTATCGAATGCGCAGGGCACCCTGAACCGCGCTGCCACGTTGGCGGAGACCACGGTGAATTTCGGTGACCCCAACCTGGTCAACCAGTTCTACCAGAAAACCATCGCGGTCACCAAAGAGGACGTTATGCGGGTGGCCAAAAAGTACCTGACCGAGAACAATCGGACCGTGGTCATCACCATGCCGAAGAAAGTGGCCCAGTAGAGGAAAACGAACATGCGAAAAATGTTGATTTGCCTGATACCGGTGGTTCTCCTCACCGCCTGGGCGCAGGCTCCGCCTGGGCGCAGGCTCCGCAAGCTCCGCCCGCCGCCAAAAAGGAAGCCTTCCTGAACAAAGCGCCGGTATCCAAAGAAGTGCTCAAGGTCAAGCTGCCGGCCGCTTACGAGGCTCACCTGGATAACGGCCTGACCATTCTGATTCTGGAAAACCACCGGCTGCCGCAGATCTCCATGACGCTGCAGATTCGCGGCATGGGAGGGATCTTCGATCCTCCCGGAATGAATGGCCTGGCCGGCATTACGGCGCAGATGATGCGCGAAGGTACGGCCACGCGCACCAGCAAACAGATCGCGGAAGACGTGGACCGCCTGGCGGCCTCAGTGGGAGCTAGCGCCGCTACCGATTCGCAATTCGGCGACGTCTTTATCTCAGGCCTCACCGATAATTTTGCCGATTGGTTCGGGCTCGGCACGGACGTTCTGCTGCATCCTTCCTTCCCCGCCGAAGAGTGGGCCAAGCTCAAGCAGCGCCAGTTGGTCGGATTGAAGCAGCAGCGCACCTCGGCGTCCTTCCTTGCCAGTGAACGCTTCAGCAAGGCGGTCTACGGCGATTTTCCGGCTTCCGTCATCTCCGCCACCCCCGCTTCCATCGAAGCCGTCACTCCCGAAGCCATGAAGAAGTTCTATGCCGAGCACTATGTCCCGCAGAACGCAACACTGGGCATTGCGGGCGATGTCACTCCGGCGGAGATCATGCCCAAACTAAAGGCCGCTCTAGGTGGATGGAAAAAGACCGAGTGGACGCCGAAGCTGCCCACCGACCCCACCCCTGCCGCTGGTCCGCGCGTGCTGCTGGTGAATCGCCCGGGCTCCGTTCAAACGAACCTGGTGATGGGCAATATTGCCATCAATCGCACCAGCCCCGATTATTGTGCTTTCGTGGTGCTGCACCAGGTGCTGGGCTCGAACCCGGCGGCGCGCCTGTTCCTGAACCTGCGCGAAGACAAAGGCTACACTTACGGCGCCTATAGCAACTTCACCGCGAACATGTTCCCCGGTCCGTGGCGCGCCAATTCGGAAGTGCGCACGGACGTCACCGAAGGCTCCATGCGCGAGTTCTTCAACGAATTCCGCCGCATCCGGGACGAGAAGGTCCCCGTCAACGAGTTGGAGGAGAAGAAGCGCGCGGTGGTGGCCAGCTTCGCCTTCTCTCTGGAGAGCCCGCAGAGTGTCCTGAGTCTGGCCATCACTCGCAAAGCCTACGGGCTGCCGGCGGACTACTGGGACACCTACCCCGCCAAAATCGCCGCGGTCACAGCGGACGACCTCCAGCGTGTGGCCAAGAAATTTCTCTCGCTCGACAACATCCAGATCGTCGCCGTGGGAGACGCCAGCAAGATCAAGAGCGTGATGGAGAAGTACGGTAAGGTCACGGTCTTCGATACCGACGGCAAGACTGTGGAATAAGCTGGTGCGCGCTAAATGGGAACAGCTTCGCAGCCTGATCGCCCGGCGTATCCGGTATAAGATCACGCGCGGCGGCGCGCTGTTCACCCTGGCCATCGTGGTGGTGGCGCTGGGGGCGGTGGTCTCGGCCAACAACCTGTTGTTCCTGGTTGTTGCCGCTATGCTTTCCACGCTGCTGGTTTCCGGTTTCGTCAGCCGGCTGTGCCTGGCCGCGCTGGAGCTGGATTTTCAGGTGCCGGAACACGTATCGGCGCGCCGCGCCGTCCCCGGCAAGCTGTTCGTGCACAACCAGAAGTGGCTCATGCCGTCGTTTTCTATTCGCGTGGAGGGCATCCGAGACCCCGCCAGTCCTACCTTGCAATCGGACGTCTACTTTCCCCTTATCGCCGGAGGAGCGCGCCTGGAAGAGACCGTGGAGGTTCGCTTTCCCGCGCGCGGCGCCTACCGGCAGAACAGCTTCGCCTTCTCTACGTCGTTCCCCTTCGGCTTCCTGGAAAAATCGGCCCGCGTCACACTGCGGCGCGACATGGTGGTGTACCCGTCTATCGACCCCCAGCCGGGCTTCGAGGACCTGCTGGCCGGCATCGCGGGCGAGATCGAAACCCACTACCGCGGGCTCGGCCGTGATTTTTACCGCATCCGCCCCTATGAAGCCTTCGAGAGCGCCCGGCACGTGGATTGGAAAGCCTCGGCGCACGTGGGCAGCCTGCAGGTGCGCGAATTTGCCCGCGAGCAGGAGCAGACCGTGGAGATGTTCCTGGATCGCGACATTGCCAACCACCTCGACGCCTGGTTCGAGTACGCCCTGGAGTGCTGCGCCTTCCTGGCCTGGCGCTTGAGCAGCCAGGGGGCGTCCATTCATTTCCGGTCGAACGGCTTTGATTTTCGCCAACCGGAAGACGGGGACATATATACTATTCTGAAGTATCTTGCTTTGGTGTACCCGCAAAGTGGGAATGCTCCGGAAGCGCCGCTCGATGATACCAGTTACAAGATCGTCATCACTCCCTCACCGCGCAAGTTCAGTGAAGCCGGCTGGATGGGCGCGCGCATTCTGGCTCCTGACGTGCTTCCCGTTCCTGTTCGCGGCCCAGACTACGCCGCCCCAGGCACCGGAGAAGGGGCTTGAGCCCGTC
>OKRF01000279.1:5233-9983 GCA_900290315.1 Candidatus Sulfopaludibacter sp. SbA3 | reverse complement strand
CCTGTTCGCGGCCCAGACTACGCCGCCCCAGGCACCGGAGAAGGGGCTTGAGCCCGTCAAAACCTCCATCACGGTGGTCGAGAAGATTGCCGCGGAGACGCCGGCAAATATCACAGTTGTAAACTCCATAACGCTCTCGGCAACGCCGGGGACAGACCTGGACGACCGCTTGCGCGACATTCCCGGCTTCACCCTTTTCCGGCGCGCCTCCAGCATGGTGGCCAATCCCACTACCCAGGGAGTCTCCCTCCGCGGCATCGGCTCCAGCGGCACCAGCCGTACGCTGGTGCTGTGGGACGGCATCCCGGCGAACGATCCGTTCGGGGGGTGGGTCTACTGGACGCAGTTCATTCCCGATGAGATGGACCGCGTGGAAGTTTCGCGCGGCGCCGCCACCAGCGTCTTCGGCAATATGGCCATGAGCGGCGCGGTGGCCAACTTCTCGCGGCAGCCGGAGCCGTTCCATCTGCGGGCCGATTACGAGGCCGGCAACGAGAACACCCACGATTTCTCGCTGGGCTTCTCCAACCTGTGGAAGGGGTGGGCCATTTCCGGCGATACCCGCGCCTTCTATACCGATGGCTATTACATTGTCCCCGCCTCCATCCGCGGCCCTGTGGACCGCCGGGCGGGCGTCAAGTTCATCACTGGCGACATCCACCTGGATGGCTACACGCGTTATGGCAACCTGTTCTTCAAGACCAACATTCTGGTGGAAGACCGGCAGAACGGCACCAGCCTGACGCGCAATTCCACCAGCCTGGGTACGGCGTCTATGCATTACGTGGAGCAGTTCGCCAGCGAGTCGCTTTCCGTCACCGTCTTTCGCACGCAGGAAGGGTTCCACGCCAGTTTCTCTTCCATTCCCGCCAATCGCCAGACCGAAAAGTTGACGTACCTGCAGAGCGTGCCTTCCCAGGCTACCGGCGGCGCGGCCATCTGGCAGCACCATAACGTCAAGTGGGACCTGACCGGCGGCGTGGATGCCGACCGGATCAACGGCACCGACACCGACCATCTCTTTCCCAGCGGCTCGCGCGTGGGCGGTGGCACGCAGTTTTTCAAGGGGGTCTTCGGGCAGTTTAATGCCTCGGTCGGCGGCCTGCATCTGTACACCGGCGTTCGCGAGAGCTTCACTGGGATGAGCGGGAATTTTTTCAGTCCCAACGCCGGGCTGGCATACGGGAAGAAGCAATGGCGGCTGCGCGGGTCGCTCTACCGCGCCTTTCGCGCCCCTACGCTCAACGAACTGTACCGCAATTTCAGCACGGGCAATACCTTCACGGAGGCCAATCCGGCACTCAAGCCGGAGACTGTATTTGGCTCTGAGGTTGGCGTCGACTGGATCGGCGAAAATTCCAGCGTCCGGCTCACGGGCTACCGCAACTCGCTGGGCGACCTGGTCACCAATGTCACCCTTTCCAGCTCGGCCACTTCCATCGTGCGCCAGCGCGCCAATGCGGCGGCGGCCATCAGCCGCGGCATGGAAGCCGAATTCCGCCGGAGGTACCACGACCTGACCGGCACCCTGAGCTACCTCTACGCGGATTCCCGCTACGATACCGGCCCGCGTATCGCGCAGGTGCCCAAGCACCAGGGCACCGCACAGTTGAATTACCAGCACGCCGGCACCCTGCTGTCGCTCGGCGTGCGCAGCTTCGACTACCAGTTCGATGACGACCTGAATCAGTTTCGCTTACCGGGTTACGCCACCGTACAACTGCTGGCTCGGCAGCGGCTGGTTCTACACGGCATTCACACCCACGCCGAACACCGGCGAGCCGCGCCTGTATCGCGTCGGTCTCCGCTGGGACGGCCGGGTCCATTAGCATAGAAGGGACATGAAGCGCGCGATTCTCACTCTCCTGTTGTGTGCTGGCCTCGTCTGCGCCCAGCCGGCGATTTCAACGGAGCGGCTCACCCGCGTCGACCACCTGCTGCAGCAGTACACCGGCCAGAACCAGATCGCCGGCGCCGTGGCGCTTATACTGCAAGACGGAAAGCCTGTGTATGAACGCGCAATCGGGTGGAGTGATAAGGAAGCGCATCGGGCTATGACCACCGGCACGCTCTTCCGCATCGCCTCCCAAACCAAGGCCCTCACCAGCACCGCCGTCCTGGAATTGTTCGAAGAAGGCAAGATCGGCCTTGATGAGCCGGTCAGCCACTTCATCCCCACTTTCAAGGACACTACCGTGGCGGTCCGGGACGGTTCCGGTATCAAGACCGTCGCCGCCAAACGCCCCATCCTCATTCGAGACCTGCTCACGCATACGGCGGGCATCTCCTATGGGACCGATCCCCAGGTCAGAGACCTGTACGCCGCCAAGGGACTCGGACCCGCTGCAGGCTACGGCTGGTACACCGCCGATAAGGATGAGCGGATCTGCCAGACGATGGAGCGTCTGGGCACGCTCCCCTTCGTGGCCCAGCCAGGCGAGGCTTTCGTCTACGGCTACAACACCGACATTCTCGGCTGCGTGGTGGAGAAGGCCTCCGGCATGCCGTTCGACGAATTCATCCGTGCGCGAGTTACGGAACCCTTGGGCTTGAAGGACACCCGCTTCTACGTTCCGGCGGGCGAGCGGGACCGCCTGGCCGCCGTCTACAGCAGCAGCAGCGATGGAACCGCTGTCCGCGCGCCGGAGGGCGCCAAAGGGCAAGGGCACTATGTGGACGGTCCGCGCAAAAGCTTCGCCGGCGGCGCGGGACTCACCTCGACGGCCCACGATTACGCCCGCTTCCTGGAGATGATCCGCAACGGCGGAGCGCTGGATGGCGTCCGCCTGCTGGGGTCGCGTACCGTGGCGTTGATGACCACCAACCAGTCCGGCACGCTGCATTCGACGACCGGACTGGGATTCGGATTCGGATTCGAGACGGTAGATCGTTATGGCGCCAGCGGCATGGCCGGAGTCGGGGCATTCGGCTGGGGCGGCGCGTACGGCACCACCTACCAAGTGGACCCGCAGAGCCACCTGGTGATTGTGCTGATGATCCAGCTCATCCCCAACGCCACCGACATCCAGCCCAAGTTCTCCGCGGCGGTCTATCAGGCTCTGGTCAACTGAAGGTGCTGGGCGCAGCTTGCCGTCATATAATGTCTACCTGCAAAGGTAGGGCGCTGTGCAAATCTTCCTGAAAGGCCGAGCATCGCGGATGGCGACCGTGTTCCTCCTGATGCAGGGATCGGGTCTGCTACACGCGCAGCCCGTCATTAATACGGTGGCCGGCATAGGCCGGAAACTCGCCAGCGCCGCTGGTCCAGCCACCAGTTTGCAGATGGCCGATCCTGAAGGAATGACGTTCGATTCCGCGGGCAATCTGTACATCGCCGATAACCAGCAAAGTGTCGTCTTCAAGATCACTCCGTCGGGGGCCGCGACGGTGTTCGCGGGCAACGGTTCGAAGGGGTTCAGCGGCGATGGCGGTCCCGCAACCGCCGCCGGGTTGCTGGAACCGGAAGCGGTGGCGGCTGACGCCGCGGGCAACATCTACATTGCCGATTTCCATAACGAGCGCATCCGGAAGGTGGATCGCAACGGAATGATTACTACCTTCGCCGGCGGCGGGGCCACCGATGAGGGCGACGGAATCCCTGCGACCAGCAGTACGCTGTTCGAACCGGATGGGGTGACTGTCGATTCCACCGGGATTTTGTATTTTGCCGAAGGCGGCAAGAACCGGATTCGCAAAGTGACTCCGGATGGCATCATTCACAACATCGGCAATGCGAATTCCTATGGGGCTGGCTATTCAGGGGATGGAGGGCCGGCTTCACAGGCGCAGTTTAGAGAACCGGCGGGACTCGCGGTAGATCGGCAGAACAATCTCTACGTTGCCGATCGGAGCAACAACCGGGTTCGCAAGATCGATAGCAACGGCATTGTCACGACTTATGCGGGCAATGGCCAGGGGGGCTACCACGGCGACGGTGGTCCCGCGACCGAGGCCGCAATTAGCCTCCCGGAGGCCCTGGCNNGGGGCAACCACGTGGTGCGTCAAGTCACCCCGGCGGGGGTCATCGCTACGGTGGCCGGCTACGTCACATCTCCGCCTATATTCTCGGGAGATCACGGACCCGCAACGCTGGCCTCCCTGATCAGGCCCTACGGCGTGGCGGTCGACGCATTCGGCAATTTCTACGTTTTCGATCAGGGCGATCGTCTGGTGCGGCGTGTGGACGGGACTGGGACCATCAACACTTTCGCGGGAAGCGGCGTATCGAATTTCGCCGGCGATGGATCGCAGGCCACGCAGGCGGCTTTGGATTATCCCACCGATGTGAAGGTGGATGGCAGCGGCAATCTCTACATCGCCGATGCCATGAATCACCGCGTGCGCAAGGTCTCGCCCGCCGGGATCATCACGACCATCGCGGGCAATGGCACACCAGGGTTCTCCGGAGATGGCGGAAGCGCGACCAGCGCACAGTTGAACACGCCAGCGGCCGTCGCGGTAGATGCTTCAGGGAACGTGTACATTGTGGACTCCGCTAACTTACGTGTCCGGCGCGTCGCGCCTGGCGGCATGATCAGCACTTATCTGGCCGGTACGGCGGCGGGCCGAGGTGTTCCGGCGGGCTTGGCCGTGGACACCGCCGGGAATCTGTATGTGTCGGATAGCTACCTGAACCAGGTCGTGAAGGTCACGCCCTCCGGAAGCGTTTCGACAGTCGCGGGAACGGGAACCGCCGGGTATTCGGGCGATGGCGGGCCAGCCACGCGAGCCATGCTGAACTCACCCCAGG
>OKRF01000279.1:0-5223 GCA_900290315.1 Candidatus Sulfopaludibacter sp. SbA3 | reverse complement strand
GGGCGATGGCGGGCCAGCCACGCGAGCCATGCTGAACTCACCCCAGGCGCTGGCGCTGGACGCGGCTGGCGATCTCTACATCGTCGATTTCCAAAACCGCGTCGTCCGACGAGTGACTCCCGACGGCACGATCGCGACCGTGGTCGCCAACGGCGTGTTCGATTCGCCCGGCGACATTGAAGGCATCCCCGCCACGCAGCTCTCCATCGATTATCCGACGAACCTGGCGGCGGATACCAAGGGCAACTTGTACGTCCAGGGCGGCTGGTACATCTACCGGGTCAACCCGGCGGGCGTGATCTCGCTGCTGGCCGGCGGCGGATTGTTCGGATATCAGGAGGGGTTTGCTGGCGATGGGGGACCATCCGTGGCGGCTCGGCTGGTGCGCGACACGTGCTCGATCAACGCGGCTATGGGGATGACGGTGGATGCCGCAGGCAATCTCTACTTTGCCGACAGCGGCAACGACCGCATCCGCAAAATCACCAATCCCGCCGGATTCCCGGCGCAAATGGCGATCTCAAATCCCAGTTTCAATTGGCTTCCGGCGCCGCAAATTGTGACGACCGGCGGCGACCAATGGGACTTCAACCTCTTCCCCACAGGACCCAACAATCTGGTTCTCACCAATGCCGGCACCGGTGCGATGCCGTGGAGCGCGACAGCGAGCACACTCGATGGAGCCAACTGGCTCAATCTTTCGGCCAATTCCGGCAGTGCTCCTTCGACGATCCTGCTGAGCGCAAACGCCGGCGGTCTTACGCCAGGGCTGTATATGGGAACGGTGGTGATTTCGGCTCCCAACGCCAGCAACAGTCCGCGGTATGTGTCGGGGACCTTGACCGTCGGGCCGTCGTCCTTCAATGCAGGAGCGGGCTCCGGAACCATCGAAATCAGTGAACCGCCGGGAACGGGCTGGACTGTAACGAGCAGCGCCGATTGGATCACCATCACCTCATCGCCGACCGGCACCGGCAATGGGTGCATCAATTACGCAGTTGCTGCGAACACATCCACCGCCCAGCGCAACGGTAGCCTCACGCTGGCGAACACCAAGCAAGGGACCGCCACTTTCAACGTAAACCAAGGCGCGGATCTGGCTCCAGCCTCTCTCCAGGCCCCCGCGGGGGCCGGCAGAGTGCGCAAACCAATCCTCCCTCCGGAACGGTCCTGCACACCGCGGTAGCGGGTCGCGCTCGAGATCGTGCCGGAGGGGGCCGGTGATTTCAGCGCCCCGGGGGCCGGATGTCGGCTCATGAGGCGAGGCCTCGCCCGGTGGGATGAAAATGGCGGGGAAAAGGCGTCGAGATTTCGTGAAGGGGCAAACTCGAGCCAGGCACGAAGATTCGCCAAAAGGCGGCGAATTTCGAGCCTGGCACGGTTTGCGGCGCACGAAGATTCGCCAAAAGGCGGCGAATTTCGAGCCTGGCACGGTTTGCGGCGGCCGTGCGACTCGGATTTTCGAGAGAGGCTACAGATTTCGCAAACGGCTCGAAATCAATCGCCTGCCACCGCTTTGCGGCTCGTCCTATTTTGGAAGGTAATAGTTGAACATCCAGTGGATGCCGAACTGATCTTTGATCATGCCGAAGCGCGCGCCCCAGAACTGATCCTGCAGGGGCATGGTGACCGTGCCACCTTCACCTACCGCTGCGAAAAACGCCTCAATTTCCTCAAGGCTTTCGCACCCGATACTCACCGAGAAATTGTTGCCTTGCTGAAAGGGCATTCCGGGCATCGTGTCTGACGCCATCAACACCGTGAAACCTTTTGATAGCCGGGCGTGCATGATCCTGTCGCCGGCCGCTTTCATCTGGGGATTGTCGCCCGGGATCTCAGAGAATGGCATGAGCTGCAACTCCCCTCCCAGGCACTTCGCGTAGAACTCCATCGCCTGCCGGCAGTTTCCGTCAAAGTTCAAGTACGTCACAACTTCCGTCATTGATTGCTCCTTTTGAATTTGCTCAGCCGCCGGCGATCGCCCCGACAACCAGAAAAGGCTCTCTCCCGTTCGCGACCGCATCGGGCAGTTCCGCATCGGGCGATTCGTGCGACAGATCTTCCTCACAGGCGAAGAACCGGACGAACGGCCGGCGCTTTTGCGTTACGTGATCGCGCAGCGTGCCACGCAGCGTGGGATAGCGCGCCTCCAGCGCGTCGAGCACCGAACGCTGCGTCACCGGGCCCGCCACTTCGAGCGTGACTTCGCCTTCCACGCGCGCCAGAATCCGCAGATGTGCCGGCAGGATGATTCGGATCACGATAGTGTCTGTACCTCTACCGAGAGCACCGCCGGAAGATCCCGGACGATGGGCGCCCACGTGTCTCCGGCATCCGCCGACCCGTACACCTGGCCGCCGGTCGTGCCGAAATAGATGCCGCAGGAATCCAGAGAATCCACCGCCATGGCATCGCGGAATATGTTGACGTAGCAATCGCTCTGCGGCAGCCCCTTGCTGAGCGGCTCCCATTCGTTGCCGCCGGTGCGGCTGCGATACACGCGCAGCTTGCCATCGGGCGGAAAGCGCTCTGAGTCGCTCTTGATCGGGATTACGTAGACCGTCTCCGGCTCGTGCGCGTGCACGTCGATCACGAAGCCGAAGTCGGTCGGCAGATCTCCGCTGATCTCGTGCCACGAATCGCCGCCATTGTCGCTACGCATCACGTCCCAGTGCTTCTGCATGAATAGCACATTCGGCCGCGAGGGATGCATGGCGATGCGATGGACGCAGTGGCCCACATCGGCGTCGGGGTCGGGGATATGTTGGGAACGCAGACCGCGGTTGATCGGCTGCCAGGTGGCGCCGGCATCGTCACTACGGAACGCGCCCGCGGCAGAGATGGCGATAAACATGCGATTCGCGTTGACCGGATCCAGCAGGACCGTGTGCAGGCACATGCCGCCGGCTCCGGGCTGCCAGCGGGGCCCGGAGCCGTGGCCGCGCAGCCCGGAAAGCTCGCTCCAACTTTTCCCGCCATCCGTCGAACGGAATAAGGCGGCATCTTCCACCCCGGCATACACCGTGTCCGGATCGGTGAGCGACGGCTCCAGATGCCACACCCGCTTGAATTCCCATGGGTGCGGCGTGCCGTCGTACCACTGGTGAGTCCCGGGGATGCCATCGTAGACAAACTTGTTGTCCACCGCCTCCCAGGTCTTGCCGCCGTCGCTCGATCGCTGCATCACCTGCCCGAACCAACCGCTGGACTGCGAGGCATACAGCCGATTGGGGTCGGCGGGCGATCCTTTTACGTGGTAGATCTCCCAGCCGGTCAAATGCGGACCGCTCACGTCCCATCGTTCACGTTTTTCGTCTGACGTCAGGATGAAGGCACCCTTGCGCGTGCCCACCAGCACTCGTACACCGCTCATCGTTCTATTCCTCCACTCAGTGTGATTCCGGAAGCCCAGACAACTCCACCACCGGCCGGATTTCGATAGTACCGCGACGTGCCCCTGGAATTCGCGCGGCGATGCCGATCGCCTCGTCCAGGTCTTTGGCATTGATCAGGAAGTAGCCGCCCAACTGCTCGCGCGTTTCGGCAAAAGGACCGTCCGTAACCAGCTTCTTTCCCTGGCGCACCCGGACGCTGGTAGCGGTCGAAGTCGGATACAAAGGCGCGGTGGCCAGGAAGTTTCCGTTGGCGTGCAGGTCATGGGTGAGTTGACTGGACTCTACGTAACACTCCTGACGTTCGGTCTCGTCCAGAGCCTGCTCGTCCAGGTAAACCAACAGCATGTACCGCATCCAAATCCCTCCGATGGATATGTCGAACGATGGTAGCCCAAATCGACAGCCTGTTAAAGAATTATTTACCATCGGTGGATGAGCCAGAATGCCGATCAGGCGATCGAGGAACTGTATCACTCGGATTGGGGCCGGATCCTGGCCGCCCTGATCCGCCTGGTGGGCGATTTCGAAGTTGCCGAAGAGGCCGCCCAGGAGGCATTTGCCGCCGGGGTGAACCAGTGGCGCAGTTCCGGGGTCCCGGAATTCCCGCGCGCCTGGATCATCCGTACGGCGCAGCACAAGGCCATCGACGTAATCCGCCGCCGGGCGCTGCACGACGAAAAGGTCGAATCGTACGCCTACGGTCTGAGCGAGTCCGTGGAACAGCCGGATTATGACCCGGCTGAAATCCCGGACGACCGCCTTCGCCTGATTTTCACTTGCTGCCACCCGGCGCTCGCGCCCGAGTCACAGGTCGCTCTCACTCTGCAGACGCTCGGCGGACTCCAGACTGACGAGGTGGCGCGGGCATTTCTGGTGCCGGTGACTACCATGGCGCAGCGCCTGGTGCGCGCCAAGCGCAAGATTCGCGACGCGCACATTCCCTATACCGTGCCCGGCACCACCGACATGCCGGAGCGCCTGGCCGCCGTGCTCACGGTGATCTACCTGATCTTCAACGAAGGGTATGCGGCCACACGAGGCGGCCCGCTGGTGAGAACCGATCTGTGCGCTGAAGCCATCCGCCTGGGACGCCTGGTGCGAGCCTTGATGGCGCCGCAGCCTCCCGGGGAAGCGACCGGCCTGTTGGCCCTGATGCTGCTTCACGATTCCCGCCGCGATGCCCGTATGGACGCCGCCGGCGACCTCGTCATCCTGGAAGAGCAGGATCGCAGCCGCTGGAATGGTCAGCAGATCGCTCAGGCGCTGCCGCTGGTGGAGGACGCCCTGCGCTCGGGTCCCGGCCCTTTCACCGTGCAGGCGGCCATCGCGGCCCTGCATTGCGAGGCGGCGCGGCCGGAAGATACGGACTGGCGCCAGATCCTCGGCCTGTACGACCTGTTGGAGCGGATCACGCCCTCGCCCATCGTGTCCCTCAATCGCGCCGTAGCGGTCGCCATGGTGAGCGGGCCGCTGCCGGCATTGGAACTCATCGATGGACTGGCCGGCGACCTGGACAGTTACCATCTGCTGCATTCCGCCCGTGCCGACCTGCTGCGCCGCGCCGGGTCCCCCGTGGAAGCGGTGAAAGCCTACCGCCGCGCCCTCGAATTAGTCAGCAATGACAGCGAGCGCCGATTCCTGGAGCGGCGTCTGCGCGAAGTGCGGGGCTGAGCAGCTCAAAATAGGGGCCACCACCATTCACCAGACCGCGCACCCGGAAACCAGGGGTGTGCGGCATAGAAGTGGAGGAGCAGGGACGCCCGATTCGGAGTCGCAACCGTAAGGGAGCGGAGCCGAGA
The DNA here is from genome assembly GCA_900290315.1 of Candidatus Sulfopaludibacter sp. SbA3. Classification (GTDB taxonomy): domain Bacteria; phylum Acidobacteriota; class Terriglobia; order Bryobacterales; family Bryobacteraceae; genus Sulfopaludibacter. The sequence continues at coordinate 29 of OKRF01000279.1, read as the reverse complement.
CCCGATTAAGGTTCCTGAAACTCGAATAC
>OKRF01000312.1:7296-19602 GCA_900290315.1 Candidatus Sulfopaludibacter sp. SbA3 | reverse complement strand
CCCACAATTTGCTTTTTCACTCCCCAAAATCGCCCGCTGCGTCACCCACAACCTGCGTCTGGCAGACGCCAAAAAGCAGTTCCCGGCCGCCAAACAGGGCTTCCGCCGGGCTGCCTAAGGCGCCGCCTGAGCAATTTTCACCGTCCACCGCTACCGGTCTTTGACAATCTGGTGCATTGCCGCAAAGGCGGAGCGCGACGTGTATCCTTCCCCGGCCCCAACCCCGTGACGGGCGTTCCTGCCAGTTACTGGCGCTTGGGGCCTCCGGAAACAATGAACGTACTGCTGGCAGTCCCATCAACTAGCGATGTAAGAGGAAGGTAGTCGTAACTGAACAGTATTGTGGCTAGCCCGCATTGCAGCATCATCTCGTCTCTGCTTTGCCTGTGAAGAAGCCGCAGAGGTAGTAGCTCCGCGCTGTCCGGCCGGGCCGTCACCTAATAGAAGGCAAACCCTACGCTGCCAGCGACGATCTATCCTGCCGGATGACGAGCAGATTTCATCAACGCGCGCGATACGCCCAAGTGGGCCGGGGGGTAGTTTTCAGTGTCGCCACTTCAAGGTGGTTTGAAGGGTCGGTGTGTCGTGGCAGGGGAGCGAAGATTGATGGACCCGAAGGGATTGACAGCCTGGATCGTTAATGCTATACATTATAGCACTACGATGCATAGCATTTCACCGCAGAAGCACCTCAGCCCGCTCGAACAGTCCTTCATGGAGTACGTCTGGAAACATCCCAACTGCACAGCGGAGATGTGTCGGCAAGGCACGCTTAGCCATCGAGGCTTCAGGGAATCCACGGTGCGGACGATCTTGAAGAACCTGGAAAAAAAAGGATACGTCACGCATGAAGTCCGCGGGCGCACCTTTTTCTACCGCGCCTTGGAAAGCAAAAGCAGCGTCGCGGCGGATGCCACCAGGCAACTGATCGACCGATTCTGCGCCGGCTCCTTGCGGGAACTGCTGGTCGGAATGGTGGACAACCAGATGATCAAACCGGGCGAATTGCGGCAACTCGCGGAAGAAATCGCGTCTCGCAAGGAGAAGAGACCATGACTACAATACAGTTCCTGGCGGAATGGACGATCCGTTCATTGATTCTGATCCTCGCCGGGGCGGTGCTGCTGTGGCTGCTGCGGGTGAAGAATCCTGCCCTCCGCCTCACGGCCTGGACCGCCATGCTCGGCGCTTCTATAGCGATTCCTGCACTCATGACGGCGCTGCCCGGACTACCGATGGCTGTCCTGCGCGCACCGGCCCGCGCGCCGATGGCAGCATCGGCAATGGTATCGGGAGAGGATGCCATCGAGTTCGCAGGACCCGCCGCGGATCTCAGCCCCGGTCCCGTGACCGGCCGAACCGCCGCCGCGAAGGCGTTCGATTGGGCGCGTCTTGCCGCGACAGTTTATGCGTTGGTGGCGGGCGCCTTGCTGCTGCGCCTGTTCACGGGCTGGATCGTGAGCCTCCGCATTCTGCGCCGGAGCCGCGACAGTGGCGTCGTCGAGGACGGAATTGGGATTCGCGAATCGCGCCACGTCCTATCGCCGGTGACCGTTGGCATCATACGGTCCGCTATCCTCCTGCCGCCGGACTGGCGCGCCTGGGACTCGGCGAAGCTGAGCGCCGTGCTGGCACATGAGCGATCGCATATCCGCCGCCGTGATCCTGTCGTGCAGTTCGTCTCAGCGATCCATCGCGCATTGCTCTGGGCGAGCCCCGCGAGCTGGCTTCTGCACCGCAGTATCGTGCGCGCTGCTGAAGAGGTCAGCGATGACGACGCAGTCGCGGCGGCCTGTGATCGCGTCTTGTATGCCGAGATCCTGCTCGACTTCATCCAGCGCGGCGTCGGACCGGCGAGCTGGCCGCGAGTAGCCATGGCGCACTACGATAGGCCGGCAACGCGTATATGGCGCATCCTGAATTCCAACGCGGCCCCGCGCGGACTGACGCGTTTGGGGATCGCGGCAATCGTGATGTTGGGAGTGCCGCTCGCCTATCTGGCGGCCGCGGCCTATCCCCAACGCGCCGCGCAGCCGCCTCGAGTCGCGATGCCGGCCACGCCGGCTCCGGCAGCCGCGGAACCGCCTTCCGGTGCGGCCCTGGCACCCGCCCCGGCACCGCCTGCCGCCGCGGAGCGGCCGCAAGCGCCGCCGGCGCATGAGAGCACGGCCGCACAGTTGCCGCAGTTCGAAGTTGCCAGCGTCAAGCGCACCGATCCTAGTGTCATGCACATGATGGGCGCCCGCGTATATCCCGGAGGCAGACTGGAGATCTTTGGGGTCAATCTCAAAAGCCTGGTTGCCACCGCTTTCGGTCTTGCCAATTGGCAAGTCTCAGGCGGTGAAGCCTGGACAGAGAAGGAGAACTACGACATCGAGGCCAAGCCCCCGGAGAGCCTGCAGTCGAGCATCAAGAGCCTGCGGTATTCCTGGTATGAAATCCGCGACAAGCAGTTGCGCGCCATGTTGCAGTCGCTGCTGATCAGTCGCTTTCAACTGCAGTTCCATCATGAAACCAGGACAGGAGACGTGTACCTGTTGGAGCAGAGTGGGAAAACGCTCAGACTCCATCCGGTGGAGATCCCATCGGCGGCGGACGATCCGGAGAGCTCACGAGGTTTTGAGTCCGTTGGATATGCTGGCGGACAATGGGACATTACCGACGCCGGAATGCCATACCTGGCGAAATTTGCGTCCAGTTTCATTTTCCACGTTCCGATTCTGGATAGGACCGGGCTGACGGGCCAGTACCATTACCGGCAAGCCGTGCCGGACGCGGAGCCGAAGTATGGCGGCGACCAATCGGATTCCTTCCGGAGCTTTCTGGCGGAGATGGGCCTGAAGATGGAACGGACCAAAGGGCCAGTCGAGACCATCGTGATTGACCACGCCGCAACACCATCGCCCAACTAAGGTGCGTCCCGGGCTTTGGCACAGGTGCGCGGGTCCCATCGAGGGGCCCGAACGGTGAATCCTGCCTGGTCAAGAAGGGCCGAGTGATCCCACCAGGCCGCCTTTTCGGCCCCGGCTACCGGCCCACACCGCAATAAGAAAACAGGCACTTGATAAACCTGCCTGTTTGGTAGCCATCAGTATTCCGATGGCAGGAGCAGCGTCGCAGCGTTGCGGTCCGCCTCTGTGATGATCCAGAGTTCGCATTCGACGGAATTCAAAACCTCTTATACCGTTGAAATACCTCAGCAGGATCGTCACCGCGCGCGAAGTCCGCGCGCGCCTGATCTTCCAGTCCTTTGATCCGCTCGCACTCCTCGAGCACGGGTAGAATCAGCTCCTGGGGAATGGCGATCACTCCGTCTTCCTCGCCAAAAATGAAATCGCCCGGATTCACTTGCACAGTCTCAGTAGTCTCACCCGAGATACGAACGGGCACTTGCGTCTTGACGATCATGTAGCGGCCGAACGCTTCGATCGGGCTTCGATAGCGCGCGAACACCGGAAACTCCATCTGGATCAGGTGGCCGGAATCGCGGGTGCCACCGTCGATCAACGCTCCGACGGCCCCGTGCGCCCGGGCGGTGGTGGCGCTCAACTCGCCATAAAGAGCCACATTGTACGGCGTTCCGCGGTCGCGAACTTCGACGCAGGGATGGCTCATGCTGCAGACCATTTTCATGCGCTCGTGGCGCCCGGCGGTGTCGCGTTCGGCGGTCACCGTGCCCTTCACCGTAAAGGCCGGACCCGCCAGCTTCATTCCGGGAGCGAGAGCCACAATCTCGTGCGACAGCGCCTGGTCAGGATAACCGAGACCTTCCAGAACATCGTAAACCGCACCGGCATACAGCCGCTTGTAGCGTTCGCAGATCTCCTGCATGTTGATGTGTTCGACGATTAATAGTTTTTCCATATTTGCCTCATTCCCTAGAACAGAAGTAGCCCTCCATCCACATAGATGGTCGTGCCCGTTACGTAATTCGATTCCGCAGATGCCAGGAATACCGCCGCGCCCACGATATCTTCGGGATCGCCGATTCGCTTCATCGGAATGCGGGCCAGCAGGCCGTCGCGGCGCGCCGGCTCCGTGAGATGCTTGCGATTCATGTCGGTAAGGATGGCGCCGGGCGAGATTCCATTGACATGGATGTTGTGTCCGGCCAGTTCCAGCGCCAGCGATTTCACCATCATCAGCATGCCGCCCTTCGTGATGGAGTAAACCGCGCGATTGCGGAGCGGTTCGACGTCGTGAATGCTTGAGATGTTGACGATCTTGCCGCCGCCCAAGCGCGCCATCACGCGCGCCACTCCACACGCCAGGAAGTAGGCACCCTTGAGGTTCACGTCCACGGTCGCTTCCCAAGTCTCCGGCTTGCTCTCCAGCACCGGCTCGTTGATCTCGATTCCGGCGTTGTTCACCAGGATGTCGATGGCGCCGAACTCCTCCATGGCGCGGCTAATCAGGTGGTCGTGGTCCTGCAGTCGCGAGACATCCGCCTCTAGCGCAAACGCTTCGCCGCCCGCCGCTTGAATCGTCCGCACGGTCTCTTCCGCACCATCCCGCGACCGGCTGTAGTTCACTACCACGCGCGCCCCCTCATGGGCATAGCCGATGGCGATGGCCCGTCCAATTCCCCGCCCGGCGCCGGTCACGATCGCGGTCTTCCCTTTAAGCCTCATGAACCTCCTCGCAAATCAGTGACGGCGCCTTTACGTCCCGTTTGAGAGACCAGAGAATCAGCGCGCCCGCCAGATGCATCGAACCCGCCATCGCGAAGACCGGCGCGAAAGAATAATGCGCCACCAGATAGCCGACCAGCGGCTGGAACAACGCGCCGCCCAGGCCTCCGGCCGTACCCATAATTCCCAGCACCGAGCCCACCGCGTTCTCCGGCACAACATCGGGAATCATCGCTGCCGTATTGATGAACCAGGAATACACCACGAACGCTACGATCGCGATCAGGGCGATGGCCACAGTTGCGGAATGTACGTGAGCGATGAGGAGACCAAACGGAGCCACTGCCGCGGAGATATACAAAATCAAAGGACGCGCCTTCAGTGCCGGCATTCCTTTGCGGATAAGCACATCGGACGCGCGGCCGCCCACCATCCCGCCCATGGCGCCACCATCCCGCCCATGGCGCCCGCCACGAAGGGAATCCAGCCGTACATGCCAATGTCGGTCAGGGTGAATCCGCGCTCCTGCTTCAGATACACCGGAATCCAGAACTGATACAGATACCAGACCGGATCGGAAACCAGCCGTGACAGCACCAGTGCCAGCACGTTGCGGTTGCTGAGCAGCGAACTCCACGACGGCGGTGCTCCGCTGGCTCCGCCGCCATCGAGCGCGCGCAATTCCCCGGCGGAGATGCCGGGATGCTCCGCGGGCAGGCGGTAGATGTACAGCCAGCCGGCCAGCCACAAAAGTCCCAACGCTCCCGGCAAGACGAATGCCGCGCGCCAGCCGAAATACAGCGTGAGGGCGCTGATCAGCGGCGGCGCCAGCATGTTGCCCACCGCTCTTCCCGACGAGAACATGGCCACCGGCAGCCCGCGCTCCTCTTTCGGGAACCAGCGAGTGGTGGCGCGTAGCGCAGCGGGATAGTTCCCCGGCTCGCCCAGTCCCAACAGAAACCGGATGGCGCCCAAGCTCAGGCCGCCCTGCGCCAGCGCCGTCGCCATGGTGCAAAGCGACCACCACAGAATGCACGCCGCCATGCCGATCCGTTCGCCCACCCAGTCCACCAGCCTGCCGCCCACCGTGTACATCACGGTGTACGAAATCAGGAAGGCCGTCACCACGTGCGAATAGTCCTGCACGCTGAGATGGAACTTGTCGCGCAGCATCGGGGCCAGTATCGAAAGCGTCTGACGATCGACCAGGTTTAAGACCGTGGAGAGCGTGAGCCATCCCGCAATGACCCAGCGCATGCGCCGGTAAGGCAGTCCGAAGGGTGCCGTGGTTCTCAAAGCCGGGCCGCCATTCCCAATTCCGCTGCTGCGTAGGCCAGGCACTCTCGAACGTTGTCTTCCTCCAGGCGGATCCGGGAATCGCGATCTAAAGTCGCCATCTCGGGTAGAGGATTTCGCGGAGCGTTCGCCCGCCCCGTCGCCAGCGTGCGCGTCAGGTCTCGCCCATTGCGATCCGGAAACGTCGCCCAATATCGATCCGTCAGCACCGGCACCTTCAGAGGATCGCGCGTAATCATTTCCAGAGTAAAGTGCGCGTCCTTCCGCGCGCTGCGAACGGTGGAGACAATTCGCCGCCGGTTGGAGAAAGGCGCCAGCAACTCCACGACTTCCATGTAGTCGTCCAGCAGCGAGAGAGTGTTTCCGGTGTCCAGACAGACTCCAAGATACTCACTGCCGTACTGCGTCAGGAGCGCGGTCAGTTCATCGGCGGTCCAGTCCTTGTGATTTTCCAATTCCAGCGGATGACGATATTTCTCGGCGATCGGATACGCACGCTGGCGGCGCCGCCCGAACTGATAGCAATCGATGGTCACACCCACCGTCGTTTGCGAGGCCGCGGGAACAGCGGCGCTCGCGGCAGTAGCCGTCACCGCTGCACCAATCAGTTCCCTGCGCGTCATCCGTTCACCAGGCGCAACACTTCGTCCCACGGCCGGCGGTATGGCCGGACCAGATAAGAGGCTGCTTCCTTGTCTCCCACGATCTCTTCTTGCCGGGAATCCCAGCGGATGGCGCGGCCTCCCAGGCGCAGCGAGATGTTGGCCAGGTGGCAGGCGGTTGCGGTGCGATGCCCGTTCTCCACGGTGGCGTTGGGTTGGCGCCGCGACTTTACGCGATCCACGAAATTCCGCGCGTGCGCCGTGAACAGATTATTGGTGGCCGCTTCCTTCGACGCCTCGATCCAGGGAACCGGCTGTGCGGGAGTCTTGACCGGGCCGCCGGCAGGGTGTCCGAGAATCTGCGGAATCAGGTTTTCCGGAGGCTGCTTCATGTCAGGATAAATCTGGAAGCCGCCGCGCGACAGCGTCATGCTGCCTTTGGTCCCGAAGAATTCCAGGCCTTGTCCCTGGCCCCGGCCCACGCCCGCCTCCCTCATCGACCACTGGAGCACCAGGTTGGGCTCGTACAGAAATGTCGCGTCCTGCGTGTCGGGAGTCTCGCCGTTGTCCTGCAGCGACCACCGTCCGCCCATCGAGGACACAGCCTTTGGACCATCGGAGTTCAAAAGCCATTGCACCACGTCTACATCGTGCGCGCCCAAGTTGGTCATTTGGCCGCCGGAATAATCCCAATACCAGCGGAAGTGGTAGATCCCGCGATTCGGATTGTAGGGCCGCATGGGCGCGGGCCCCAGCCACATGTCGTAGTCGAATCCGCCGGGCGCTACGCCGTCCGCGGGACTGCCGAATCCCGGCATGGCATTCCGGTACATGGCGATTCGCGCCGCGTGGATGTCGCCGATGGCGCCGGCCCTCATCAGTCCGATAGCCTTGGCATAGTGCTGCCCGCTGCGCTGCTGGGTGCCCACCTGCACAACGCGCTGATACTTGCGCGCGGCTTCGGCCATCCACCGGCCCTCGCGAACGAACACCGTCATTGGCTTTTCGACATAGACGTCTTTGCCCGCCGCGCATGCCAGAATCGTCATGGCGCAGTGCCAGTGATCGGGCGTGGAGAGCACCACCGCCTGAAGGTCGTTATCGTCGAGCAACTTGCGGAAGTCGCGATAGGGCCGGGCACGGCCTCCGCACGCGGTGATGCCTTCGTCCAGGCGTGCGGAATGGACTTCCGCCACCGCGGCGCACTCCGCATCCGGCAGTTTGGAGAAGTCGCTGACGTGCTGCTTGCCGATTAGCCCGTATCCAATGAACCCGAGTTGCACGCGCTCATTTGCGCCCCGGATCCGCGAGTAAGACGCCGCTGTGAGTGCGCCCAGCATGGCGCGGCGGGTAGGAGACATATTGCACCTATGGGAAAGGGGCGCACGCCTGGCAGCCCCGGCCTTTCGTCAGAAAGTCACCTTCACCATCAACTGCATGACGCGCGGACTACGCACGCCGCTCACCGTACCGAAGCCGTTCTTGTTGCTCACGTTGAACGTGCCGTCCGACCGGTACGGCAGGTCACGTTGAACGTGCCGTCCGACCGGTACGGCAGGTTGGTGGGAGTCGGGTTCGTGATGGATGTGAAGTTAATGGTGCTGTTGATGCCGTTGAACTGCGCGTGATTGAAGATATTGAATGCATCGGCGCGGAAGTTCAGCTTGAGCCGCTCCTTTAACTTGAACTGGCGCTGTAGAGCCATATCCCAATCGTTCACACCCGGACCCACCAGATAATTCTTCGGCGATTCGATCCCGATGCTGCCCACCATGGGCGGCCGGAAAGCCGCCGCATTGATGCGGCTGTAGGGGTCGCTGCCTGAGATGCCCGCGAGGGGATCGCCCACCAGCCAGACACGCGCGCCAAAGTCCTGCGAGCCGGTGAGTTGGTTGTTGCCGTAACTCGGCACGCTGAAACCCACAGAATACGGGGTGCCGTTGCGGAACTGAGACAGACCCGCAATCTGCCAACCATCGGATACGGCCCGCGTTACAACATTATTCAGCGCGCCCCAGTGGCTCGCTCCCGGCAGCGGATAAACGTAGTTCACCACCAGGTTGAACGGGATGTTATAGCTGCACGGGGAATACAGCGCATAGCGCGAAAGATTATCGATGCGGAAGCTGTCCCCATCTCCAAACGCCGTGCCCAGGCACTTACTCCAGGTGAACGCCGAACTTACAAACAGCCCGCTGGCGAAGTGACGATCCAGCTTGGCTTGCAGCGAGTTGTAATTGCCAGTGGCCCCGAAGCCCTCCAGGTTAATGGCGCCGTAGCCCTGATAGGGACGCAGGAAATTGCTGCTCAGCGCGTTGGAGCCCAGGATGGTGCTGGACGTGGCCGTCAGGGTCGGATCCTGATTCTGCGGCAGGAAATCCGCCCCATACGGGATTCCGTTGATATTGGTCACCTCCATCAGATGGCGGCTGATGGAGCCCACATAGTTCAGGTCCAGGCGAACCGCCTTGGGAAGCTTGGTCTGGATTCCCGCGCTGAAGTTGATCACTGTGGGAACGTTGCCGTTGTAATCGATGGCCGAAATGCCCGGCGGTCCGAAGTACTGCGCGCCAGACTGGCCGATATTCTGCGCGAATCCGTTATAGATGGTCGGCTGAACGATGGAGGGCGGGTTGGTGATCATGTTGAAAATGTCGTTGCCCTGGTAGCGGTCGTAGTAAACGCCCCCGCCGGCTCGAAAGACCAGATTCTGTTTGCCCGTGACATCCCAAGCCAGACCGACACGCGGAGCCCACAATAACCCGGGACTCTTCATCAAGTAGGGGCTGATTCCGTGACCCGCCTGCAGCAGGCCATCGGCCATGTTCCCGGAGCCGGGCACAATCTGGCCGACCAGGAAAGAAGAGACAGTCTGGCCGGTAGCGCGGTCGAGCCCTACCTTGGTGCCGTTGACGATCGCGGGATAGTAGAGCCGCACTGCCTGCGAGGCGTCATAGTCGTTAGGCAGGAAATTTGATGTATTCTCACCCTTATCGTAGTACGGCTGGATGTAATAAGCGCGGATTCCGTAGTTGAGTGTCAGGCGCGGAAGGGCCTTCCAACTATCCTGCAGGTAGAATTCGGCGTTGGTATACCGGTACTGCCCGGTGACATATTTACTGGCGTCGGCAAACGAGTAATACGTGCCGATGGCTGCATTGGCAAAGCCAAAACCCGTGTCATAGGGATTGGCGGAATTGTCGCCCCAGTCATAATGTCCTTCGGTCTTGGCGTAAGCGCTCTGGTCCTTGCGATTGCGGTGAATGAAGACGCCCGCTTTGACCACGTGCGTGTTAAACACCTTGCTCAGGTTATCGATCCACTCAATGGTCGAATTATAAGTATTGAAAGGGCTCCATTCGCCGCCGCCGGTATCGAAAGACGGGGCGTTGCTGATGCGGCTGCCGTTGAAGCTGATGCGCGGAATCCAGTTATCGTATGCCGGGTACAAGGTGGGCAGGTTAACTCCCGTCGCGGTAGCGGTCAGCGCGTTGGGGTCCGTAGGCAGAACCGTTACCGGGTGGTGCGCGATATCGAAAATGGTCTCGTTGACTAACGTGGGGCTGATCGTTCGCGTGGCATTCAGCACGGCGATGTATCCGGGATGTTTGTACTGAATCGGCGTCAGTGGAAAATTGGGGCACAACGAGTAGCCTGATGGGCAATAGTCGCCCGTCAGGACGTCTTTGGCAAGGTTGGTCCAGGATCCGGAAAAGCGCCATTTTTCGGTGGCATTGTAATCCAGCCTTAGCAATTGCTCGTGGCGCGGCTCGGAACTGGAGACCTGCGACTGGTAGTTATACCCCGTTTGGCCGGAGACATTGGGCAGCGGATACAGATTCAGGACCGCCAAGCCGGGTGCGTACAACTTGCTTGCGGGGATAATGCCACCCGGAAACGGCGCGCCCGTCGTGTAGTCCTTCGGTGAGTACGGTGTAGTCGTGTTGTTGTTCGTGAGCGTCTGGGAGAAGTTTCCCTGCCGCTCCAAAGCGGTGGGAACGGTCACGTGGACGGCCGAAGATTGCGGAATCAACTGCTGCTGGTATTCCTCGCTCCAGAAAAAGAACAGCTTGTCTTTGGCGCGATTGAACTTCCCCGGGATGTAAGCCGGGCCGCCCAAATTGTAGCCTTCGTAGTTGTAGTGATAATACGGCTTGCGCACGCCATCGCGATCATTCATCCACGTATTCGCGTTTAAACCGCGATCGCGGTAGTACCAGAAGCCCGCACCGTGGAAAGTGGTGGACCCGCTCTTGGTGATCACCATGATCTGGCCGCCGGCGTTCTTGCCGTATTGCGCATCGAAATTGGCGGTCATGACGTGCACTTCCTGGATGGCGTCCAGGCTGACCGTGGCCATCATCTTGCTATTGCTGCCGGTATCGATGTTGCTTGCGCCGTTCATGGTCAGGTTGAAACTGGTGCCGCGGGTTCCGTTGGTATAGATATTGCCCGTTTGATTATTCACCACGGAGAAATCGCCGTCCGTGTACATACCGGGAACCAGCGAGAGCAGCGCCAGCACGCTGCGGCCGTTCACCTCGGTGTTCTCGATCTGCGTTCCCACGATGCCGGTGGATTGATCGGAGGACGTAGCCTCCAGTTGCGCTCCCTGCGCGACCACTTCCACAGTCTGCTGGATGGCGCCCACCTGAAGTTGCACCTGTCCGATGGAGATGTTGGTGTTCGCGGTGAGCACCACGTTGCTCTGTTCGATCTTCTTAAAGCCGCTCTGCTCGACCGTGACCGTGTAAGGGGCCGCCTGCAAATCCGTGACGATAAAGTCGCCGCCGATTCGCGTCTTGGCCGTAAACACGGCGTTCGTATCCATATTCTTGATGCTGACCAGTGCGCCGGCTACGGGCGCGCCCTGCTGATCCACCACCGAACCGGTGATCGAACCGCTTGTGGTTTGGGCGGCGGCGGCCGCTGCGAAGGCCAGGAAAACCGCAATTACGAGCAACGTAGATCGCATATACACCTCACTCCCGGAAGCTGCTTCACGTTGAACATAAGACCCGGCACTCCGGAACGCAATTGAATTATTTCGAAAACCGATTCACCAAACGTGAATCGTCGTCAATGCGCGTAGGGAATGCCGAGCGCGTCCATGGCGCCCTTCATATACCCGATGGCGAGCACTTTGCCGCCCATGGCGTATCCAGGCTTGTCGTTGGCTTCTCCGTCGAGCGTCGGAGCATGATCGGGGCGAATGGGGCCCTCGAATCCGCACTCATGGTAGATCCGCAGCATCTGCGCCAGATCCACGGGACTGCTATCGTGGAATACTTCGCGGAAATGCTCGCGCGTGCCTTCCACGTCGCGGAAGTGCACGAAGAAGATTTTCTTCTGCAAGCACCATTCGCGCGCCAGCGCCGCGATATCTTCGCCCATCAGTTTGAAATTCGCCTGGCAAAACGTGATTCCGTTGACGGGACTCGGAACCATATTCAGAATGCGGCGATAGTTCGCGGCGCTGGTCAGAATGCGGCCGACGCCGCGCAGCGGCGAGATCGGCGGATCGTCCGGATGCAGGGCCATCTTGACGTTGTGTTGCTCCGCCACCGGAATCACGGCCTTTAGAAAGTACTCCAGGCTGCTCCAGATGCGGTCTTCGCTCACCTCGCCCCATTCGGTGGGTCCCAGTGCCTTGGCGGCCTGGTTGTCGAATTCGCTGAGGAGCGCGCCGCCGCGGCCGGGCAGGTCCGTCCGAGTGCGATACCAGCCGATTCCCGCCATCCAGTTGTAGCAGACAAGCGGCACGCCGAGTTGCGCCA
>OKRF01000312.1:0-7286 GCA_900290315.1 Candidatus Sulfopaludibacter sp. SbA3 | reverse complement strand
CAGGATGGCTTTCCACGCCCGCGAAGATCAACCCGGCCGCGTTCAGGCCGGTCTTGATTTTTCGGAGTTCCTCCACGTAGCGAACCCGCGGCACGCGGCTGAGCACCGAAGCAGTGCTGACGATGGCGTGGGTGATTCCGATCTGACTGGCCAGCCGGATCTTGTGATCCTCGCCCACGGAGAACAACTCCGCCAATTGCATGCCGCCCCGGCTCGCGTCCGCCGGCCTCCGCATCGGCGTCATATCCGCGCCGGCCGCCACGCCCGCGGTCAAAGCCGCAAGCGTTCCCTGAATACAGTTTCTACGGCTCATTTCCGCCATTCTCCATCACCTCTGGTCATGCTCATCGTATTCGCTGGCAAACTTCCCCGCAATTCGCTCTTGGGCGATATTCATTCACTTTTGGTGAAACGTGTTACTTTGTCCGCGTGGAACTGAAAGAATTCCGCAGTCTCGTCGCACTCTCCGAATTGGGCAGCATTTCGCTCGCGGCCCAACATCTCCATCTCAGCCCGCCGGCCATTCACAAGCAACTGAAGACGCTCGAAAGCGAGTTGGGCGTGACCCTGTATGAGAAGATCGGCCGGCAATTGCAACTCACCCAGGCCGCCGAAGTTCTCTTGCCCTACTTGCGAGACTTGTTGGCTCAATACGAATCGGCGCTCTCCGCGCTGCAGGAATGGAAGGGCATGAAGCGCGGGCTGGTGCGCATCGGCACCGGGCCCAGCGCCTATGTGCTGCCGGCCATCCTCAAGAAGTTTCGCCACGCCCATCCCGGCGTGGAACTGCTGGTGGAAACCGGCAACACGCCTGTCCTGCTGGAAGGCCTCAATCGAGGAACGCTTGACCTGGCCTTGCTGGTCTCGGCCGACCTGGTGGAAAAGCGCGACTACTGCATCGAGATGTCCTGGGATTTCGAGCTCGTGTTGGTATCGCACCAGCGGCACGCCGCTTCCCATCCGCGACTGGCGGACCTGAGAAATACGCGCTTCATCCTGTTCCGGAAAGGCAGCCGGATGCAGGAACCGATCGACCATTACTGCGCCGCCAACGGTTTTGAGCCGAACGTCATAATGCGTTTCGACAACTCGGAGTTTGTCCGGTCTATGGTCCGAGCCGGCCTCGGCGCCTCCTTTCTTCCCCTGTGGGTTGTGGACCGCGACTTGAAGGAGCGGCGCCTCAACCGGATCCATCATACGGGTCCGCCGCTTTATTCCAAGATCGCGTTGGTGCGCAGGAAATCCAGCTTCGTCTCGCAGCCTGTGCAGGCCTTCGTTGCGGAGGCGCGCAGCCTGGAACCGAAAAACCTCCGGCTTCTCACCACGCGCGGCGAGGGCCGGTCGATTCAAAAAACGTGAACTGCCATTAGCAGCTATTGAATAGGTGTGAAACGAACTGCGTGCTAATATCCCCGGAAGATCGGACCTTTTATGCGCCTTCTCACTCTGTTGCTGACACTCGCGCTTCTGCCGGCCGCGTCGACAGCCGAATCCGCCGCCGCGAACCGGCAAATCTACATCGTGCCCTTCTCCCATCTCGACTTGTATTGGGGAGGTACGCAGGAGGAGTGCCTCAGCCGCGGCATTCGCATCATCACGAAGGCCGTCCAACTCGCCGAAAACTACCCGGAGTTCCGCTTTCTGTTGGAGGACGAGGTGTTCGCGGCCAATTTCGCAGACGCCATGAAGGGAACGACCGAACTCGCATCGTTCCAGCGGCTGGTGAAGCAGGGGCGCATCGAAATCGCTCCCAAGTGGGCCGGCATTTATCAAAACCTGCCGCGCGGGGAAGCGCTGGTGCGGAACGTGGTCTACGGCAAGCGGTACGCCCGCGAGGTCTTCGGCGTCGATCCCAAAGTCGCCCACCTCGGCGACATCCCCGGGTTCACGCGGCAGTATCCGCAGATTCTCGCCAGATCCGCGACCCCGTACATGGTGATGACCCGCATGGGCCCGCCGGACACTTCTCTCTTTCGGTGGAAGTCGCCGGACGGTTCCAGCGTGCTCCTCTGGAACACGATCAAGGGTTACGGCTGGGGAGTCGGACTGGGTTTGCATCGCGACCTGGATGACGCGCGCTTCACCAAAATCACCAGCGATCTGCGCGCGGTGCAGGCGACTACCAAAGGTCCGGTATACATGGGTTGGGGCACCGACCTGTTCGCGCCGAACGAGAAACTGGTGGAGAATCTGCCGGTGCTCAACGCGCACATGGGCCCCGACCATTTTCGTTTCGCCACCGCCGAAGAGTATTTTCGCGCGGCGGCCGATACGCCGGCGATTCCCGAAATCTCCGGCGAAATCCCGTCTTCCTGGGCCAACGTGATCAGTTCCATGAGCCACCTCTGGCCGCCCGCCATCACCGCTACCGATACTTTATTAAACGCAGAAAAGTTCGCCGCCATCAGCTACGGACTCGGTTACTCCGCATATCCCCAGCAGCAATTGGAAGCTCTCTGGAGAAAAGCCCTGGAGGCGATGGACCATAACAACTTTGGTCAGGGCGGCGTCATCGGCGACGAGCGCAAGGTTGGTTACGCACAGGCTGCCATCCTACAGGGCGGGCAGATTCTGCGCGAGTCGCTGCGCAACATCGCCGAGCGCGTGCAGCATCCCTTTCCCAGGAGCGCCGCCATCGTAGCCTTCAATCCGCTCAGTTGGACGCGCGACGATGTGGTGCGCGCGCACGTCACCTTATTCGGCGACGTCTCCCCTGGCGATGTTGCTGACTACAAGAAGGCCATGCGACTGGTGGATGCCGCCGGCGCTTCCATTCCGTTCCAGGTGGAGGAGTATAGCGAGAACATCTCCCGCGCCCTCGATGTGGTGTTTGTGGCGCGCGCAGTGCCGTCGATGGGATACAAGGCCTACTACCTCGTTCCTGCCGAAAAGGCCGATGCCTTTCCGCCCTCCGCCACCCTCAAAATGGACACGGACAATGACGTGCCCAACCCGCGGCGCATCGTCGGCGCCAACGTCATGGAGAACGAGTTTTACCGCGTCACCGTGGACCGCGCCACGGGTCGCATCGAAGTCTTCGACAAAGAGCTGAACCGAATCGTGGCCAAGGACATCGAGATAGCAGCGGCCGAAGAACGCGGCGGCAATACCCTCAGCGTCGAGCCGCAAACCGGCCGCACCATCATTAATGTGATCTCCTCGGTGGACCTGGAAGGGAACAGCCCCGCGCGCACCATGATGCGCATTACCGGGGATGTGGCCGGCGTTCCCGTGGTGCAGAGGGTTTCACTGTATCAGGGACTGAAGAGAATCGACCTGGAGAACTCGATCGATTGGAAGCCGGGCCGCTTTCTCAAGATCGAGCAGGCTTTCCCATTCGAACAGCCGAACGCCGAGATCCGCAACGGAGTTCCGTTCGGGTCGGCCGCCACGGCGGACATGATGCCCAACTCCGGACCGCATGCGGGCGACGAAGTTGCGCGCGACATCTGGAATGGCTGGCGGCAGATCCAGGATTGGATTTCGGCCGGCACCAGCGATTGGACCCTGACCGTGAGCGCCGACCATCAGATGTTCACTGTGGCGGACCATTCCATTCGCGGCGGCATGCTGCGCGGCACGCGTTACAATCCGCTGAACGTGGTGCGCGGCGGAAAGACGGTGCTGATCCAGCAGCCGCCCGCCGGGACATACGTCTACCGCTACTCCATCACCACCGCGAAAGGCGATTGGAGCGCCGGAAAGTCGTGGCGCGCCGGCATGGCGTTCAACACTCCGCTAATTCCGGTGAGCGCGGTGGACGAGTTGGCGCACAAGACTCTGCCCGCCGAGCGGAGCTTCCTCTCGCTCGACGGAGACAACCTGGTAGTTACCGCGCTGAAGAAGGCCGACCGCGAGGATGCCATCGTGGTGCGCGTGTTTGAAGAGCGTGGCGCCGCGGCGCAAACACCCGTCCGGTTCTTCGGCGAAGATCGCAGCTTCAAAGCCGTCAACATGCTGGAGGAGAATCTGCCGGGTTCCGATCAGAGGATGCTGCACCTGGCGCCGTATGAGATCTCCACCGTGAAAGTGAGGGTGCCGTGATGTCCCGCTCGCGCCTGGCGCTCTGCGCATTCCTCCTGGTGATGCCCGCTCTAGCGCAGGAGGAGCCGGTCTTTCTGATTCCGTTCTCGCACCTCGATTTCTTCTGGGGCGGAACTCGCGAAGAATGTCTCTCTCGCGGCAGCTACATCCTCGCCAAAGCCATTAATCTCGCCAAGCAATCTCCGCAGTTCCGCTTCCTCATGGAGGACGAAGACTTCGTCGCCAACTTCGTGGAGACGCACCAGGGCCGTCCCGAGCTCGACGACCTGAAACGGCTGGTGAGGGAAGGGCGTATCGAGATCGCGCCAAAGTGGGCCGCCATTTTCTCGGGACTTCCGGATGGCGAGATCCACGTCCGCAATTACACCCTCGGAAAACGCTACGCGCAAACCGTCTTCCGCGTGGATCCGCAGGTGGCACACCTGGGCGACATTCCGGACTTCACACCGCAGTTTCCGCAGATCCTGCAACAGGTACGCGTGCCTTTTATGGTGATGACTCGCATGGGTCCATCCGACCATTCGCTGTTCCGCTGGAAAGCGCCCGATGGTTCCAGCGCCCTGGTCTGGAATACGTTGAAGGGCTACGGCTGGGGAACGTTCCTCACGTCCAAGACCACCACTGAGGCCGAGAAGCGCACACGGCTCCAGAAGGATCTGGCGGACATCCGCAAAACCACCTCCGGACCGATCTTCATGAATTGGGGCACCGATCTCTGGGCGCCTCCCGACGATTTTATGGCGCGCATCGAAGCCATGAAGCTGAAAGTCTCGACCCCGACCGAGTTTTTCCGCCAGGTGGAGAAGACGCCGTCCATTCCCGAACTATCGGGCGAGATCCCGACCTCGTGGCCCAACATCGTTTCGTCGCTGCCGCATCTATGGCCGCAAATCGTGCCGGCCACCAACACGCTGCTCGCGGCGGAAAAGTTCGCGGCGCTCAACTACGCGCTGGGGTACGCGGACTATCCACAGAAGGAACTGGAATTCCTCTGGAAGAAACTGGTCGAATCGATGGACCACAACCACGACGGTCAAGGCGGCGCGCAGGCCGACGGCCGCAAGGCAGAATATGAGCAACTGGCGCTCATTCGCGGCGGCGAAATCCTCCGCGACTCGCTGCGTAACATCGCCGAGCGTGTGCAAATCCCCGTCCCAAACGGCAAGCCGATCGTCGTGTTCAACCCCATGGGCTGGAGCCGCGACGACGTGGTCCGCAGCCACATCGCACTCTTCGGCGACCCTTCGCCTTCGGACATCGCGGACTACAAGAGAGGCATGCGCCTGCTGGACGAAACCGGCAAACCAGTGCCCTTCTACGTGGAGGAGTACAGCGAGAATATCTCGCGCGCGCTCTGGCTCGTCTTCGTGGCTAAGAACGTGCCGTCGCTGGGTTACCGGACGTTCTACCTGGTGGCCAACGCGCAGCCACCCGCTCCCGCCGAGGCCGCGCACATCACGCTGGACTCGGACAGGGACCGGCGCGATCCACGGCGCTCCCTGGGATCCGATCTTCTCGAAAACAATTTCTACCGGGTCACGGTAGATCGCGTGACCGGGCGCGTGACCCTCTTTGACAAATCGCTGAATCGCGACGTGGCAAAGGACATGGAAATCGCCGGCGTGGAAGAGCGCGGCGGAAACTACATCGGGATCGAGCCGCCTAGCGGGCGAACCGTGCCTGCCATCCTCGACAACGTCCAGGTCGAGGAGAACAACGCAGTACGCGCCGTCCTGAAGATCACCGCTCACATAGCCGATATTCCGGTCACGCAAATGCTGATGCTATACCAGGGCCTGAAGCGGCTGGATATCGAGAACACGGTGGAGTGGAGATCGCCGCGGCTGCTGCGTATCGAGCAATTGTTCCCGGTAGCGGACGCCAAGCCGGCATACGAGTATGGCGTCCCGTTCGGGGCCAATAGCGCCGATAACATGCTGCCCAACACCGGCACGCATCAATCGGACGAAATCACCATGGAGGATTGGAAGGCCTCCCGGCATATTCACGACTGGATCCACGCCGGCGCAGCCGAATGGGGCCTGACTATTGCGACCGACCATCAGCAGATCCGGCTTGGCGACAGCATGATCCGCGCCGAGATGGTGCGGGGCACGCGCTTCACGTCCGTCAAGGTGGTACGCGGCGAGCAGGCAGACTCTCCCCACTACCCTCCGGCCGGGACGTACGTATTCCGATACTCGCTTACCTCGGGTCCGGGAGACTGGAAGTCCGCCAAGGCCTACCGGACGGGCCTGGACTTCACCAATCCTCTGCTTCCCGTGAGCGTGGTGGACACGATCTCGGCAAAGTCCCTGCCGCCCACGCGATCGCTCTGCTCCGTCAGCCAGGAGAACGTGGTCATCAGTGCCGTAAAGAAGGCCGATGCTGACTCTTCCCTGCTGCTGCGCGTGTATGAAATCGAAGGTAGCCAGACAAATACTCGTGTGACCTTTCTCGGAGCGGACAGTACATTTGCGAAGACGAATCTGCTGGAGGAAAACTATCCGCAGCAGGAAACGAATGAACTTGATCTGCGGGCCTTCGAGATCACAACGCTCCGGCTCCGGCGTCCGTGATTGTTGGACCGCAGAGACTCCAATGGTGAGGCGTCCATGCCCTACGCCTGCCCATTTTTCGAAAAGTTAGGATAGCGCACGCTTTTCCGGGCGACCACCGCGGAGCGCGAGTGGTACGCCTGCCAATGGCATTGGAGCACCAGACCAGAATTGCGGGTTCCAAAACGTGGTCGAGGTCGGCCGAGGCGCTGTCAGTTCGCAGAGAACGCTGGAGTAGCGGAGGAAACGACCGAGTGGACGGCACCATACCTCCCGCTCGGTATGCCAGCCCGGATGCTGAGAAGTCACTCCCACAGGGCGGGACCTTTTGGGGCGGCGAGTTCTCGGTCCGTGGAACGCTCACGATATTCAGACCTCGAACTGCCGCCACGGCTGGCTCCACATGGTTCTGGATTCAAGTTCCGGGTGCGGAGCGAAATACAGTTCGTGCACTCTCCGCGCCAGATGTCTTGGGATCTCCAGGTCACCCTCAAGTGAACGCCCTGCCAAACCACTGAAAACAGGTTCACCTTGCCCCGAACGGATATCATTCTCTCTATGGATCACGCAGCACTCGGGAATTGGTAGGACTTGGGTGTCATGTCCAGTTCTGGAAGTCATTTGGGTGTGGCTACTTTGGAACGACGCTCCAAGAGTCAGGAAATAGGCGACGCTGATCTTGTT
>OKRF01000030.1:50160-54476 GCA_900290315.1 Candidatus Sulfopaludibacter sp. SbA3 | reverse complement strand
CTCAGCAACTGGGCTACAAGCTGGTGCCAATCGAAGAAAAACCTGCTGCGTAAGGGGCTGAATCAAAAGGGTCGGAGAGGGAGTTCCTCGAAAGCCGACTGTTACCGTTTTGCCCCGCTGCGAAGCTCTCCTTGACGCTCTAGGAGAACTTGCTGTACTATTCTCCTAGACGGTCAAGGAATGAAAAAACAAGTCGAACTCGTACAAGGCACGCTGGACATGCTGATCCTCAAAGCAGTCTCGCTCGGCGGCCTCCACGGCTACGGCGTCCTGCTTCGCCTGCAGCAACTCACCGGCGGACGCCTCCAGATCCAACAGGGATCGCTTTACCCCGCGCTGTACCGCCTGGAACACCAAGGCCTCATCGCTTCGGAGTGGGGCGAGAGCGACAACAACCGTAAGGCCAAGTTCTACACCTTGACCGCCGCCGGCCGCAAGCACCTCAAGGCGGAAGAGGAATCCTGGAACCGCTTCTCCCTGGTAGTAGCCAGCGTCCTCGGCGCAGTTCCGGAGGGGTCATGAGCATCTTCCGCCGCAAGAAATTCGAGAGCGATATGGCCACCGAGCTCGGCTTCCACATGGAGGCTTATATCGACGACCTGGTCCGCTCCGGCATGGATCGCGCCGAGGCCGCCCGCCGCGCCCGCATCGAGTTCGGAGCCGTGGAAGCCACCAAGGACGATTGCCGCCAGGCCTGGGGACTTCAGCGCATGGACGACCTGCGCGCCGATCTCCGCCTCACCTTCCGCACCCTCCGCCAAAACCCCGGCTTCGCCTCGATCGCCGTTCTTTCGCTCGCCCTGGGCATCGGGGCCACCACCGCGATTTTCGGCCTGGTGGATGCTGTCATGCTACGCCTCCTGCCGGTGCGAGACGGTGGCCGCCTGGTGTTCGTGGAGAACGTCGGTACTGAGGGAGCCAATGGCGGCCCGCCGTACCCCTGCTTCGAATTGTTCCGGGACAAGGCCGCAAGCTTTGCCGGGATGGCCGCCTTCAGTGGGTCCAGCATGGAGATCCTGATGGATGGCGGCCGCGAGCAGGCGCGCGGCCTCTGGGTGTCCGGTAATTTCTACAGCTTGCTGGGCGTCAAACCCATCCTGGGCCGCACGCTCTCTGCCGCCGACGATCGCTCCGTCGGCCAGGGCGGGCTCGATGGACCCGTCGCGGTGATCAGCCGCGCCTACTGGCAGCACCGCTTCGGCGGTGATCCACGCATAGTAGGCCGCACTATCCACCTGTTCGATTCCAGCGTCACCATCGTGGGCGTCATGCCTTCCGAAGTTATGTCCCTGGAGCCCGGACTGCCCATCGATATCGCCGCCCCCATGATGCTGTCCGATCCTGAGACGCTGCGCAACCGGGGATCCTGGTGGCTCGAAGTAGTTGCCCGCCTCAAGCCCGGAGTCGCGCCCCAGCAGGCCCGCGCCGAAACGGACGTCTTGTTCCAATCCTACATGGCGACGATGCACATGTCGCCAGACATCCGTAAGTTGGCCTTCGATCACATCGAGCTTGCCCCCGCGGGAGGCGGCGGAGAAGGCCTCCGTAACCGGTTTTCCATGCCCCTCACCGCGCTCCTGATTCTGGCTGGCCTGGTCCTGCTGGCCTCGTGCGTCACTGTCGCCAACCTGATGCTCGCCCGCGCCACTGCCCGGCAAAAGGAGTTCGCCGTCCGCCTGGCCATTGGCGCGGGACGCGGCCGGCTCATCCGTCAGACGTTGACCGAAGCGCTCGTCCTCGTCGGAGCGGGGTGTCTGCTGGGGATCGCGCTCGCCCGCCAGGGTGAGGCGGCACTGGCCGCTTTCTTTGCCGAGGGCAATAACCAAGTCATCCTTGACCTTGCGCTGAACGCCCGAGTCCTCCTCTTCGCCATCGCCATCTCGCTGCTCACCGGCCTCGCTTTCGCCGTACTGCCTGCCTTGCGCGCCGCGCGCGTGGATCCATCCGCGGGATTGCAGAGCGGACCGCGCAGCATAGCCGGCGGACGCGCGTCTGTGCGGCTCGGCCGCGCTCTGGTGGTCCTGCAGGTGGCGCTTTCCACGGTGCTCCTTGCAGGCGCGGGGCTCTTCATCCACAGCTTGCGCCGGCTCTCTGACCATGGAAGTGGCGCCGGAACGGAGCTGGTTCGGCCAGCCCGAATGGATGGCGCTACAGACGGAACTGCTCGACCGCGTCCGCCGGATGCCCGCGGTGCAATCGGCCAGTTGGTCCACCATGACGCCTCTGAGCGGCCACGACCGCGGCGTAATCCTGGATGTCCCGGGATTCGTGCCGCGCACCGAAACCGACCGGGACGTCCACCTGGTCTCGGCATCGCCCGAGTATTTCACGACTCTCGGGATGCCTCTGCTGCGAGGCCGGGCGTTCCAATCGGGCGATACCGGCAACTCCACCAAGGTGGCCATCCTGAATGAGACCGCTGCCCGCTTCTACTTCGGAACCGCCGATCCCATCGGCAAAAAGCTGCGCTTCGCTCATCGCGCTGCCGCAGACACTGGCGAGTACGAAGTGATCGGCGTAGTGAAGGATACCAAGCACAAAAGCCTGCGTGAGGAGCCCTGGCGCTTTATGTATATCCCGCTCGCGCAGGCCATCGATCGCATCAACCGGCTGGCGCTCTCCGTCCGCTGTTCGCGCGATCCCATGGCCCTCGCGGCGCCCATCCAGAAGGAAGTGCAGCGAGCCCGTTCGACTCTGCTGATCACCAACGTCACCACCCTGGAGAAGCAGGTACAAATTTCGCTCCGCAGGGAACGGCTCGTTTCCACGTTAGCCACCGCGTTCGGAGCTCTGGCGCTCGTGCTCGCCTGCATCGGCCTGTACGGAGTGCTCGCATACGCCGTCACACGCCGCACCAGCGAAATCGGAATCCGCATGGCACTCGGGGCCACCAGTTCCGGAATGGTCTGGATGATCCTTCGCGAAGCAGCCGTGCTGGCCATGAGCGGGATCGCCGTCGCCGTGCCTGCCCTGCTGGCGTTAGGGAACCTCTCGCGCGCACTGCTCTACGGAGTAGACTCGTTCGACCTCCCGGCGTTCGCCTGCGCCCTTCTGGTACTGCTACTGTCCGCTACCATCGCCGGAACAGTCCCCGCCCGCCGTGCCGGCCGTCTGGATCCCGTGACTGCATTAAGAGTAGAGTAGGCTTTGCCCAAATCGCGACGCGGTGAATTCTTTCTCACTCGTAGCGCAGTGCCGTATGGGCATCCAGCCGCATGGCGCGGCGCGCGGGGATATACGAAGCGAGTAGCGCGACCACGCCAAGAAGCACAGCCACGCCGGCGAATGTGACCGGGTCCGTGGCGCTCACGCCGAACAGCAGGCTGGACAAAAGACGCGTGACAACCAGGGACGCAGCAATGCCGATGGCCACGCCGAGAATCGCGAGCCGGGCGCCTTCGCCCACAATGAGACGCAGGACGGCGCTGCGCTGCGCGCCCAGCGCCACCCGAATGCCAATCTCCTGGGTGCGGCACGTAACCGAAAAGGCCACAACTCCGTAGATGCCCACCGCGGCCTGAGCCAGCGCAGCGGCCGCGAATAGGCTCACCAGAAGCAGCAGAAAACGGCGATCCGAGAGCCCGCCGCCGATCGTCAGTGGGTGAGGCCGGGGATGGTCGCGGGAGTCGCGAGTCGGTTCTCACTAAACACCAATGATTGTGGTCAGACGCTCGGCGATGCCTCTCAGAGTCTCGGATTGAGCGGTTAACTCCTCCGCCGCCGCGGAGCCTTCTTCGGCCGCCGCCGCCGTCGTCTGCGTCATCTGCTCCATGCTGATCAGCGCCTGGGCGACCTGCTCGATGCCCTTGGCCTGTTCGGCGCTCCCCAAATTCACGCCCTCTACCAAAGACTTCACTTTTATCGATACCTCGATGATCTTCCTGATGGATTCAGCCACCAGATCTACTTTCACCTTTCCATCCCGTGAACTGCTGATCGACCCCTCGATCAGGGAGGCTGTGTCTTTGGCCGCCTGTGCGCACCGCTGTGCCAGATTTCGCACTTCATCGGCCACCACGCTGAAGCCCATTCCGGCTTCCCCGGCTCGCGCTGCTTCGACAGCGGCATTCAAAGCGAGGATGTTGGTCTGAAAAGCGATCTCGTCGATTACCCGGATGATCTTGGCGATCCGGTCGCTGGATCCTTTGATTTCGCCCATCGCCGCCACAGTCTGGTCGAGCAGGCCGTTGGCCTCGTTGAACATCTGCTGGGATTGGACCACCAGATCGCTCGCCGACCGGGAGTTCTCGGTATTCTTCTGCGCCGCCGAGCTGATCTCTTCACCCGACGCTGAAGTCTCTTCCAACGACGCCGCT
>OKRF01000030.1:50026-50150 GCA_900290315.1 Candidatus Sulfopaludibacter sp. SbA3 | reverse complement strand
TAATCTGGGTTGCGTGTAACAACAGGAGCTCACCCGCTTCCGCCAGCCTTCGGCTGACTTGGCCGGACACGACAAATGCACAGAGGCCGGCGCCAATCAGCAATATCCCCGCCAGCCACGAGAG
>OKRF01000030.1:39559-50016 GCA_900290315.1 Candidatus Sulfopaludibacter sp. SbA3 | reverse complement strand
GAGGCCGGCGCCAATCAGCAATATCCCCGCCAGCCACGAGAGCGCCTGCGCCACCCGGCTGTTCGTCCGCATCCTGGCGGTGGTTTGACCAGCCTGCTCGTCGAGCCATTTCGCGAATTGCAGAATGGACTGTTTATACTTCCTCCAGTGCGGTGTATCGACGGAATTCAAATCCCTCTTACCCTGCTCGAAGTCTCCTTTGCGAGCCAGTTCGTGGATCCGATGTTGAATATCCACGTGCGCTCTGAAATCCGTTTCGATGGTCACGAGCACGTGATTCTCGCTCGCTTTCCCAAACAGCTTCTCCGTCTGGTGTTGGAGGGCCTGTAGCGTCTCCGCGAAGTCCTTTACCGCGGTTTCGTGATTGGCATACGCGGTCTGATTCTTGGGGTCCAGCAGGATATTGCGCGTGGCCTGCGACATCTGGAGGCCCTGCGCGTACAGGGACATCGAAGCCACCCGCGCCAAACCGAGCTCCGTTTGGGTCTCGTTCCCCTTGGCCAGTTCGCGCGTCAAGAGGATCGAAGAGACGCCTGAAACGGCAGCCACGAGCAGACTGACCAGAACCGCAGCTCGCAGGGCGCGGACGGATTGGTACCACTCTTTTCTGAACATTCGATTCCTCTTTCTTTCCAAAGCCGTGCGGGTTCGTCACCCGTTTGCTCCGCTGATGCGGGAGCGGGCAGGCGTCTTCTGATCCGTGGTCAACCGCCTGCCCGAGCGAAGGGGATGCCGGGACCCCGCTTATTTCTCCATCGGCATGCCAGCGGCCTCGTACGCTGTCAATCCGCCGTCCAGGGAATACACATTGGTGTATCCCATCCTCATCAGATTCTCGGCCGCCAGGGCCGATCGCGCTCCGGAATGGCAGTAAAGAACGATGGTCGCGTCCTTCTTCGATACCTTCTCTTCGATGTTGTGTTCGATCATTCCCTTGGAGATGTGCACGGCGCCAGCGGCGCGGCCCTTGCCCCACTCCTCCGTCTCGCGCACGTCGATCAACTGGAGGTCTGGGTGTGCCCCGCGTAATGCTTTGTACTGCGCAATGTCGACCCGCTTCACATGCGCCTGCGCCTCCTTAACGAGGGCGGCATAAGCCGGATTGGCGGGCTTGGCCGGTGCCGGGGACTGGCCAAAGCACGACATCGCGGCTATGGCGCTGAACAGAACTACTTTCATCGAACGATCCTCCCTGAATTTCAACGATCCTCCCTGAATTTCAAAGTGAACATCGGCCCGTCCTGCGCTAGCAGCAGAGCGGCTTTAGATGCTTTTACAGACATCGCGGAACCGAGGCCCGGTGAACGCCGGCTATCTGACAGGTGGCGGCGCACCCGGAAGAGTGTATCGGAGATCGATGTAAACCGTATTGTCGTGCGCACTGGCGGGTTGGCCCGAGGCCACGTACCAAGGTTCACGCATCGCATGCTCGTACTGCATGATGTAGCTCAGCCCGCCCCATTTGGCATCCTTCCACAACGTCCGGTTAATCCCCAGAGTGAACTCCTCCATGGACCGGTTCTGGTTGTTGGCGGAGCCTTTGAAGCCATATCCGAGGAGCGAGGTTCCGTTGGCATCCAGAGCCGTATTCCGGCCTGCCCATATTTCGCCGTAGTACACAAACAGCAAGGTCTTACCGAAGGTTGCCTCGATCCCGTCCGTGGTGCTGTTGGCATGAATGGGGCTGATGCTGCCATCCGCGCGCAGGATCACATCGGGAACCGTGCCAAACAGGTATCGGCCGCCGCCGTCACTCACGAAGTTATTGCTGATCACGCGGATACCCGTGATCACCTCAACGTTTACGTTCACCGCGCCGCCGCCACCCGCTTTGGTGAACGTTTGGTTGCCATTCACGTTGTAGTCCTTGAAGTTGCGCTCGATCCCGGCCAGTTCAAAATGCACCCTGCGGGTGAGGTCGAATGCCAGCTTGGCGATGAAATCCGGTGTCAGGTTCGGCGTATTCAGAACGTTGGTGGAATTGTCGAACTGGCTGCCGCCCATACCGCTCAGGGCCGACGGCAGCGTAATCGTGGGGGCTCCTGCCGAACCGCCGATGTATTGGTTCGGATTCTCCAGAGCGACGCCGAATGTCACCCTCTCGCTCGGGTGGTAGACCAACCGGAACCCAGGCTGGCGCGTCCAGGTCAGTCCCACCAGGTAGTTCACATCCATGGTTTGGCTGAAAAACACGTCTCCCGGCAGCGGCGAAATCTGGTAGCGGTTGGGCGTCATCATGCTCCAGCTTTGGCCTCCCAGAACCTCCCACTTACCCTTGCGGACGTCCACCCAGTAGAGTCGCAGCCGTGGAGCGAAAGCACCGTTGGTGACTCCCACGTTGTTGCCGCCGCTGGTGCCCAGGAAATCGAACTCGTTATAGCCGATGATGTGCGCTCCATGTACGTTTACGTCCGCGCGCAAGCCCAGCCGCGAGTTCTGGGGGCTGAAACGGAGCTCGCTCAAGTGGCCAGCCGCTACGTTGTCGAACGGGATACTGGCGAAGTTGGTGCCGATGCCGCTCGCCGCATTCTTGTCGCGCCACACCGCCGTCGCATCCATGAAACCAATGGGGATGATGCTGACCTCCCCGATCTTCAACTGCAGCGGCGAGGCAGCCTCGGCTACTACCGGCGGCGGAGACGGTTTGGCACTGGGCGACTCCGGATCGCTGGCGGGAGCCGGAACGGGCGAGTTCGCCGCGATTATGGTGGGCCCGCCGGCGGGGGAAACGGCTGTCGGTGCTTGGCCATAACACCCTACTGCGGCGATGGCGCTGAGCAGAAGAACTTTCATTGCTGGCTCCTGAATCTTGAAATGGCGACGATCGGTGCCGCTACAACGGCGGTCCTTGGAACACACCTACGGCATGGTGAACGCGAGGCCGGGTAATAGGTACGGCGCGGCGCGACCAGTTCCTATTGACCTTATCGAACAGAAACACGGTAACGTCTTGTTTTTTGGGGGGGAGGCTATTGGTGTGGCGATCCAGGAATGGCGCAGGCCACCTTCGCCGTACCTTTTGCCGCTGGTGATGTTGGTTGGGTCCAACTCCCACGCCGGCTTCATTCTGGGATGGGCTCACCAGCGCCTTACAGCTCCACGATTCGCTGTATGCCGTGGTGATGGGTGCCTATTCAGCAGGGGCGCTCTTGCTTCGTCTTCGCGGCGTCATGCCAAGACCGTTCTGTTCGACACGCCGCTTGGCCACAACCCACAGCTCGATCAGGTTCTCAGCAACGTTATGCAACTCCTGGCCTGGTCCCCCAAAGGCGCTCGATTTCGCCCGCTCAGCGGTGAATTCTCTCTCACTCGTAGCGCAGTGCCGTATGGGGATCCAGCCGCATGGCGCGGCGCGCGGGGATATACGAAGCGAGTAGCGCGACCACGCCAAGAAGCACAGCCACGCCGGCGAATGTGACCGGGTCCGTGGCGCTCACGCCGAACAGCAGGCTGGACAAAAGGCGCGTGACAACCAGGGACCCGGCAATGCCGATGGCCACGCCGAGAACCGCGAGCCGGGCGCCTTCGCCCACAATCAGACGCAGTACGGCGCCGCGCTGCGCGCCCAGCGCCACGCGAATGCCAATCTCCTGTGTGCGGCGCGTAACCGAAAAGGCCACAACTCCGTAGATGCCGACCGCGGCCAAAGCCAGCGCAGCGGCCGCGAATAGGCCCACCAGAAGCAGCAGAAACCGGCGATCCGAGAGCCAGCCGCCCATTTCATCGGCGAAGGTGGAGAATTTGACCGGAACATCGGGGGCCAGGTCGTGGAAGATCGCGCGCGCCGCGGAAACCATCTCTCCGGCCGGCGCGGCGGTGCGCATCAGGATGGTGGGAGTGGAATTGGCGTTCATCCCGCGCTGGCGGTAATCGACATAAACGATCGAACTCGGGGGAAAATCCAGGCCGCGCGCCCGCACATCGCCAACAATGCCAACGATCGTGAGCGGCTTCATGTTGCCATCCATGTTGCCGAACTCGATCACCTGGCCGATGGGGTCCTGATTGGGCCAGCGCTGGCGACCCAATGATTCGCTGATCACTGCCACATGCGGCGAATTCCCACCGTCCTGCTCGCCGAACATCCGCCCGCGGATCAGCGGAATGCCCATCGTCCGGAAGTATGGCTCGCTGGCCACGCAATAATCGGCATGTCCGGTTTGCGAGCGGTTTTGAGCCATGCGGCCAAATTCATCGAAATCGGCGGGCGGCCTTTGGCCGTTGAGGATCAGGAAACCTCCGTCGGCGAGATTGTCACCGGCCGCAACGGGAAGCGCGCCCGCCAGGCCCACCGTCCCCGCGCCGGGAATTGCCCGAAGCCGCGCCAATATGCCGTCCATGAAATGGCCCTGGCGCGCGATGTCCGATTGATCCATCGCGAACGCCAGCCCTCGCGGATTGGGAGGCGAAAATTCCATCGTGATCAGGTTTTGCTGGCTGAATCCGGGACTCGTGGAGATAAGCCGCAGGAAGCTGCGGCCCAGCAGGCCGGCTCCCACCAGGATCACCAGAGTCATGGCAATTTCGCCGGTCACCAGAAAGCCGCGGAACTGCTGGCTGGCGCTGCCAGTGTGGCTGCGGGAGCCGGCAGTCAGCGCCTTCTGCAGATCGCCCGCCGCGGCGCGCCAGGCCGCAAACAGTCCCAGCGAAACGGCGATAGCCACAGTTGCGGCCAAGGCGAACAGCAGAACCGATGTATTGATGGCCACGTCTTGCTGCCGCGGCAAATTCGCCGGAAGCATTGCCGGAAGTACCTTGACCGCCCAGGCCGCTATCAAAATGCCCAGTGCGCCTCCAGCCAAAGAAAGCGAAAAAGACTCAGCCAGGAATTGCTGAATCAGACGGGCGCGGCCAGCCCCCAACGCCACACTCACCGCCAGTTCTTTGCGGCGGGCGTTGGTGCGCGCCAGCAGTAAGCCGGCCACATTGGCGCACGCCACCAGCAACAGCAGGCCGACGGCTCCCAGCAGGGTCAGGAGCGCCGTGCGCACGTCTCCCACTATGGCGTCGGCCAGAGGCACCACCGCGGCGTCGTTGAGATCGACCTCTTTTCCGTACTGATCTTTGATGCGCCGGGCAATCGCGCGCAGATTCGCGCGCGCCTGGGCCACGGTGATCCCATCGCGGACGCGGCCCAGACATCGCCAATTGTGGCCTGTGCGGTCGGGACTCTCCGGAAAAAGCTCCCGGGGAATCCATGCGGCGGCTTCTAACGGAAAATCAAAGCCGTCCGGCATCACGCCGACCACGGGATAGACTGCTCCCTCGATCCGCAAGTGGAGTGTAGACAGATCCGTGGAACTGCCCAGATATCGCCGCCAATAGCGGTAGCTGACGATCGCCGCCGGCGCCCCGTGGAGCCGCTGCTCCTCAGGCACGAAAGCACGGCCACGAAAAGGCGCCACGCCAAGGACTTTGAAAAAGTCGCGCGACACTTCGGCGACTTGCGCGCGTGCCGGCTCGCTGCCGCCGGAAACAGAGGACAGCAACTCTTCATATACAGCCAGGTTCGCGAGGGTGTTGTTCTGTGTACGAAAATCATCGAAATTGGTTTCCGCCAGGTTCATGCGGCGGCCGTTCGGAGCCTGCTCCCACATGCGCACGATGTCTTGCGGTTTCGGATAAGGAAGCGCGCGCAGGAGCACGGCGTGCACCACGGAAAAAATCGCCGTGGATGCGCCGATGCCCAGCGCCAGAGTGAGAATGCTGACCGCCGTGAACCCCGGATTTCCGCCCAGCCTGCGGGTGGCATAACGCAAATCGGTAAAAAGATTGTCCATCCTGTTTTCCCACCCATACCCGCGCACCTGTTCGCGAATGGCCGCCGCGCCGCCCAGTTCCAGCCGCGCGGCCCGCCGCGCCTCATCGGGAGTGGCACCCCGCGCGATGAATGCCGCCGTGGCCTCTGCGAGGTAATGGCTTACCTCGTCGGCGATCTCCTGGTCCGCGGCTTTGCGATTCGCGAGCACGCGCAACCCGCGCGCGCACTGACGCCAGAGGGACACCGTCTATCCCTCCGCCTTCAGCATCCGCCTTCAGCAGACGCGCGATCGCGGATGCCCGGCGGTGCCAACTCACCGTCTCAACTTCCAGTTGTTTTCGCCCCGCGCGAGTGAGCGAATAGAACTTCGCCCGGCGCGAGTTGTCTGTTTGGCGCCACTTCGAATCCAGCCACCCCACGCGCTCCAGCCGCTGGAATGCGGTGAGGAGCGACCCGGGATTCACCTTGAAGACGCCGCGCGATACCTGCTCGATCCGGCGGGCAATGCCGAAGCCATGCATCGGTTCCAGGCTCAGCGTCTTGAGGATCAGCATGTCCAGCGTGCCCTGGATCACGTCCGTATTCTGTTCATCCATGGAAAATCCCAAGAGAATCTCTGGCCCAGAATACCTTTCTTCCTTCTGATTGTCAAGATGTGATTGCCAAAGGAAGACCCTCCCCCGGCCTCATCGGTGTTCAAGTACGGCCGTCGCCGCGGTACCCCCGGTTCGCCCCGGCTTTCCCGGAACTTCGAGAGCCCTTGGGCTTACACTTCCACTGAATAGGCCGTGACACAGCCACGTGGAACCTCCGGGCCGAAGTCGATTTCACCTGCGGGCGGACCGTCTCCTTCAAGCTACACTGGCCACGTCCACCTTGCGAATATCGTCGATGCCAAAGTGCAGCATGGCGAGGCGTTCGAGGCCATACCCGGCGCCAATCACCACGTGTTGTGCGGGATCGCCACCAAGGTGGTGGACAATCCGGTCTGTATAGACGCCCCAGGCGAGAACCTCAGACCACCTGCCGTCATGTTCTACTTCAAGCTCCCAGGCTTGAGTGCACATGGGGTAGTGGGTCGGAACGATCTTCACGGCCCTTCCAGGCAGGAGCGCATTCATCGATTGAAGCACCTTGCCGGTCACCTGCCAGGGGTCAAGACGCTCGTGGCCGTCCAGCCAAAGAACTTCAGCCTGGTGGAAGGCCTCCAAGTGCGTGGCATCGATCTGACAGACTCGATATGCCTTGCCGGCAGCCCAGACCCGTAAGCGTTGGCCTTCGAAACGAAGCTTCATCAGCAGCGGTAACGTAAGGTCGTAGCGCAGGATTCGATGATCATCGACGCGGTGCAACTCCAGCGGATCCAGGTAGAGCGCTTCCCCGCCAATTGTCTTACGGGCTTCTGTAAGATCGAGAATGTCCGGCAGATCCACCTCGGTGAAGTCTGTATAAACGCCTTGCAACATTTCGAGTATTCTTCCCACCGGATTCTCCGGGAGATCGGTCAGCTTTGGACGGGTTAACAGTTCGACAACCTTGGCTGGGAGGTCCGTCCTCATGTCCTCCGGGCGAATGTCACGTTGTTCTGCCATTTCCATCTCCTTTCGCAGTTTGTCGCGTATCCGTTGCAGCCGCTTCCTCATGACCACCTCGTCTACTCCCGCGTCCTTTGCCAGCCGGGCCGTGCTCCAATGCCCGTGATATCGGCGGTCGCACAGCCGGCGTTCCGGGCCTGTCAACGTCAGCAGAGCTCCGGCGAGCAGTTGGCGCTGCGCTTCTGACCAGCGTGTTTCGGCTTCATCGAGCACAGGCACAACCGGCACATCGTCCAGCCGTAGCAGGGTCACGCGCCGCGCCTGACGAATGTTCGCAGCCACCGTGATCACAATGCGGCGAAGCCAACTGATGAAGGCGGCGGGCTCCTCCAGGTCTGCGAGACGCCGGAATGCCCGGAGGTACGCCTCTTGGGTTGCGTCCTGAGCCATTTCGGGATCGCGGAGAACTCCCAGTGCAACGGCAAAGGTCATAGCCTGCGTGACCTGGACCAGCCGGCCGCAAGCATCGAGGTCGCCTGCCTTCGCCAGAATCACGAGGTTGTTGATCTGCTCCACGGGTTCACCAACTATCGGTCACTAATAAGGACATTCGCCCACTCAAAGTGTGACAGCTTTGCCGTGGAATTCCCCAAGAATCTCAGGACAAGCAGCCGCCTGTGACAGAGCGTGCGGCCAAGCGGCAGCGGTGGCGCCCCGTATCGGAAAGGGTTGCTTCACTTGCCGGGAAGTCGCCCATGATGAGAACTGCCGGCGCACCGCTGCCTCCTCAGAAACGCCCTTCTCGTACTTTGCGTCGCCACGAAACCGAGGACCAGGTTCGAATCGCGCGCTGGCCGCGCTCATCCCTACAGCGTCAATGTAACGCCCCTGGCCCCCAGTTACAAGAAAGCTGAGAACAACCCTCCCCACCAGCCAGCAATAACGGACGCCGCGGTTTTTGCGGTGGCTGTTTCTGTGTGCCTGGCCGGCGCCTGCCGCTCTCCAGGCCAGCACCACCACCGCACTCACCATTTGCGGCGCCTCGTTGCTCGTCAGCGTAGCCGTCAACGCTCCCGGCGCGGGGTCGCCCGGCGGTACCATCCGCTTCCTCGATGCCGCCCCCGGGCCTGCCGCGTTGCT
The DNA here is from genome assembly GCA_900290315.1 of Candidatus Sulfopaludibacter sp. SbA3. Lineage (GTDB taxonomy): Bacteria > Acidobacteriota > Terriglobia > Bryobacterales > Bryobacteraceae > Sulfopaludibacter. Next base: position 41,580 of record OKRF01000030.1, on the reverse strand, counting down.
GGTCACCAACCCCGCGCGTCCCCTGTCAGCGCCCATCACCGTGACTACCTCGGCGCGCCCGCCGCGCAAGTAATCACCGTGCATGCCGACGGCACGCAGGATCCCCCATAGCCCGCCACTTCGCCCATCGATCTGAGCGACGCTACCACCGCCGGCGCGCAGAGCGACATGCCCGGCCTCGACCAGGTGAACCTGCTCTTGCCCGCTTCCCTACAAGGCGCGGGCACAGTTCCCCTGCGCCTCACGGTGGACCACCGGCCCGCCAACACCGTCACAGTGAACATCCGCTGTAGCCGGCGGATGGCATACAATAACCCGTGACATGAACAGACGGAGCTTCCTCACCACCGCGGCGGCCCTGACGCCGGCCGCCCTGGCGCAGTCCCAGCGCGATTGGAGCGGCAAGGAGCCGGTGCGCTACACCGATCCCGACATCATCTCCCTGGACAAGCGCTTCGACAAATACAAAATCGGCAACACCTCTGTCCAGCGCCTCTGGACCGGCGCTCTGTGGGCCGAAGGCACTGCCTGGAGCGGCCAGGGCCGCTACCTCGTCTGGAGCGACATCCCCAACAATCGCCAGATGCGCTGGATGGAAGAGGACGGCCACGTCAGCACCTTCCGCGCCTCCGATTACAGCAATGGCAACACCTTCGATTTCGAAGGCCGGCAGATCTCCTGCCAGCACGCCGTGCGTCGCGTGGCCCGCTTCGAACCCGACGGCACCGTCACCACCATCGCCGACAAGTTCAACGGCAAGCCGCTCAACTCGCCCAATGACGTGGTGGTGCATCCCGATGGCGCCATCTGGTTCACCGACCCGCCGTACGGAATCCTCGGCAACTACGAGGGCTTCCAGGCCAAGCCCGAATTGAAAGAGGCGGTCTACCGCGTCGACCCCAAGACCACCAAAATCGACAAGGTCACCGACGAGCTCGACAAACCCAACGGCCTCTGTTTCTCACCCGATTACAAGAAGCTCTACATCTGCGACACCGGCGATCCCAAGGACATCCAGCTCTTCGATGTCGCCGATGGCAAGACCCTCCGCAACAAGCGCCAGTTCATCAACATGAACATCCCTGGCAAAGGCAACGGCAACGCCGATGGTATCCGCGCCGATATCGATGGCAATATCTGGGCCGGCGCCGGCTGGGTCGGCGCAGGCTACGATGGCGTCCACATCTTCTCGCCCGACGGCCAGCGCATCGGCCAGATCCTCCTCCCCGAAATCTGCGCCAACATCTGCTTCGGAGGCTCCAAGCGGAACCGCCTCTTCATGGCCGCCAGCCAATCCCTCTATGCCGTCTACGTAAACACCAAAGGCGCCCACATTACGTAGCTTGGTTCAGTACTCCGTTTCATAAATACGGTCTCGTATTCTTGGGCGGACGCGTGCGCCGCTTTTGCGCCGTCGTAGACAGAGCGGCGGGCTGACCCCAAACCCGCATGCTTCCCCCACGGCCAAGGAGTCCGGCCGGGGGCGTGGATACGTTAGCGCATTTCTGAAATCGACGACTTAGTCACGCGTTGCACCTCAGCTCCGAGCCCAACGGAACCATTGAGGGATAAGGACGGCCGTGAATGTTTTCGATAATGACGTAGTGATACCCGGCCGCGTAACGTACAGGCCTCGACGTCAGCGCCCTCCGCGATCTCGGCAGTACCTTGTTGATTCCCGGGGCACACCGAAAACTGAAATGGATAGTTCCTTTTGAGTCCATGTTGGAGGCGATCCTGGCTGTTCTATCGTGATTGTCGTAGGAGTCGGAGGCGCGAGACGCGGGCCAGGCATAGCTGTCGATATTGCTGCCGGCGCTCAGGTAATATGGTCCCTAAGGAAGGCTATATGCAGCGCGACACTAAACGTACGTGCGTACTGATCGAGCGAAGCGCGCAGTATCACGGGAAGCAGGGTCTCGACTATTTTGCCGGCGTGTCTGCCGAGACGACTGGGTCTCGAGGAATCTGCCTGCATATGGTGACGATTCCACCATTGGCGCGCGCCAAGCCGCACCTCC
>OKRF01000030.1:37542-39549 GCA_900290315.1 Candidatus Sulfopaludibacter sp. SbA3 | reverse complement strand
ACTCCGAGCCATGCGTGGGACTGATTGCACGCACCGATCCCAACGAACAAGAGAGTGTCACCTTGTTGCCACTTGATGACCCCGGAGTTGCCGAGCGGTGAAACTCCCGGCAGGTTGGCCGTGTGTCAAGAGGCCGCTGACACCATCCAAACACAGTCATCATCGATTAGCCAAGGTGGGTCAGCGTCGCCGTCTCGGTCTGCCACAGGCCCAGTCTGCCAACCGCCGAGAAACAGCCAGGTCCTTGACGGTCCCACCGGCGGCGTGGCAGCGCCGATCTTGCTTCCTGAAGCGGCGCCCGCCTCCCGAGCCGCCGCATCTCGGCGAGCGGGAGGCCCTCTGGAAAAAAAGCACGATGCCTTGGCCCAACGAGTTCCACGCGCAAACCACAAAAATCAAGTTGCGCGCCCCTGCGAATTGGGCTAGACTCGAAGGCGAAGATAAGGCGAATATGGCGAACCGCCCTGATTTCTCCCCGGACGTTCCCCTCGCGCCGGAAGTCCTGGCCGAACTGCGCCACCGGTACGCTCTGCTCAGTCCGTCGAGTCTGCAACAGGTCTATGCGGATGCATGGGAGCGGTGCAATCTGGAGCTGAATGGCCGACTGCCACGGGCCGAGCAGATCCAGGTGCTGGTGACCGCCTGGAAGGCATTGAGAGCGGCGAAATAGGCGCCACGGAACGGCAGATGCCGGGTACACAATAGAGATTTGGCGCAATGTGGCCGGCGGATGGGAAACAGACGATCGGCCAATGGAGCCCGAGAATGCGGCGAAGAGATTTTCACAAAACGGTGGCCACTGGCGCGATCGGCACCGCCGGTGCACTCAACCCTGGGGGAGCGTCCGCTGCCCCCAAGCCGAACGCCGCGATGCACGTCGGCGGAGACTACCACAGCATCGCCGGCGGCCCCCGCGCCGACATCACCGGCAAGGCGAACCTCGAATACAACCTACGCCACGGCGTCAAACATCTCACCGGTCAGGTGCAGAAAGTCGGCCCGGACGGGGTGTGGGATCTCGACGAATTGAAGAGGATGAAAGACAACTGCGACCAAACCGGCGTGTTGTTCGAAGCGATTAGGATGGATTCCGAATACATCATGCTGCGAAACGGCACGGAACGGGACCGCAGGCTGGAAGCCATCGCAGGAAATATCGAGAAGGCTTCCGAGGTGGGCGTCAAGTACATCACGCACCATTGGACGGTCATCCCCATCAGGCGGAATGGCACGATCAAGGGACGAGGAGGAGTGACGTATGCAGCCTTCAAGCTGGAGGACAACTGGAAGGACCTGCCAGTTGGCAAGGCGGGCAGGGTCAATTCCGACGATTATTGGGAACGCATCACGTATTTCCTGCACAAGATGATTCCCGTCTGCAAGCAATACGACGTGAAGCTCGCGGCCCACCCCTATGACCCGCCCGGGCTTCCGTTCGGATATCAGGGTGCCGAGAACTGGGACTCCCCTTCGATCTTCGAGGGTTTCAAGCGATACGAAGCGATCATCGACAGCCCTTACAACGGGTTCCAGTTGTGCCTGGGAACGATCGCCGAAGGGTTGAAGAGTCCCGCCAGTGAAGTCCTCCCGATCGTCAAATACCTGGGCGAGCGCGGCAAGATACACCAGGTGCACATGCGCAATATCCGGGGCGGTCTTTACGACTTCGCGGAAGTGTATCCTGACGAGGGAGAGATGGACTTCCTTAAGGTCATGCGCATCTTGCGAGACGTGCAATTTGTCGGCTCAATCTGCCCAGATCATATGCCAACTCATCCCGATGATCCCGGCAAGCTCCAGGCGTATGCCTTCGGCTACGGCTACATCAAGGCTCTGATTCATGCTGTGAATTCGGAAGTTTAGCCCGAACTCTGCAGTTCGGTGAGTTTTTCCCTCAGGCGTTTTCACCCGTCCACCGCAANNGAGCCCCCAAATCTCGAACCCCCGCGCCATATCAAGGAAATTCGTGCCCCGCGACGATCTCGCGATCGCCACCAGTGCCACGTT
>OKRF01000030.1:23507-37533 GCA_900290315.1 Candidatus Sulfopaludibacter sp. SbA3 | reverse complement strand
CGCGATCGCCACCAGTGCCACGTTCACAGCCGAAGCCATTGAGCCAGGAACGGCCTTTTGGACAGCCGAACTGGGGTCTCGACTACCAGATTCGCTTCGCCGGATACGCCCAGTTCTGCGGAACGCCCCCTGTTGTTTCCAACGTGACGCTCGACGGGTTGGAGTTGGCTCCAGAACCGGTCCGTGGCGTTCTGGCGTACGTCGCCATCGTCGGATCGGCTCAGAGACCCATACCTGGAGGCAGCGGTTGTCAGGTCCAGCAACGTTCGCGGTGTGGATCTTGTGGTCTGTCAATTAGGGGCGAACCGCCACGCAAAACGGGATGAAAAATCGGCAACGCCGGCGGTCTTGCCGCCGGTGCGGCGAGCGATGCGCGCCGTTGCACAGCCCGGCCCCTGACCCCCAGCCCCTGGCCCCGGTTTTTCGACCCAGTTGGAACTTCAAACAGATCGTACATTTTGAGAAGATAGGAGGATATGAAGGAGTGAACAGCCTGCGCGAATACCGCAGCGGTTGGCGCGCGATCCCACCCTGGGCAGCTTCTTGCGGACGAAGACGGCCTGCGCCGCGGGAGACTCCGGGCCTACTCCCGCTGCGTGAACGTGCGCAGCCGCCGGAAGACCGGCCACAGAAGGCGATGGCCTGGCCTGTTCGAACCATACATATAATGGAAATTCATGCCCCTCGACGATCGCGCGATCGCCATCAGTGCCACATTCACAGCCGAAGCCATTGAGCCAGGACTGGCCTTTTGGACGGCCGAACTGGGCCTCGACTACCAGATTCGCTTCGCCGGATACGCCCAACTCTTCCAGGAGTTGTTGGACCCGGCCGGCCTCTTCGCGCGCAATCGCGGAGGCTTTAACGTGGCCCTGGTGCGCCTGGAAGACCTCGCAACCGCCGGTGTGGAAGATTCGGCCCGCAAGCTGGTGGAAGCCGCCCAGTGGGCTGCCGAACACTTTGCGTCGCCGTTGATCGTTGCCGTTTGCCCTCCCACACCGGATCACGCGGCGGCTTTCGAAACCTCGCTCCGCATTCTCTGCGAAGGCATGCGCGATCTCCCGGGCGTCCACTGCCTGCTACCCGGCGAAGTGACCTCGCTCTATCCCGTGGCCGAAATCCACGATCCGCATGGCGATCAGCTCGGCCATCTACCCTACACGCCGGAGTTCTTCGTGGCCCTTGCCACCGCCATCGCGCGCAAGATCCACGCCATCGCCAATCCGCCGTTCAAAGTGATCGCTCTCGATTGCGACGAGACCCTGTGGGCCGGCATCTGCGGCGAAGATGGACCGCAAGCCGTCGTGGTCGACCCGCCGCGCCGCGCCCTGCAGGAATTCATGGCGCAGCGGCGGAGCGAAGGCATGCTGCTCGCCATGTGTAGCAAGAACAACGAAGAGGACGTGGCCGAAGTGTTTGCCACCCACCCCGGCATGCCGCTTTCGCCGCGCGATTTCGTGGCGCAGCGCATCAACTGGGAGAGCAAAGGCGCCAATCTCACGGCCCTCGCCGCCGAGCTGGAACTGAGTTTAGACAGCTTGATCATGGTGGACGATAACCCCAAGGAGTGTACCGAAGCCCAGGCCGCCGCGCCGCAGATTCTGGCGCTGCCGCTGCCCGCCCAGCCTGCCGCCATCCCGGCCTTTCTTCGCCATGTGTGGGCCTTTGATCGCCCCCGCGTCACCGCCGAGGACCAGCGCCGCGCGGAAATGTATTCCCAGCGCGCTGACCGTGCCCGTGCCCGGCACGCGGCCGGCAGCCTGGAGGAGTTTCTGGCCTCGCTCCAGCTTGAGGTGGAGATCGCGCCCATGCGCCCGGAGCAGTTGCCCCGCGTCGCGCAGCTCACCCAGCGCACTAACCAGATGAACGCCGCGTGCGTCCGCCGCACAGAGGTCGAGGTGCGTAAGAGCGGCCTGGAGTGCCTCGTAGTCACCGTGCGTGATCGCTTCGGCGACTACGGCCTCACCGGCGTCATGATGTTCCTGGCGGCTCCCACGGCCCTCACCGTCGATACCTTCCTGCTGAGCTGCCGCGCTCTCGGCCGCGGCGTGGAACATCGCATGGTGGCTCGCCTCGGACAGATCGCGCTGGAGCACGGCGTCGAACAGGTGCGCATTCCGTTTCTGGCTTCGCAGCGGAACCGGCCGGCCGCACTCTTCCTGCAATCCATCGCCCAAGAGACCGCGGGCGTATTCGAGCTGCCGGCCGCGGACGCCGCCTCAGTCACGCGTCGCCCCGCGACGCCGCCGGAATCGCCGCCGGATAGCGATGCCCCGCCGGCCACCGTCCCGCGCCGCGTGGACTACCTCAAGATCGCTACCGAGCTCCGCGATCCCGCCGCGGTGCTGGAGCGCATCCACACGGCATCGCGCCAGAGTCGGCCCGCTGGCAAACCATCCGACCCGCCGCGCACGCCGCTGGAACGCGAATTGACCGAGCTCTGGGCGGCGCTGCTCAGCGTACCCGCCGTGGGCATTCACGATAACTTCTTCGAGCTGGGCGGCCACTCCCTCCTGGCCGTGCAACTGCTCTCGCGCGTCCGCCAGATCTGCGGTGTGGATCTCTCGCTCGAGGTTGTCTACAGCGGCGAATTCACCGTGGCGGAACTGGCCAAGGCTGTCGAGTTGAAGGAGATCGAACGCACCGGAGGCGAGTATCAGGACCTGCTTCGCGAACTCGAGGGCCTGAGCGACGAAGAGGTGCGCGTGCTGCTGGCCGAAGAGCAGGATAGCTAACGCCGATGCGTATTCTCCTGACGGCTAACGCATCCTATGTGCCGCCGCGCGGCGGCGCCACGCGCAGCAATCTCATCTGGCTGGATCACCTGGCGCGCGGCGGCCACCAGTGCCGCATCGTCAGTGGCGCCTCCGGTCCCGGCGCCGAGCTGCGCCACCACGAGTCCATCGCCGTGCTGGCGGTGGAAGAGCCGGCACGCCGCACCCAGGTGTTGCGGCAGCAGATTCAGGAGTTCCGCCCCGATTGGGTGCTGGTCTCTTCGGAAGACCTGGGCCACGCCCTGTTGCGCGAAGCACAGCACTCGGCCGCGGGCCGCGTGGTGTATCTCGCCCATACGCCCCAGTTCTTCCCCTTCGGCCCTGCAAGCTGGAATCCCGATGCGCACGCCGCCCGCGTCGTAGCGGAAGCCGCGGGCATCATCGCCATCGGCCATCACATGGCCAGTTACATCGAGCAGGCGCTGGGCCGCCCGGCGACCGTGATCCACCCGCCCATCTACGGCTCCGGACCGTTCACCCACTACTCCAATTTCGCGCGCGGCCGCGTGGTCATGATCAACCCCAGCGCGGTGAAGGGCATCTCCATCTTCCTGCAGGTGGCGGAGCGATTCGCGGCGCAAGAGTTCGGCGTCCTGCCGGGGTGGGGCACCACCGCCGAAGATCGCCGCGCCCTCGAGCGCCTGCCCAACGTGCGCTTCCTGCCCAACGCCCCCAACATCGACGACGTGCTGGCCCATACACGCGTGCTGCTCATGCCCTCCCTCTGGTATGAGGGCTTCGGCCTTATTGTGATGGAGAACATGCTGCGCGGCATCCCTGTGGTGGCCAGCGATTCCGGCGGCCTGAAGGAAGCCAAAAGAGCTACCAGCTACGTCATCCCGGTAAAGACCATCGAGCGTTACCAGCAAGTGTTCGACGAGCACGGCATGCCGAAGCCAGTGGTGCCGGCGAACGATCCCACTCCCTGGTTCCTCGCTCTGCACGAATTGCTCACCGATCGCGGCGCGTACCAGAAGGAATCGGCCGCCTCGCGCCAGGCAGCGTTGGATTTCGTCGGACAATTGGACGCCGCCGCCATGGAGCGCTATCTCAGCGAATTGCGCCCGCCCGCGCCCACATCGCCACAGCCCTCTTCCATCGAATCCCTCACGCCCGAAAAGCGCGCGCTGCTGTTGCAGCGGTTGCACCGGCGGAAGATGGTCCTTTGATGCGAATCCTGCTGGCGCAAAACTCGCTGTACTATCCGGCCCACGGCGGCGGCGATAAATCCAACCGCCTGCTAATGGAAGCCTTGGCGGCGCGCGGTCACCAGTGCCTCGCCGTGGCGCGCCTCAGCATATTCGGCGAAAGCCAGCAGCAGCGCTACCTGGCAGACCTGGCGGCGCGAGGCGTCTCGAACCCGCTGGTGGATGGAGGCGTGGTCATCTTCCCGCGCGCCGGCGTCGGGATCCACGTGGTGGCCAACGCCAACCTGCGCGCCCACTTCGCCGCGCAGATCGCAGCCTTCCGGCCCGATGTGATTCTGGCATCCACGGACGACCCGGCACAGTTGCTGCTCGACGTCGCCCTGCGCGCCGAATCCGCGCGCGTAGTCTACCTGGTGCGCGCCACGCTCGCCGTGCCCTTCGGACCCGATTGCGCCTTCCCCAGCGAAGCCAAAACGCAGCGCATCCGTGCCGCGGACGCAGTGCTGGGAGTCAGCCAATACGTGGCCGATTACGTCCGCCAGTGGTCCGGCATCCCCGCCGTTCACGTCCCCATCTCGCTCCTGGAACCTGAGGATGCCGCGCTCGCAGTGCCCGATCCAAACGGGTTCGTCACCATGGTGAATCCCTGCGCCGTAAAAGGCATCGCGATCTTCCTCGCCCTGGCCGACGCGTTTCCGCACATCCCCTTCGCCGCTGTCCCCACCTGGGGCACCAATGACCAAGATCGCGCCGATCTCGCCGCCCGGTCCAACGTGACCGTGCTACCACCCGTGGATCGCATCGACCATCTGCTGGCCCGCACTCGGGTACTGCTGGTGCCGTCCCTGTGGGCCGAAGCCCGGTCGCGGATTATCCTGGAAGCGATGCTGCGCGGAGTGCCCGTGATGGCCAGCAATGTGGGCGGAATTCCCGAAGCCAAGATGGGTGTGCCCTATCTGCTGCCGGTAAACCCCATCGCCCGCTACCAGACCAGGCTGGATGCCCAGATGGTCCCCATCGCCGAAGTGCCGCCGCAGAATATCGCACCGTGGCGGCAAGCGCTCCAAAGGCTACTGACCGACCCCGCGCATTACGAGGACATCGCCCAAGCCTCCCGCGCCGCAGCCCTGGATTATCAGGCGCATCTCACCATCGACCCCTTCGAACGCCTTCTTCTGGGCACGCCAAAGCAAGAGAGCTCCAAACCGAGCCACGACCGTAAGGGAGTGGTTTCCGCCCTCCAAAACCTCACCGAAGACAAACGCCGCCTCCTGGCCCTGCGCCTCCGCAAGAACGCTCCGGCCTCCGCCTGGTTCCCCGGCGCCGATTCCGCCACCGGGGAGCGGCTCTTCTGCTTTCCTCATGGGAGCGGCTCTTCTGCTTTCCTCATGCCGGAGGCGGCACCACATGGTTTCCCGCCCCACCTCTTCCAGTGCGCCTCTGCCCGGTCCGCCTGCCCGGCCGCGAATCGCGTCTGGCGGAAGCCCCGTTTCAAAAAATGAGCGCGCTCATACCGGCCTTGGCCGCGGCGATCGACTCGTATCTGGATCGCCCCTTCGCCTTCTTCGGCCACAGCATGGGCGCGGCAGTCGCCTTCGAACTGGCGCGCGAACTGCGCCGCCGCGGCCGTCCCTTACCGCGCATCCTGATCGCCTCCGCAGCACGTGCACCGCAGTTTCGGCGCAATCACGTTCCGCCCCCGCCGCCGTCCGACACTGAGTTGCTCGCCGAACTGCGCCGCCTGGAAGGCATGCCCGCCGAAGTGCTGGACGACCCGGCGCTGCTGCACGCCATCCTCCCCGCTCTGCGCGCCGATGCCGCGCTGTACCGCAACTACATCTACACGGACGACCCGCCCCTCCCTTGCCCGATCCGTGCCTACGGCGGACTCGATGACGTCCGCATCACCCGCGAGCATCTGGCAGCCTGGGGCGAGCAGACCACAGCCACCTTTGCCGCGCGCCAGTTTCCCGGCGGCCACTTCTATTTCAAACAGAGCGACGCGTTCCGATGCGCTCTCGCGGAGGACCTGTGAAGCCCGGCGAATTGCATGTCTGGCTGGTGTCTATCGATAAGCTGCGCGAGGAATCGCTGCTCCCTCCCACTCCCGGCGAGCTCGCCCGCGCGGACCGCTTTCTGTCCGGAGTGCTGCGCCGGCGCTACCTGCGATCGCACCGCGCCATGCGGTCCATTCTGCGGTCTCTCACATCGTCCGAATTGATTTTCGCCATCGGCGAGAACGGCAAGCCGTATCTGGCCTCAGTCCCGGAGGTCAAGTTCAATCTCTCGCGATCCAAGGGGATGGCCGCCGTAGCCGCCGCGCGCGGGATCGAGGTCGGCGTGGATATCGAACGCCTCCGCCCGCTCACCGACTATATGGGCATTGCCGAGCGCTTCCTGCCGCCCACCGCCGCTGCCGAATTCGCCGCGGTCTTTCAGCCCGATCCCGAGCGCGAGTTCTTCCGCCGTTGGACGCGTACCGAAGCCGTACTCAAAGCCACCGGCGAAGGTCTGATGGGCGCGGGCAAAGAAGTGGAAGGGGAGTGGACCATTGCCGAGATTGCAGCCGGGCCGCACTACGCCGCGGCGGTGGCCGCGCCGCAAGCCGGCATGCGCATCGTGCCCCACACCTTCGGAGAGGAATTATGAAGATCACCATACTCGATGGCTATGCCCTGAACCCCGGCGATCAGTCCTGGGACGGTTTCCGTAAGTTCGGCCAAGTGGAGGTGTTCGATCGCACCATGGTGGATGAAGTGGTGCAGCGGGCCGCCGGCGCGGCCATCGTGCTCACCAACAAAACTCCGCTGCCCGATTACGTCATCCGCCAGCTTCCCGGCCTGCGCTACATTGGCGTGCTGGCCACCGGATACAACGTGGTGGATGTGGACGCGGCCAAACAGCGCGGCATCGTGGTGACCAACATCCCCACGTACGGCACCGCGTCCGTGGCGCAGTTCGTATTCGCCCTGCTCCTGGAACTCTGCCACAACGTCAAGCTCCACGCCGATGCCGTGCGCGCGGGTGAATGGTCGCGGTCCCTCGACTGGAGCTTCTGGAAAATGCCGCTTATGGAGCTTGCTGGAAAGACCATGGGGATCGTGGGCTTCGGCCGCATTGGCCGCCAGACCGGCCGCATCGCCGATGCACTCGGCATGCGCATTTTGGCCTGCGACACCTACCAGGGCGATGCGCCGCTCTATACCGGATTTCGCTGGGCCACTCTGGAAGAGATACTGCGCGAGTCCGACGTAGTAAGTCTGCATTCGCCCCTGTTTCCCGAGACGCGCGGCATGATTCACGCCGGCACCCTCGCGCTCATGAAGCCCTCGGCGTTCCTCATCAACACGTCGCGCGGTCCCCTCGTCGTGGATCACGATCTGGCCGAAGCCCTGAACGCGGGACAATTGGCAGGCGCTGGTTTGGACGTCCTCTCCGTGGAGCCTCCCCTGGATCATAATCCGCTGCTGCGCGCCCGAAATTGCCTGGTGACGCCGCACATCGCCTGGGCCACGCGCGAGGCGCGCGCCCGCCTGATGGAGATCGCCGTGGAGAATGTATCGGACTTCCTGGCGGGCACACCACGAAACGTGGTAGGTTTACGATAACGGGGACGAGAAGGAGACGAGGAGATCCATGGATCGACGTAATTTCTTAGTAAGTTCCGCTGCGGCCCTGGGCGCCGCATCCACTGTTTTCGGCTCGCCGAGCGACACCGTCCGCATCGCTTGCATCGGCATCGGCGGCCGCGGACCTTCCCAAAATCAGCGGCTATAGCAGGCTGCCTGGCGTGGAAATTGCAGCGATTTGCGATATCGACGACTCGCACATCGCCAAAGGGTTGGCTCAGATCGAGAAGCTGGGCAAGCCCAAGCCGCAAACCTATAAAGACATCCGCAAGCTGCTCGAAGACAAAACCATCGACGCCATTTCCATTTCCTCGCCCAACCACTGGCACACCCTCATGACCGTTTGGGCCTGCCAGGCCGGCAAGGACGTGTACGTCGAAAAGCCGTGCTCGCACAATATTTTCGAGGCCAAGCAGATTGTCGCTGCCGCCCGCAAGTACAACCGCATGGTGCAGCAGGGCAGCCAGATCCGCTCTTCGGTGGCCGTGCAGGAGGCCGTGACGAAGATGCGCGAAGGCCTCATCGGCGATGTCTATATGGCGCGCGGCCTGTGCTTCAAGTGGCGCGACACCATCGGCCATGCACCCCCCGCACCCGTTCCTGAAGGCGTGGATTATGACCTGTGGACCGGCCCTTCTCCCATGCACCAGTTCACCAAGAACCGCTTCCATTACACGTGGCACTGGTTCTGGGACACCGGCAACGGCGACTTGGGCAACCAGGGCATTCACGAGATGGATGTGGCTCGCTGGGGTCTGGGCGTGAAGTATCCCGTGAAGGTCAGCGCCATCGGCGGCCACTTCATGTTCGATGACGACCAGGAAACGCCCAACACCCTGAACTGCGCCTTCGAGTTCAATGAGAACGGCAAGCGCAAGATGCTGGAATTCGAAGTACGCCACTGGATGAGCAACCACGAAGCCACCGTAGGCGACCGGAACTATCTCGGCACCGCCTCCGCCGGCCGCGGCGCCGCTGCCGCCCCGGGCGAAGAGCCCGCCGCCGATGGTCCCGCTCCCGCGCGCCGCGCCGGCGCAGCCCCACGCGTCAGCGCCGATAGCATCGGCAATCTCTTCTACGGCTCCAAAGGCTACCTTTCGGTGGATAGCTACAGCTCCTATCACTCCTGGCTGGGCAAGGAGCAGGCGCCCGGACCCGCCAACAACAAGGGCGGCGACCACTTCCTCAATTTCATCGACGCGGTGAAGAGCCGCAAGCGCGAAGACCTGCACGCCGAAATCGAAGAAGGCGCGGCGTCCACCGTGTTGGTCCACCTGGCCAACATCTCCTACAGAGTGGGTCGCACCCTCCACTTCGATTCCACCACCATGACTTGCACCGGCGACGCGGAAGCCAACAAGCTCCTGACGCGCGCCTACCGCAAGCCGTTCGTAGTGCCCGAGAAGGTATAGCTGCGTAGGACAGACGATCGTATTGTGTCGTCTGTCCCTTTGCATTTCCGAGGTTGACATGGAGACAGTTCGAGGCGCTCTTCTGGAAATGGGTCTCATGTTGGAGAGGGAGTCCGGTGTTTTCGGCGCCGCGCCGAAATCGCCGGAGGAGTACATCCGGGACGCCGTGAAGCGCATTCGGGAGATTGTCTGCCCGCACAGCGCCGATATCCTGCAGCGGCTCCACGATCCAACCACCGATGTGGTTACGTTCCTGTTCGACCTGGTATCGCCGCACTTCGGCAATCACATACCTGGGGTTGGCTCAGTCATGAAAAAAGTCGCGGAAATCGGTATCGCGCTGTTCTGTGCCGATCCGGAAGGAACGTTAGGTAAGGCCGCGGGTGTCTGACCTGCCCCCTGAGTGGGTACCGCATTTCGAACTGATCCAGGGAGTGATCGCGGGCTCTGTCCGGATGCCGTTCGACAAACGGGAGCCCGTTCAGCGGCTGGAGGCGGACATCGGCGTCGATTTCAATCGCGAACCGGGCGTTCGCGCCGTGATCGCTGCGCAGCCGCCCGGGCACCTCATGCGGCTGCCCATCGGCCTCTATCTGCGAACCCGGCTGATCGCCCTGGTGTTCGCCAAGAACCGTTCCGGCAGACTGATGCCCGAGTACTTCTCGGGAAATACGATCCTCGACGAGCAGGCACAGGCGATCGTTTCCGGGATGCGGTCCGCGCACCTTTCGCTGGAAGCTCTTCAGCAGGAGGTGGAACAGGCTCTCGCCGCCATCGGAAATGACGAGCCCGAGCCTCGTGTCAGCTCGTTTGGCTCGCAAGCGGAGCTGGTAACCTACTATGCGCTGAACTTTGTGGCGATTCACGAAGCCTGCCACTTCTGGTACGGTCACTTCGGCCTCATCCACGCCTCGGCCGAGCCGTTCCGCGGCCAGGCCTGGTCGCTGAAAGAGGTGCAGGCGGACATGGGAGCGGGCACGTCCCTGGCCGATCATCTGGCGGCGGACCTGGAGATCAAAGCTATCCCCGCGGGAAGTCACAGGTCCCTCGCCCGGATCCACCAGCTTGCCCAGCTTGCGGGACTGGCCATGGCGGTCGCGTTGGATCTGCTCGACACATTGCACAATCCGGGACGGCTCGGCGGCTATGAGAGCTACGGCGTTCGCCTCTGGATCGCCCGCCTCGGCTTTCGGAAGCATCTGGTGAGTAAATGTGGTGTGGATGCGGGCGAATGGGGCGTGCTCGGTCTGATTCAGGCGGAGCAAGCATACAACCGATTGGCCGGCCGGCAGACCGACGGCGAAGCGCTGATCGCTCGCATGAAGGAGATCTTTTCCGCCGAGGAATTTGTCTGGTTCCACGAACGCCAGCGGCAGTACATTCCCAACACGCCCGATAAGGAGGCACTCGCACGCCTTGCCCGGGCGCAGTCCGAATCGGGTAGCAGATCCGACCCGGAAGCGATTGAGAGGGTGGACAGCCTCGCAGGACGCGGGCGGCGTCGTGGCCTCGGTTTGTATCTGACGGACCTCGGCCCAGCATACGAGATTCCGCGAGGCGCAGAACGCCCCGATCCTCAAGCGGCGCCCGGCGACGACTTTTGGCGGGCATGGCTTGACCCACTCGAGATCATTCGCCCCGGGCTGGCGAATGCGATTGTAGACGAGCTCCGGAACGCCGCGGCGATTGCGGCAAGCGAGATCGGGAAAATCGTGATCCTGTGGCCGGACATCTGGAGCGATGCCCAATCCGGCGTCACGCCCGAAGATCCCGCATTCGGCAGCTTCCGGATTTCAATTGGCACGGGACTCACTTCGCGTCTCCCTCTGATTCTCCGCTGCCTGTTCGATCGCCTTGGTGACAGTCCGGCTCGCGAAGACCTGACTGGCCCGCCGGATGCAGCGCTGGACGAACACTACGCCGCGCTCGTGGCGGCGAGTGATTCCGCGGACGCATTGCGGTGGTGGGCCGCGGTTGCCGGTCCGCCCGCTGACGGGGAGAGCTACGAATTCCGCAATGCATGGCGATACGGACTGCTGTTTCTTCTTTTTCGCGCTGCCTGTCGAATTCATCGCGCCCATTTCACCGGCCTGGAGCGGGCCGAGCTGGAACTCGACCAGGAAAACCTCGCCTTGCTCCGGCTCGGACTGCACTTGGACGCGGACCTGTTCGCGCTTCTGAACCTGGTGGTTTACATCAGCCACTTCGCCGACTTAGAGACCGGCGCCGCGCGGATGCACGACGGTCTGCTTCGCGTCATTACCAGGGGACAGCACCTGCGCGCCGCGTTCTTCGGCGTCTTTGCCGTCATTTCCTGCCTGCCCGCGGCCGCCAGGGTGGCCTTTGTGGTCAAAGGGATGGACCATATGGGTATTCCGACCGATGGCGAACCAATGTTCGCCTGCTTTCAGTGGATTCATACCCTGCCTCCCTTTGCGAAAGCTACTCGTAAGTGGAATTGGAGCGATTTTGTAGTGGCTTGCTTCCACGACTGGGACGAGAGGACCACCGCCTTCCGCGCCGGCATGCGAGACAGCCGGGCTTTATCCCCGCAGCCAAACCCTTTCGTCAGCGCTAGCGCCTTACGCTTCGATGAGTCCACGTTCGAGCGGTATAAAGCCGCGAATACGTTGGCCCACGGATACATCGACGACCCGAAGCGAGTGTTGATCTCCCGGCAGTCGTTCACGCAGGTGTACGGCACCGGCTGAGCAGTCCTACTTCTTGTAAACCACGCCGCCCTTCATCACGAAGCTCACCTTCTGTAGCGCCGTGATGTCTTCCAGGGGGTTGCCCGGCACCGCGATCACATCCGCGAAGTATCCCGCTTTCAGTGCCCCGATTTGGTCCTGCCAGCCCAGCAGCCGCGCGCCGTTCAGCGTGCCGGCCTGGATGGCGGCTAGCGGAGTCATCCCGAATTTCACCATCAGCACGAACTCGCGGGCCTGCGTGCCGTGCGGAAAAGGTCCCACGTCCGAGCCCATGGCGAAAGGCACTCCAGCCGCCAGTTGCTTGCGGAATTCCTGTGCGTGATATCCCACCAGGACCTTCTCCCGCTCGGCCTGCTCCTGCGTGGGAGCGTGGTCCGCAAAGTACTCCGATATGGTGAACGTGGGCACCGCGAAGATGTGCTTCTCGCGCATAAGCCGCATGGTCTCGTCACTCAACTGGTCGGCATGGTCGATGGATACCACTCCGGCCCGCGCCGCGTAGAGCGTGCCCGGTTCGCCGGTAGCATGCACCGCCACCTGTTTGCCGACGCGCGCCGCCTCCTGCACAGCTGCGCGGAGTTCCGCCTCGGTATATTGGAACGGAGTGTGGAAGCGGCCCTCCAGGAACGAATCCGGGCCGGTCTCGTAAATCTTGATGAAGTCGGCGCCCTCTTTGAACTGCTGGCGGATCGCCCTGACTAACTCCGCTGCGTCATTGGCGTAAGTGGCGTTGGAGAGCACGTGCTGCTCGGGGTTGAAGCTGTTGGCATCTTCATGCCCACCCAAAATGTCGATCGCATTGCCGCTGATGCGCAGGCGCGGACCGGGAAACATCCCCTGGTTGATGGCATTACGCACGGCGGTATCGGCCGATCCCGCGCCCTCCGTTCCCATGTCGCGTTCGGCGGTGAATCCGGCCATCAGGTCGTCTTTCGCGGCTGAGACCGCGATCAGGGTCCGCTGCGGTACCGATTCCTCCACCGTCTGCAGATCTTCCGCTCCGGGATGCAGGAACAGGTGGATGTGCGCATCGATCAGGCCCGGCATGAGTGTGCGGTCGCCCAGATCGATGGTCTCAGCGCCGGCGGGATGATTGACCTGCGACCCGGCGTCAACAATGCGCTCGCCCTGCACCAGGACTTCGCCCGGTGTGTAGAGCTTACCGGTTTCGACGTCCAGCAGGCGTGCCGCATGTAGCACAGTGGGACGCGTCTGCCCGAAGCCGAAAGAGGCACAACATAGAACCGCCAGTGCGGCGAAGAAGTTAGACCGTTTCATGTTCCGGCGCGATCATAACACAAGAGGGGGCCCGTGACGGAAAGGGGGCGATAAGCGGACTTACTTCTTCTTCGCAGATTTCTTGAGCTCGGCGTCGATCACGCTCTTCATCGGCTCCAGGTCCAGCGAGCCGCCGTATTTCTGCCCATTGATGAAGACCGTGGGAGTTCCCTCCACGCCCGCTTTGTCTCCATCCTGCGTGTCTTGCTCCACGGTCTTGCGGGTCGACACCGAATCCAGGTCGGAGGTAAATCGCTTCATCTCCACGCCGATCGTGCCCGCCATCGCCATCAGTGAGGGTCGCGCAAGGTTCGACCGGTTGGCGAACATGGCATCGTGCATCGCCCAGAACCTCCCCTGCTGATGCGCCGCAATGGCTGCCTGTGCAGCGAGCAGAGCTTGTCCGTGGGAATCCAGCGGATACTGCTTGAAGATCAGCTTGACCTGCGTAGGATAGGCCTTGAGCACGGCGTCCAGTTGCTTAATGGCCTTGGCGCAATATGGGCATTGAAAATCGGAGAACTCTACCAGCGTCACCGCGGCATCCGCGGGACCTTTCTCGGGAGATCCGGCCACCGGAATCTGCACCGGCTTGTCGAGCAGTTTCGGAGGCGCCGGCGGGTGGCCCCATCGTGAGGCAGCGGCTAGTGTCAGTGCCGCGTTTTCGTCCTTGCCCTGGCGGAGCGCGCTCAGCATCTCGTTGGCCCAGCCCTTACTCCAGCCGCAGCCTGGATCCTTGACCCGGCATTCCGCCATCTTCATGTCGCATCCGCAACTGCAATTGTGATTGCGCAATAGGCGCAGTGCGGTGTTGGTCTTCGCCGGGGAGAGGCCCGTAAGATCCACTCCGGGCAGTTGGGTCATGGTCTGCCATTCCTGCGCAAACAGCAGCGCGGCGCCGGCCAGCAGCAGTGCCGCGGCCGCATAACGTCCCCTCTTGGGCATCAGGTGCATATTCCTATTGTAAGGTCATCGTCTGGGCTGTTGTGGCCACACCGTAAAATCGCGCATGGCCATCCGCGCCGGCTTGTCCTTCATGCTTTCCAGCGCCTCGGCGAGTTCCAGCAACTGGCC
>OKRF01000030.1:0-23497 GCA_900290315.1 Candidatus Sulfopaludibacter sp. SbA3 | reverse complement strand
GCTTGTCCTTCATGCTTTCCAGCGCCTCGGCGAGTTCCAGCAACTGGCCGCGAGAAAGCTCCAGAGCGTGCTCGTCGGGCTGGTATTTCGTGCCCACGGGATAGTCCTTGTACGGTGTGGAAGATTGTTCAATGTGGGTGCCAAGCACATGGGCCACGATCTTGCCGCGGGTAAACGCCACCAGGCGGGCCGTGCTGCGCGCGAATTCCGCAAGGTCGCGGACATAGAGGCGCCCGGGATAGAGGCTGTCACCGGTGAGCAGCACGCCGGTCTGCCGGTCGTAAAAGGCGATGCTCAGCGTATCGTGTCCCGGAATGGGGATCACGTCCAGCACCCGCTCGCCCAAGTCGATCTGTCCGGCGCCATCCGGCCACTGGGAGATGCTGCAAAACTCGCGTGTGCCATCCACCGTGAGCGGCACCATCGTGACATTGGCCATGCCACGGAAGCCGCTGTCGCCCGCCACGTGATCGCCGTGCGAGTGGGAGTGCGCCACGATGAGCGGAATCGGCTGCCGCCCTTTCGCTGCCGACCATTTGGCGACAATCTCCATCACCACCCGGGCGGCGTCGCTCTTACCGGCGCCAGTGTCTTCCAGCAGCGCCTTGTCCTTGCCGAACAACAGGTACAGAAACGGCTTTTCGTAATTCGTGCATCCCGATTCGCGCAGGATGAAGAAATCTTCGTTGTATTGGTGAATCTGCCAGTCGGGCACTTCGATGCACTGTGGCCCGCCAGTGATCCATTTGGCAGGCAGAGTGCCTGGACGCACGCCCGCGCCATCGGGCTGCGGCGCCTGCGCGCATGCCAGGGCGGCCAACGCCAAACCGTACACGGGCTTCATTGTTTGGGAGGTCCCAAGGGACTGGGCTTGCAGCCTTCGGTCTCCGAAGTGTAGCTGATGGCGGTGGCTTTCCACCCTTCGTCAGTCTTCAGCATCAGGAACGTGTCCACTCCGCAATGATTGAACTTCCCGTTGGCGTGAAAATCGTACTCCGCCCACACCATCGCGATGTTGCCGCGCACCAGCACCTCCGGACTCCAGATACGCTCCAGAAGCTGCGACTGGTTGGCGGCGATGGACGCGGCGAAATCGTCGCGCGAGATGGTGGTGGCCGGACGCCCCGGCCGCGCCCCAATCAGCTTCGCGTCCGGTGTCATGGAGCCTTTGATCATAGCCGCATCGTGCGCGGCCATGCCGTTGAACAGGCTTTGCACCGCTGCGAGAATGGCCCGTTCTTCATCGCTTCCAGCGGCGGTGAGGCAGAAACAGCCCAACAGGATGGGAATCAGGACCCGCATGGGTGGAGTGTATCACGTCAGCAATGAAACTCCCTTGCGCACGCGCGATGACCCCAAACCTTGCCTCGCTGCGAGCACCGGTGATCGAGCAGAGTCAGGCAATGGACCGAATGACGCCACCATCCGCGCGGACCGCGGCTCCATTGATGGCGGAGGCCAGCGGACTGCAAACGAAGGCGACCACGGCAGCGACCTCATCCGGTGTCGCGAAGCGCTGGAGGATCGAACTGGGACGGGCCTTCGCGAAGAATTCCTTCTCCAGTTCGTGACGTTTGACACCCTTCTCCGCGGCGAGCCTTTCAACAAATCCGATCACTCCCTCCGACTCGGTCGGACCCGGCAGTACCGCATTCACCGTCACCGCCGTTCCAGCCGTGGTTTCAGCCAGGCCGCGTGATATGGCAAGTTGGGCGGTCTTGGTCATGCCGTAGTGAATCATCTCCACGGGAATCTGCAGGGCCGACTCGCTCGATATGAAGATGATGCGCCCCCAGTTGTTGCGCTTCATGGCGCCAAGATAATGGCGGCTCAACCGGACCCCGCTCAAAACGTTCACCTCGAAAAAGCGGCGCCAATCGTCGTCGGGGATCTGTTCAAACGGCTTCGGCTCGAAGATGCCAAGATTGTTCACCAGAATGTCGAGGGTAGGAAAGCGCGTAATCACAGCGTGCGCTCCTTCTTCGGTGCCCAGGTCGGCGGCGATTCCGTGAGCAGCGCCGCTGATCTGCACGGCTTTCGCGACACGCTCCTGCGTGCGGCCGTTTACGATGACCGCCGCCCCTTCCTTCGCCAACGCCGTAGCGATAGCCAAGCCTATGCCCGCAGTCGATCCAGTCACAAGGGCCGTCTTGCCGTCCAGTTGAAGGTTCATACAGTATAAGTAGCGCTCTCTGGACCCTACTCGCGTGAGATGCATGCAAACGGCCGGACGATTCGGAAAACTGCTCATGGCCCCAGCCGTATTAAGGCCGTCGCGCACACTGCCGACTGACGATGGAGTGACGGCCAATCGGCACCTGACGGCATATTGGTACCCAGGGCTTTCGTGGCGCCGCACCCAGGCCGATACATTTCAATCGGTTACCTGAAATTCGTGGTTGGTGCGGAAACTGCACTGATGATTCACGGGAATAGGCGGCGCGGTGCAACGAAGTAAAACGATGCCGGCAAACCGATGATGAAGATTCAGACGAAAGAGCTCGGCGGCCAGTTGATCCTGCAGGTGGAAGGGCGGTTGGCCGGGGCCTTTGTGCCCGAACTCGAGAGCTGTTGGCAGGCAGCCCGCGCGAGCCAGCCGAGCCGGAAGATCTCCGTCGATCTGAAGAGCGTGACTTGTATCGATCGTGCCGGCCGCTACCTGCTGCAGCGGATGTACCGCAGTGGAGTCAGCTTCCAGCGGGCCGGCCTGGCCGTTCAGGATACTCTCGATCAGATTGTGGGGCAGCCGGAATGCCATCATTAGCCGTTTCGGCGTGGAATTACGCGTGAGGAGTAAGATGCCGGAAAACACAAAGCAAGACTTCGATCGCTACTCCGCTGCCGGGGAGACAACTGTTGCTAGACTCGGCGTCCTGTGGTGCGAGCTGATGCATGACTCGCCCGCGTGGCCCATTCGCGGGAGGTACGAGTGCCGCACGTGTGGACGGAGCTACGCCGTGCCGTGGGCGGAAGAGAGATCGTTGCCCGCGGCGCGTCCCAGGCCTACAAAGGTACGGCCGGCTTCAGTTCCTTCCGCTTCACTGCCGCTGATCATCCTGTTGGCACTGCTGCTGTCTCCGCCGGGTCAGGCCGCGGACGCGATTATGGTCGAGTCCACCTCCGGGGCGAGTTTGGCCTTTGCGCGTTACATCGCGAGCCTGGAGGAGGCCAGCCCGTGGAGGCAAGAGACCGTCGAGATTGAAGCTTCGCTGCCCAGGCTGGAGAAATCCGGGCGTCTGCGCGCGATTCGCCGTCTCTTGCCGTTCGGCGCGCCGCAATACCAGGTGCTCGAAATCACCGGGGATCAGACCGTCAAACAGCAGGTGATCGTTCGCTATCTCTCGGCGGACGTGCGTGCCGCAGCCATCCCTCCCTCCTCGGTCGCAATTAGTCCTGCAAACTACCGGTTTCGTTATAAGAGTGCAGTGAAGGCCGGCGAGTCCGTCATCTATATCTTCAACATCATGCCACACAAGAAACGCGAGGGACTCATCAGGGGGGAATTGTGGATCGACGGCGACACCGGTGCTGTGGTGCGCCAGTCGGGGTACCTGGTCAAGAGACCGTCAGTATTTGTGAAGCGTATTGATGTTACGCGGGAGACCGACTTACGCGGTGGAGTGGCCGAGATCCGAGTCACTCGTCTTTCCGTGGACACGCGATTAGTCGGACGCGCGGAACTCACCATCAGGGAACGCCCTTGCATGCCTTGCATCGCATCCGATGACCCGGCTACGGCGAGCATCCAGGAAAGATAGATGCGGACCTGGCTTCGCAGCTATCGTAATGGGGCCGACACGGTAGTGACGGCATACCGGCACATGCCAGCCTTTCGGCGCGGGGACAACGGTGTCAGGGCAATGTCGCATTCGCATAAGTCGTCCGTTATCTGTGTAAGTAGTCAAGTGAGCAAGATGGTTCGTAGCGTGCTTTGTAAAGTGCGCGGCTAGTAAGCAGCCTAATTTAAGAAACAGGGAGTTAAGACGATGTTCAGAAAGAATAGTTTCGCAGCGATTCTCCTCGGAGCGGTCCTGGCGTCAGCGCCAGCGCTCGCCCAGGAAGGAGGCCGGTCGGAAGCGGCCGTGCAGGCATTCGGTAGTTTCGTGAAGACTACCACCGACAATGGAATACAGCAGGGTGCCAGCAATAGTGGTGGCGTGCTGGCCAGCTACCGTTTCTTCTTTTCGAACAACCACGGTGTGGAAGTGAATTACGGCTATTCGCTCAACACAGAGACGTTTGGCTTGCCGGCGGGACCTTTGGGAGTGAAGGCGAATCAGCACGAAGTGACTGCGGCGTATGTCTACCGGCATCCTCTGCACGCCTTCACGCCGTTTGTGGAAGCCGGCGTGGGTGGTCTCGTGTTCAATCCGAGTGATCCCTCCGCGGCCGCCACGCAGGCCCGGGCCGCCTTTGTCTACGGCGGGGGCGCCGATTTCAACCTCACCCATCGCATCTTCCTTCGGGCCGAATATCGCGGCTTGGTTTATAACAGTCCGACCTTCGACCTGGCGACGGCGCTGGGGACCGATCGCGTAACGCACCGCGCCGAGCCTTCGATCGGCTTTGGCTACAGATTCTGACACGGAATCGGGCCCACCAGACGGGACGAAATCCATGAGACTGAAATTGTCCGCCATTTTATTGTTCGCAGGACTCTGCGCCGCCGCAGACAGCCAGCAGTTCGAATTCGCGATGGGCCGGGCATCCTATACAGAGGGCCAGTTCAAAAAGGCGGCCGCGCATTTTCAACTGGCCCTCAAGACCAAGCCAGATAACGCAGAAATATTCTATTGGATAGGCATGTCGTACCAGATGCTGGCGGATGTCGCCGCCCCGTTTGGCAGCAAGTACAACTCGCAGGCGCGCGCCTATCTGACCAAGGCCACGGAGCTGGCGCCGGCAGAGACGGAATATCGCAGGGAGCTATTCAACCTTCTTTTGGAGGCGGGATCTTCACGAGCTGCGCGGCGGCAAGCGGAAGAGATCCTGCGAACGATGTCCGAGTCCGATCCGGAGTACGTCCGCATGCATCGCCAGTTCCAACAGGAGCACCGCGCAAACTCTTCCGCGGAGTCCCGGCTTGGTTGGCTTTTCCTCGCCGGTCCAAGAGCGGCGTACCGGATTGCGGAGTCGAGTTCTTGCATGCACACCTTGTCGATTCCACCGGCGGACGTGTCAGAAAGGCTGAAATAGCGCAACCGCTGGCGCATAAGCTGGCGAGCCTGTCGATGCGCGAGGCCGCGGCGCTGCCCCTTGGTCGCCATCACCGCATGGGAAGGCCTGGTGGACCGCGCCCAGGTGCACAGCGGCCCGATGGTGCTCATTCATGCCGGGGCGTCGTCGTTTGAGATCCCGCTGGGTTGATCCTATTTTACGGGCGTGCCATAAGGTGTTGGCATCCTGGTCGTTTCGTCACCGTCCGCGCGAAAGATCTTCCATCCTTTTGACCCTTGCTGCAGATACATTGTCTGAACTGCGTTGCGATCCTGGTAGACGTATTCCACCCGCACCTTGGCCGTTCCGCTGGTGATCTCGGGATCGTAGACGGCGACGCCCTTCACGCCGGCTGCGGAGCCGCGCAGGTACCTGGCGAATTCCGCTTCGGTGGTCTCGGCCAGCGTCTGTCGCAAGGCGGCCTCCATCGGCCCCGTATAGGCGGCGAGGTACGCCTTCACGTCTCCGGCACGCGCTGCGCTCAGCATGGCGTAGACCGTGGCTTGCGGGTCCGGGCTTGCCGGCTGGGCGCTTGCGAAACGCCAGCCCGTTTTGCTCGCCACGCTAACGCCCAACGCGGCCGCCAGCACGAGCAAGGTCAGAGCCTGGATGAGCTGAGGTTTCCGCATGGTCTACTGAGTGAGGCGGAAACTCAATGATGCACCGTGATCAAGGTTCCAGCCTGAGTGCTCAGCCCGTTGTACGTGGCTGTGATCGGCTGGTCCCCATCGGCCAGCGAAGCCGGCACCACCACGTTGAACTGGAACTCGCCTGTGGCCACCAGTCCGGCAAAGGACACCATAGCAGCGAGGCCTCCGATCTTGATGGCGGGAAGTGGTGACAAAGTCCCCGTTTGCGCAGCCGATCCGCTCACTACGGGAGTGGAGGTTGCTCCGAAGCCATTGGCATAGAGCATGACGGTCTCGCCTGGCTGTGCCGGCGTGGTGTAGCCGGGAAACAAACTGGCAGGCCCGAGAAAGCTACCGTTGGCATGTTCGGCAGCGACGTAGGGTCCGCCGTTGAACACGAAAAACGAAGGCGCCTGAGCCTGCGCCGGCACCATCGCCGTGGCGCTGGCCAGCCCTCCGTTGGTCAATTGCACCGCCACCGGTCCCAGCATGGCGTCGGGTGGCGTCAGGATGTTCACCTGCGTGGGGCTGATGTAATAAACGAAGGCCGCCTTTCCATTCACTGTCACGCTGACACCGTCCAGTTGATCCGGCATCCTGCTGCCGAAAAAATCTGACCCCTGCCAGATGCGAGAGTCGCCCGCGGGCGCCAGGTTCGTCCCTTTCACCTCCACCCAGGTATTGGGCGCAATGGAAGGAACATCGCCCTCCGCGTTCGCCACCAGGGTAATCGCGGGCGCCGAGGCGGTGCCGCCTGCGGCAATCGCGGTGTAAGCCTGCGCGACCCTGGTGCCCGTGGCCGTAAGTTGATAGGTGCTGCCGGACGACGCGATCAGATTGGTGTTGTCGAAATAGCAGAGCGCGATGGCATGAGTTTTAGCGTAAGAAGTGATGTTGGTGTTGTATGGTTCGATATCGTTGCAGCCGCCCCACTCGGTGATGGCTACGGCGTGGCCGTTCTGCTGTGCATAGCTCACCAGCTCGTCGAAACTCTGCGGCCAGTTGGCGTAACGCGGCGAGGCCGGCTCGGTGCAACTCCCGCTGGAGGCGTTGTAGAGGTGAAAGTTCCAGACGATATTGGACCACGCCAGGTCGGGTACCGTCCCCGCGGCAATCGATTCGAACGCCGTGCCCACATCTTCCACGAAGATGAGCGCCTGGGGATTGTAAGTGCGGATGGTCGCGATCAACTGACCTTCGTCATCGCTCCATGTGCCGGCGTCGAGGCCGCTCATGTTTTCCCAGGTGTCGTAGAGCACCGCGGGATCGGCTGCGTACTTCTGCGCGAAAGAGTCCCAGAACGCCAGCGCCGCGTCGATGTTTGTGCCGTTGGTGCTTTGCGCCGCGCAGACCGAGGGGGTCGCCTGGCAGTTCAGATCGCCTTGGTTGGGCGCCGGGCAGTTCGCTCCGCTCGCGCTGCAAGGAGCGTCGGGGAACTGGCCGGCTTTCAGAATCAGGACATAGTTTCCGTATTTCTTGGCTCGCTGAATCAGCGTGTCGATATAGGTCTGGTAGGCCACGCTGCCGATCGGCACCTGCACGTTCGTATTCCACCAGGTGGCGTTGACGAAGATGCGTACCAGGTTCATCGACAGTAACTGGTTTTGCGCGGCGTACTCCACGTCAGTTGCGGCGGCATCAGCATTGCCAGATCCGGTACTGCTTCTATTGAGTCCCCGCAAGAACACCGGCTTGCCGCTGCTATCCACAATGATGCCGTCCGAGGCAACGTGCAGAGGAAGAAAAGTCGTAGTCTGCGCATGCAGCGGCGCCGCCAGCAGAATCGCCAGTAGCAGTTTCATTGCATCGTCACCCACATGGGACTTACCCACACAACCTGTCCGGCGTTGTTGGGCGCCTCTGGTACCTGGAGACCGCGCACGTAATAGTAGCTGGTCTTGCCTTTTTGCGCGGTGGTGTCCTGATAGCTGAATGACACCACGCGGTCTCCGCTGGTAGAGAAAACCACGTTGCCATCCTTGATCACCGAAACGTTCTGAAAGGGCGCCGTGCCAAACAGGCGCACCGTAAATACCGGCGGCGTGCTGGTGGTGAACGAATCGCCCATGAAATGCGTGCCGCTGCGGAAGTCCGCAAGAATGTTGTCGGTGGATCCATACATGTGGCGGGCTTGCATGGCAGTCATGACGGCCGTGCGAGTGGGCGCGATTACCCAAAGGTTGGTGAAGGAAATGTGGGTGGAGACATGGTCGCTGGATGCCTCGAATCCCAGTTGGTAACCAAGGCCCAAGGCATTGGACACATAACCCGCCGCTTCGTATCCCGAGATGGAATCGGACGCGCTGTTGGTCCGTGGCGCGCCTGGCGTTTCGTAATCCTGGCGGGCGCCCTGATAGATTTCCACGAACGGCTCGACTACCGGGTCGTGGTTGCGCCAGTCGGTCCCCTGATCGGTGGCGCTGGTATGCGGCGCGGAGATGCCGTTGAAGAAGTGCAGATAAGCGTACAGCATGGTGGTATCGGGAGCCGGCGGGCCAGGCGGCGACGTGGAAACGGCAGATAGCGGGCCAGGCGGCGACGTGGAAACGGCAGATAGCGGAAGGCGCGGCAGAGGACGAACGCCGCGCTGCGCGAAGAGGATATTGCGATGCCCTTCGGGATAGTTGACGCTGCGCTCGTAGTAGTACATCGGGAGAAACCGCGAGCCCAGCGTATACGCATCCGTGAATTTCTGCATGAGCCACCAGGTGTACTCCCGGCCGCTGCCGTCATCGTGATCGCAGCAGCCCACCCAAGTCAGGGCGGCGGCGTCGATGAAGTACCGGTAGCTATCGATCAGGGGACCATCGCGAGATCCGTCGAACGATAACTCCGAGTGCCGGTGGAAATCGCCGCGCAGCAACTGGTACCGCTGCCCGTTCACGGTGGGACGGTAGCTGTCCGTCAACGCGACCGCACCAGCCTCGGCGGCCACAGACGCGGGCGGCGGAGTTGGCGTCACCGGCGCGAGCTTGGTCAACTGAGCCGTCTGCTGCACTCTGCTGACGTTCAAGTCGAGCGCGTAAATATCCTCGTTGGCGCCATCGATCTGCGGTGTTCCGTTCGGGAGGGGCGAGAGGCGGTGATCCATTGCATGGGCGATCAACAGATGGCCCGGTCCCAGAGGCAGCATGGCCGGACGACTGTCGCTGACTGCGTCGGTATCGGCGAGCACGCCGGGCCCGTGCCACTGTGTGCCGTCAAAGTAGACTATCGCCGTGATCCAGATGGAGCCTGCGCTGGAGCCGGTTCCGGTGCTGGTGGAAAGCCCGTCGCCAGCCGGTTCCCGGAACGCCAGGTACACCGTGCCCTCGGTGTCGGTGGCGAGGCGCGGAAAGCTGTTCTTGGGACCGTCCAGTTTCAGTGTGAAGCCCACGTCGCCATTAGGTGCGCGGTTATTCGCCAGACTCGGGTCGGGTTGCGGGCCGTATGGGCCTGGTGAGGATGGCAGGAAAAGTTGCGAGGCCGGCGCGCCCGGCAGTACGGTGGCAATGTCGTTGTTGGTGGAATACAGGCTGCTTCCTACCAGGCAACGCACCTGAATCGTGTGGTTGTGGTACAAGGCGACGCCGGTGGTGTCGTAGGACCCGTAGTCTTTTCCCCAATCGGGGCCCGATACCTCGTAGGCGATCCACAGATTGTTCTGGGGATCGTAGGCCAGCGAGCTGCGCGCCTCGAAGTTCAATGTCGCAGCGATCGGAATGGGGGTATCCATCCCGATGTGGTCGGTGAACTGGACGTGGCGCAGGTAGACGTCGTAATCGCCCTTGTCGTAGGTGTCCCAGGAAATGGCCACTTCGCCGCTGGCCGCTGCCGCGATGGCCGGATCCCAATCGCTGGCGGGAGAGGTGGAGACCGTCGCTTCAGGCCAGAACGTGTCTCCGCTCTGTACGCTGGCCAGAATCTCCAGATTGTTGTTGCGGAACCCCTGCCAGGCGACCCAGACCCGGCCGCTGGCGTCGGTCGCAGCCACTGGGAAGAGATCGGTTCCCCGAATTTCGGCGGACATCGCGCCGCTGGCATTCGAATTCCGGGCATAGATGTCGGAGTTGCCAGAGCGCTGCACGGAATATAAGATCCAGGCGCGCCCGGTGCCATCGATGGCCACGGCGCTGCGCATGGCGTCTTCGCCCGGGTTGGTAACGGGAAACGGCCCGGTCCAGACCCGCTGCGATTTGGAATAGTGCAGGAGGAGGATCTGATCTCCGCCCGCCGGCCGGTTGTACGGGGTGAAATCCGTGATGGTCTGCTTGGTGCTTAGGCCGACTGCCTGGGAGCGGTCGCCGTGCACGAATTCCGTGTAGGTGAGGTAGACGTCGTCGCCGGACTGCGCCATCGACGGGAAATCCTCTTCCTCATTCGAGGTGGTCAACTGCAGCGGGGCGGCGGTTTGCGAGACATGCACGCTGTAACTCCCCGAGGGCGCCTTCATTAAGTACTTGGTGACGCCAAAGGGGACGTCAGTGGAAGCAAAACTGAAATTGCCCTGCGCCGTTGTGACGTTGAAACTGACCGGGGTGGCGGAGGCGGAAACGGTGACGATGATGCCGTTTTCCTGCATGGGCCCACTGGTCTGTGAAGGCGGAGGCGGGGACTCGCGGGTCGACAGTTTCCAACCGGTAGTGCCCGTGACGGAATCGCCGTCGCTGAATCGCCAGCCTTGCAGGCTGAGGATGGTTGCACCGGACGCCGTAATCGAGCCGTCCCAGGCGGTCGGCGTCTGATCGTTGACTCCCAGGGCGATCAGATACGACTGAGACGGCGTGTAGGAAAGCGTCGCCGCGTGCAAGGAGTTGTTGGGATAGAGAAGGCGCTTGCCGAGAATGGCGGCAAGCACAAGAACAAACAAAATGGCGACTCCGTATCGAATTCGCAGAGGCATGCAAAGACCCCCCTCCGTTGACAGCAACTACCTTACCGTCATACTACACTGTGGCGAATTGCGCGGGGAAGGGAATTTTACGGTCCCTCAACTGCCAGTCTCTGATGTTGTTTCCTGACGGCCGCAAGATTGGCCCGGCTCAAGGCCAGCAGTGGATGACCAGGTTCGAGGGAGGGCTCCAGAGCGGTAATTGCGCGCAGAAGAAGACCTCCCGCTTCCCGGCCGCGGCCAGATTCAAGCAGGACGGCAGCCAGGTTGTTGGCGGTCAACGCCCATTCCGGATGAGCGTGCCCCAGCAGACGCCCTTTGATCCGCAACGCAAGGCGATATCTCCGGGCCGCACACTTCAGGTCGCCTTCGGCGGCATCCACGCCAGCCAGGTTATGCAGCGTGGCGGCGACTTCGAAATGTTCCGGTCCGTAGATTTTCCGGTAGACGCGCAGCGCCCGCTCGTATATGGGGCGCGACTCGGCGTGTCGCCCCAGCCCGTCCAGCACTCCGCCATACGCGCAGGCGTCGGCCAGCGTGTCGGGATGATCCTCTCCGAGAAGTTCACGGCGGATTTCCAGGGCACGGTGCGCGGGAGGCTCGGCCGCCGCGAATCGGCCGCGAGCGTGCTCCAGGCCGCCGAGATTGTGATACAGGGTCGCTGCCAGCGGATGTATATCCCCGTACCGTTCGCGCGCCATCGCCAGGGCGCGACAGTACAGGCGTTCCGCGTGCTCGAACTTTCCGCTGTACTTGTACAGCACCCCAAGATCGTTGAGCGCGATTACCAGGGCGTCGCCATCGGCGCAGGGTTCGCTCAACTCGACTGCCCGCCGCAGGGGCGGCTCGGCCTCGCGATAGCGTCCCTTCTGCCGCCGCGCCGTCCCCAACAGCCCCAACGATTGAATCAGAATCAACGCCGCTTCCGGACCTTCCACCAGGCCCGCAATTTCGTCCATGATGGCGATGGCCCGGCTGGCGCAGGTCTCGGCATCGTCAAACCGGCCCTGCTGTTCCAGGATCGCCCCCAGGGAGTGAAGCAGGTTCGCCACATCGGGATGCACCGGCCCATCCATTTCTTCAAAGAGGTCCAGGGCCTTGCGGCAGCGGGACTCGGCATCGGCGAGGTTCCCGGAATCCTGCAGTGCGCGGGCGTGTTCGTGAAGCGCGAGGGCACGTGCGAGCTTATCCTCTGCCATGGCGATTGACCTCATGGATGCGCCACCACCAGCAGCGCGTTGGCGCGCCGCAACACGCATTCCAGGCATTGCCGCGTGGTTTCGGGATCGAGCGACGCGAAGCTCTCATCCAGCACCACCAGCTCCGGATTCTGCAACAGTGCGCGCGCGAGGAACACGCGGCTGCGCTCGCCTTGCGAGAGCTGCCACCCGGTTTCACCGACCATCTGCATGATTCCTCCGGGCATGCGGCCGAGCAGCGGGCCCAACCCGAGTTCACGGCAGATCTGAGTGGCTTCGCCGATTTCGGGATCGCCGGCCGGCCACATGCGGCCCATCAGCAGATTGAAAGCCAGCGGCGCGCCGAGTACGTGGTTTTCGTGATTTT
The DNA here is from genome assembly GCA_900290315.1 of Candidatus Sulfopaludibacter sp. SbA3. GTDB lineage: Bacteria > Acidobacteriota > Terriglobia > Bryobacterales > Bryobacteraceae > Sulfopaludibacter. The sequence goes on along the minus strand of OKRF01000030.1, from coordinate 11,215 downwards.
GCGGCGCCGCGGCGACGCGCCGGCGCCAAGCCCTGCAACCGAGCGTGCGATGGTCCAGCCCGCCGGCCAGCAGCAGTCCGGAATCGGGTTCGCGCAGTCCCGAGAGCAGCGAAACCAGTGTGGACTTACCTCCGCCAGATTCACCTTCCAGCAGAATCCAGTCGCCGCGCTGGATCTCCAGGTCGATGCCATTCAGGATGCGCCGCTCCCGATCCGCATACCCGAAGGTCACCTCGCGGGCATTCACCACTGGCACGGCGGCCGGCACTAGAGAGGAGGCTGCAGCGGGGGAGACGCTGCGCTCCTGGAGACTGCGGGCGGAGGCGCGGAAAATGGGTGCGGCCTGATGCCAGGCGATCGCCGCGCCGGCCAGACTGGGGACACCGGCGGCGAAGCGGCGGAACGCCTGCCAGCCCAGCAGAACGCCTCCCAGCGAAACGGCAAGCGCCCCCGGCGACGATTGCTCGCCCAGAAAGGCCGGCACCAGTGCGGCAATGCCGGCTAGTAACCAGCCGCGTGGCGCCAGGCCGCTCAGGCGAGCACTCATACGGTCCATGCGCAGGGAAAGCGCCAGATACTGCTGCATCGCCTGGTCCTCGGCGAGGTGCCATTCCGCTGAAGGCTCCTGGGCAAGCCGCGTGCGATGGCCGGTCATGCGCTCCACCATTTCGTGAGTCATGGAGAGTCGCGCGGTGGTCCACTCCGCGCGCAGCCGGTAATAGCGCCAGGCGAGCGCCAGCACGGCGGCAGTCCACACCGCCAGCACCAGCACGTGCAGCGCCCCTGCGGCGCCGGCGAAGAGCACACATGCCGCGAGCAACAGTTCGACGCCGGCCAGAGCGCACAGAACCGCGCCGGAGAGCGCCAGGGAATCGATGCTTTCCGTCTCGATGGCGCGGCTGAGGAAGCGCCCCGCGCCTTCGTGCCGCATCTCTTCGGGGTTCAACTGGAGCGCGCCGTCGAGCAGCCGCTGGCGAAGCAAGCCCGCTCCCGAAATGGTGATGGCACCCTGGGTCAATGTGGTCCAGAGGCGGCACGGAACCATGGTAGCGAGGGCCAGCGCCCATGCGGCCAGCCATCCCAGGTCGAGCCTGCCGGCCAGCACCTGGCTCCCCAGGATGTTCCAGGCGGCGATCCACAGAAAATATTCCGTAAGGTGCGCCGCCGCTAGGGTGCCCGCGCGGCGGAACAAGCCGGCGTCCGCCAACTGGCGCCGGAAACTCGCGCCTGGCGGCGTCCGCAGCGGCCACACAGTGGCGACCAAGGTATTCCGGAGCCGTTCCCGGAGCATGGCATCGCGCGCCCGCTCGCGGCGGCGCGGCGCGATGGCGCATCCGTCCAGGAGCCGATCGATGCCCTCGCGGTGCGGTCCGCCGTGCTCTGCGCACAGGGCGTACGCCAACTCCGTCAGAGGCACGTACACCAGCGCCAGATCCGGCGTCACCAGCACCGCGTTACGGCCGCGGATTGCGAGCAATCCGGCCCACTCGCGGCCCGGCGTTGGAACCAGGGCCGGCGCCGCCGCGCGTAGCGCAGCCTCAATGCCGGCCCCCCACACCTCGGTGGCCTCCGTTTCCACTCCCAAGGTGTGGCNNTTCCGCGCGGTGGCTGTCGAGCCCGGCCTGGCAAGCCAGAGCGTCCAGGAGCTGGGGCAGGTCGCGTGCAGACCATAGCGCCTCAGCGAGCGGATTGCGCATACGCCCCCCTTCTTCCGGTTTCATTCAGCTTGCCGCCCTCCAAACGCAACCGCCGCCACTCCGCACTGGCCCACAGGCCGTGGCGCACGGCATCCTCCGCATCCAGCAGTTGCCGGTAGCGCGACTCGCTGTGAGCCGCCAGCGCGTGGGGCGCGTCATCTTCCGCGATGCGGCCGTTCTCCACGATCAGCACGCGATCGAATTCCAGCGTGTCGCCGACATCGTGGGTGATTGAGATGAGGGTCGCATCCTTCCAGCGTTCTCTCGCGCGCTCCACCATGGCTCTGCGGCAGAGGCGATCCAAGCCGCGGGTGGCTTCGTCGAGGATCACCAGCCGCACCCCATCGCGCGCCATGGCACGGCCCATGCGGACCCGCTGCCCCTCGCCGGCCGACAGCAGACCGCCACCTTCTCCCAGACTGGTTTGCATTCCGTCCGGCAGGTTTTGGACGACCTGCCCCAGGCCGGCGCGATGCAGGATCTCCTCCACTCCCGCCAGCGAATCGCCCGCGCCGTAGCGCCAGGTTGTCGAACAGGCTGCGATTCCAGAGCTGCACCTGCGGATCGACCCACGCAGTGTGGCGCCGCAGGCCGTCGAGCGCGGCCGCATCCAACGGCACGCCATCCACCAGCACCTCACCGGCGGCCGGCCGATGCCACCCGAGCAGCAGTCCCACCAGGCTGCTCTTGCCGGCGCCGGATGGACCCACGATGGCGGCGTGGGTCCCGGCGGGCAGGTCGAAAGTGATGTCTTCGAGAATGGTGGTGCCAGCGGCCCGCACCGTCACGCCATTCATGCGGATGCTCGCCGCGCCTTGGGGAAATGCCTCGGCCGCGCGCTCCGCGATCGGTTCTTCGGGCGCGTCCAGGGGCTCGAGCAGCCGAAGGGCCGTATTGCGATGCAGCGGATACTGCCAGAGAGCCGCCGCGGCTTCTTCGCCGATCACTGGCAGATTCAGCACCCAGTAGATGAGCAGCAGCATGCCGCCGATATCGCCGCCATGCCTGAGGCGGCTCCAGACCAGCCAGGCGGCCGCCACCTGGCTGAGGGTGAACTGCAGTCCTTCGATGGCCACTACGGTGCGTTGCAGCCCGAATGCGGCGCGCGCCCATTCCGTCAACAGCAGGAGTTGCTCCCGGCGCACGGTGCGCTCGGCGGTGTGCGCCCGGATGGCGGTCAGCCCGAGCAAAGCATCCAGGTAGTAACGGGTGAGCGCTCCGGCGTGACAGCGCACACGCAGGTCACGTTCGGCCAGCACGGGTTGGGCGAGCAATGGAATGCCGATGGCGACGCCCGCGATGGCCGCCGCCGCCCACACCGATTCCGGGTACAGCCATGCGATCGCCGCCACCGTCAAGGCCATGCCGAACAGGCTGCGCAGAAAAGTGGCCGCCAATTCGGGAGCCTGCCGCAACTGGTGCACGTTGTGGCAGCGTTCACCCATGTCGGAAATCGGGCGGCTCTGGAAATAGCGGTCGGTGAGGCGCGGGATTTTGGCAAGAAAGGCCAGCCGCAGATGCGTCTCCAGCCTCCGGCCCATACGCAGGATGATACCGGCCAGCGTGAAATCCAGGGCCAGCAAAGCACCCGAGAAGGCCAGCAATGCCGCGGCTGCCGCCATGCGTTCACCAGCCGTGGTCAGCACGCGCCCCAGGTCGAAGAATCCGCGCAACAGAACGGCTTCCATGACCAAGCCCGCCGCGGCCATAGCCAGCGCACCAGCCGCCAGTGTGGAGGTGAGCAAGCCATCGGCACGCAGGGTTCGTAGCAGATCCGTCCCCGGGCGCGCGGGTTTTTCAGAGAGCGCCGCGGCCAGTTCGGGCGAGAGAGGCTCGGCCGCGGGCGAGTTGCTGCGGCCGTGGACCTGGATCAGTACGGCGCCGCGCAGACTCACGTTTTCCGGCTTCTCGCGGCCGGGACACGCCGACCAATATTCGTCCGGGATCTCCTCGGTTCCCGCCGCCAGCTTCGCCAGAACGCCGGCGGCTTCCTTTCCCCGCGCCAGCGCGCCGCCAGAGACCAGCGCGCCCGTCATGCGGGTGGCGGCATCCAGACGCGCGAGGGAACGCGGGCTGGGGTCGCGCAACGCGGAATCGATGAGGGCTTTGGGGGCGGCTCCCGCGCGGCGCAGTCGTCCGCGGAGCGGATCGAGGAACGAATTGGAGCCCGCCCATTCACGCCAGGCGTCCGCGGGGACTGCCTGCCTGTGGACGTAAACATCGTTCTGCATGCGTGAGACCGGTACCCAACAGCGGCCCACTGCCGGGTCCATGATCTGCACCCACGCCCCGTGCCGCCGCCAGATCACCACGAAATGGGTGGCACCGTTGGGCCGCTGTACCACCACCATTGCCGGTAGCAATTTGGCTTCTGGAACAAGCAGGTGGTCCAGCGGCGTCATCACCTGGGTAGCGTCGAGGCCCAGGCGGACGGCTGCATCCTCCACCTGGTCGATCGAAGTGCCGTCCACATCGGTCTGGCAGGCTTCCCGCAAACGTCCATACGAAGCGTGAATGCCGAACCCTGCGAGCAGCGCCTTGAGCGATGCGGGTCCGCAATCCATAGCGGAGGTTTGTATCGCCTCGGGAATGAGGTAGCGCGTCATATCTGCGCCCCGGAGGGCCTCTGGCTGGTTTCCGCGGCGCGGGGCGCAGCTAGCAGGCGACCCGCCGAGCGCAGCACCAGTGCGGCGGGCGTCAAGCGCTCCACCTCCACCTCCACGCTCCCGGGGAGGCCGTGCTGCAAGGGGATGCGCGTGGGCCGCGAAGCATCCACCGCCAGATCCACGCGCACCATGCCGTCACGCACCTCCGTTGCCACACGCGACACCAAGGCGCGCACGGAGCCATATTGCGTCCAGGGGAAGCCTTCCAGGCGTACCTCGGCATGCTGGCCAGGCGCGATGCGGCCCAGCGCCGATGATGGGCTGAACTGCGCCACGATGACGAGATTTCCTTGCGGAACGATGGCTGCCACCCGATCGCCCTCATGCAGTACGGTGCCCGCCCGCAGAGAGGCGGTCTCGCCCACACGCCCCGCAACGGGCGCTCGAATAGCACGCCGCGCGATCTCGTTTTCCAGCCGCTCAATGGTGGCCCGGCTGGTGCTCATCTGGCCTTGCAGCCGCGCGATCTCGGCTTCCAGCGCGCGAATGCGGCTGTCGCGATCGAATGCGTGGGTGTGCTGCTCCTGTTCGATCCGGCGGACGGCGATCTGCTCACGCTCGGCGGTGAACTGGCTCTGTTGGGCGTTCGCGCGGCCCCGCTGGTATTCCTGTTCGCCGATCAGCCCCGCGGCGCGCAACTGCCGCAGGCGATCCTCTTCGGCAGCGCTGTAAGTGGCGGGCACTTCCGCCTGCCGGGCGTTGGCGCGCGCTTCCTCGGCCGCCACCTCGCGCGCTTCCTCGGCCGCCACCTGCGACGCCCGCTGCTCGGCAGCGCCGGCGCTCTCCTCCGCGGCAATCTGCCGCCGCAGGGCGTCCTGCTGCGGGGAAAGGGCGGCCAGTCGCGCCCGTTCCTCCAGCGCCTGGAGCCTCTCCTGGGACGCGTCCAGCTCCACCAGTACATCGCCGGCATTCACCTCGCGCCCCAGCGCCAGCCAGGTGCGCGTCACGCGGCCCAGCAGGGGAGACTGGATGGGATAGATGGCGCGATCCACCTCGATGCGCGCAGTGGACGTGACTTCGTAGAGCGTGACATGCGCCAGCAAAGACCAGGCGCACCACGCGCTCAGCAAGCCTCCGGCGGCCAACAGGCCCGCGCACGAAGAGCGCGCGCGGTCAGCGCCAAGAAGCCGCAACGTCCGCGAGAAGGCGGTGGGTGTGGTATACCCACTCCCTGCCAGTTGGTTGCGGCTCATAGTCATGCTTTTACCTGGACTGGACAGCCAGCCCGTTCTGGTTGTGGTTCATNNTTGCCCAAAAGAGCTCCAGCCTTCACCTTCGACTTGATGGGCAGCCCGCTTTGGTTGTGGTTAACTGACCTGCCTCCAGCTTTCACCTTCGTCTTGATGGCCAGTCCGTTCTGGTTGTGGTTGAGTGACTTGCCCCCGGCGTTGACATTCGTCTTGACTTTCATTTGCTTCCTTTCTCTCCAGCCGCCTTCGCGGTGTTTCTGGAAAATACTTCTGCTGAGGAACGCACCATTCCGCTGCGAAGTGGCTCAAGTGTTTCGGACGGCGTTCGCAGTGTTCTCAGATCCGGCGGCTTTTTTGTGCGAATGGACACAAACGGGCCAGGGGCAGCGAAAAACCCGCCTGCAAGAGAACGCCCCGAATCAGGTCAAAATGTTTCGGTAGAATATAGAGGCTCTTCGGGGGATACCGTGCCGGGCCCACAGGAATTCACGCAACTGCTGGTGAGCTGGCGGAATGGCGATAAAACCGCACTGGACGCCATGACGCCGGTTCTCTATGACGAATTGCGCCGGGTGGCGCGGCGGTTGCTGGCGGCGGAGCGCGCGGACCACACCTTGCAGCCCACTGCGCTAGTGCACGAAGCTTACCTCCGGCTGGTGGATCAACGGGCCGTGGATTGGCAGAACCGCGCACATTTCCTGGGCATCGCAGCGAGTATGATGCGGCGCATCCTCATCAACCACGCCAAAGCCTACAAAGCCGCCAAGCGCGAAGGCTATGCGGAGGCCATCACGCTGGATGACGCTTTGGGAATATTCACCAACCCGCGGGTGGACCTGTTGGACCTGGACCAGTCGCTGGACAAGCTGACTAAGTTGGATCCGCAACAGGGCAAGGTAGTGGAACTGCGCTACTTCGGCGGCCTTTCGATTGAAGAGACCGCCGAGGTGATGGGCATCTCGCCGGCCACCGTCAAACGGGAATGGGGGACGGCGCGCCTGTGGCTGATCCAGCAGATGGGAGGATCCGCCACGCCATGACCTCGGAACGGTGGGGCCAGATCAAAGGCGTGCTGGCCGATGTGATGGAGACGGACCCGTCGGAGCGATCGGCGGCACTGGATCGACTCTGCAGTGGCGATGCGGATCTGCGCGGCGAGGTGGAAGCGTTGCTGGCATTGGAAGCTCAGGCAGCCACCATGCTCAACACCGGGGACGCGCCAGGACGGCCTCATGCGGAAATGGCACCGCCCGCGGCGATTGGGGCTTATCGCGTGGTGCGCGAACTGGGACAGGGCGGTATGGGGGTGGTCTACCTGGGTGAACGGGCGGACGGGCAGTTCCGCCAACAGGCGGCCATCAAGCTGATCACCAGCGGGCGCCACAATGCCAGAATGGAGCGCCGCTTCCGGCGCGAGAGGCAGATTCTGGCGCAACTGCAGCACCCCGGCATCGCGCGGCTGCTGGATGGCGGCGCCACCGATGAGGGCCAGCCGTACTTCATCATGGAGTACATCGAAGGCCAGGGGCTGCTGGAATACTGCGACGGCAATAAGCTGAGCGTCACGGAGCGGCTCCACCTCTTTCTGGATGTGTGCGACGCGGTGGCCTATGCGCACCAGCAGCTCATCGTGCATCGCGATTTGAAGCCGGGCAACATCCTGGTGACCGCGCAGGGTAAGCCGCGATTGCTGGATTTCGGGCTGGGACAGGTGCTGGACGCGGACGAAGGCGCGGAGGAAATCACGCAAGCCGGATTTCCCGCGATGACTCCCGCCTATGCCAGCCCCGAACAGGCGCGCGGCGAGCCGTATACGGTATCGAGCGACGTCTATTCGCTGGGAGTGATTCTTTACGAGTTGCTGGCTGGACTTCGCCCTTACAAAGTTCCCACGGAATCGTACATCGAACTGGCGCGGGTGATCTCCGAACAGGAGCCCGTTCCTTTGGCGCAAGCGGCCGGCAAGGGGACTACGGAAGCGGCGGAGATGCGGGCGAGCACGCCGGAGCGCCTGCGGCGGACGCTCTCCGGCGACCTGGAACGGATCGTCGCCAAAGCGTTGGCTAAGGATGCGCGGCTGCGCTACGCCGGCGTGGGAGAACTTGCGGACGATCTGCAGCGGCACCTGGACGGGCGTCCGGTAAAAGCACATCCGGCGACGCTGTGGTACCGCGCGGGCAAGGTGCTGCGCCGCCATCGGGTAGCCTTGCCGGCGGCGGCAGCCGGGCTGGCGCTGATCTTGAGCTTCGCGGGGTCTACGTGGTGGGAGGCGCGGCGTGCGGAGCGCCGGTTCCAACAAGTGCGCAGCCTGGCGCATTCGGTAATGTTCGAACTGGACGACGCTATCCGGAGACTGCCCGGGTCCACGGCGGCACAGGAGTTGCTGGTGCGGCGCGCGCTGGAGTACCTGCAGAGCCTGGCGCGCGATGCCGGCAACGATGCGGGCCTGCAACATGAAGTGGCGATGGGCTATGAGCGCGTGGGCATGGTGCAGGGCTACGCGTCCGAATCCAATCTGGGCCGCGTTCCCGCGGCCTTGGCCAGTTTTCAGAAATCCGCGGAGATCCTGGAACGTCTGCACGCGCGCGCCCCCTCCGACCGTTCTTTGCGCAACGACCTCTATCGGGTTTCCGACGAGCTGGCGTTCACCTACGGCGCAAGTGGGCAATCGCAGAAGGCCGGCGAGATCGCCAGGAAGAACCTGGCGCGGACAGAAGCCGCTTTTCGAGAACAGCCCTCCGACACCTTGATTCTGACCGATCTGATTTCGGCCAATGACCGGATTATCGATCAGTTCATTAATCAGGGAAAGTACGCGGAAGCCATCCCGATCCGCCAGCGGGGTTTGGAATTGACACGCAAGCTGGTGGAGCTCAGGCCGGGAAATCCGGAGGCGCAGCGGTCGCTGGCAGTAGAGGAGAAAAAGCTGGCGGCTTTGCTGGGAGTGTCGCACCGATACCAGGAGAGCCGCGACGCCTATGAGCAGGCGCGCGCCATCGACGAACGGCTCAGCGCGCAGTATCCGTCGAATATGCGGGCGAAGCTGGACCTCTCGTTCGACTACAGCGATCTCGGCTGGGTGCTCACCGAGATGGCAAGCTACAGCGAGGCGCTCGCGTCGCACCGCCGCGCGCTGGCGCTGCGCGAGGAGGCCGCCCGGGCGGATCCGAACGATGTGCGAGCGGCAAACGGCGTAGCCAGCACCACCATGCGTATCGGCAGGACGCTGCGACACATGGGGAATCTCGAGGAAGCGATGGCGGAATCGCAGCGGGCGGTTGTCCTTTTTGAGAGGTCGTCGGACCATCAGAACCTCGCCGACGCGCACTCGGATCTTGGGGACGAGTGGGCGGACATGGCGGCACGACGCGGCACCCTGCCTGCTCGCCAGCAGGAATGCCGGTCGCGGTCCATGGCCGAGTATCAGAAAGCGCTGGCATTGTTTGAAGGCTTGCGCGATAAGGGTGTGCTTTCGAAGGCCGACGAAAAGAACATCCCGGAATTGAAAGAGAGCATGGAGAAGCTCAGGCAGGCAGCGCATTAGTTCGGGGCCCCGCGTGGTTCGCAGCGCCACTGGCGGCGTGTAGCCGGCGCGGTCGGTGGCGTTGAGTTCTGCGCCGGCGCTTAGAAGTTCGCGCACGCGTGTGGTGATTCCGAGCTTGACAGCGCGGTGCAGTCCGAAGGGAGCGAAGGGTTCAATCATGATCGGCCAGTTGAATGGAGAACCCCGAGAATTGATAATTTCTCCGGCCGTTGCGCACCGTGTAGGTGGTATTCTTTCCGGCCCGGATGTCGGACAGCGCGGGCGACACTTTTTCCAGGAGCTTCGGGTCCGCCTCGGGCAGGTTATGCGCCGGCCGCAGGACATCGATGATGCCGGTAAGCCTGGCGATCCGCTCCACCGATCGTTGATAGGCATCCAGGTCCGTCTCCGGCACCCATAGCCAGAGCGAGCCGGGGTAAAAGGTATCGCCGGTGAACAACTCCCGGTGCGCCCGGTCCAACAGGCAGACGGCGTCCGGCGTATGCCCCGGGGTCGCGATCACTTCGAGCTTTCTGCCGCCCAGATCGATGATCTCGCCATCGGAAACAATCCGCGTCACGTGGAATGGACGGATTACGTAATTCTCTTGAGTCACCTCCTCAGGGAGCGGCGGACAGAACTGTCCGGGTGCCAACGATGCCGCCATCTTCGAATTCGGAAAACCCCGCGCGCTGTTCCGGGTGTAGTCGGAGTCGATTCCCAGGACGTTGGAGAAGGCGTAATTGCCGCCGACATGATCGTAATGCGTGTGCGAGTTCAACACGATGACGGGAAGTGTGGTCAGTTTACGGACCACTTCGTCAATGTGCCCGATGCCGAATCCCGAGTCGAAGAGTAGAGCCTGTTTCTCTCCCGTGATGAGATAGGAGAAGACCCGTTCGGATTGGCGCGGCTCCCAGAGTGCGAAGACGCCGCCGGGAAGCCGGTAGACCTCAAACCATCCGTCTGTAATGTCCAGCTTTTCGTACTTCCCGAAGATCGGGTTTCTGGGCGAGTCGCACCTCATTTGGGCCTGGCCCACGACAGTGCTGAATACTGCGAGCAGAACGAGCCGCGTCAATGGCGCACCTCCGAATCGATACGGTCGACAAATCGATAGAGCCCCAGGCAGGCCGCGAACAGAATTGCGGAGATGATAGCGCCCGGCACGGCGGCTTCGCGATGGCCGGCCAGGTACGATTCCAGCGTGGCGGAGAGCAGCCAGATCTGCACGATCAGCAACACGACGATCAGGACCATGGCGCCATCGATTGCGGTGAGGCCGCGATTCTGCGGTGCGTTGGTATTCATGCGCCTTCTCCCTCCATGCCGACTGCGAGCAGTTGTCCGCCTTTCCTTTCCAGCGAGACACGCGGCAGAGCGCGCTGCGGTGGACCCTGCAGAACGGAACCATCCGCGATGGCAAAGAAACCCTGGTGGCAGGGACACTCCAGCCGGTTTTGCTCTTTGGCATAGTATACGGCGCAGGAAAGATGCGTGCACTTCTGGCTGTAGGCCACAAAGGAATCGCTGGCGGTGCGCACCAGAATGCATGGGTCGTCCGCGGTGGGATNNCGAAGGCGCGCGATGGAAGAGCGAGCGGGCCAGGATCCACAGATTCCCGGCCAGCATGCCGAAGCTGGTCAGCGTCAGGAACTTGGTGAACTGCCGGCGATTGACGTAACGTTCGTCGGCGGTGAATACGGAAAACTCATCCCGCCAGAGTGGCGTGCTAGAAGGCTTGCGAAGCCAGTTCATCCTCTCCCTCCCAGGTGTAATCGGCCACGTCGATAGCGATGCCCGCGACTGCGGCGGGGGCCATCATATAGACCTTGGTGGTGATCTTCTGGTTGCCGAACCAGAAGGTGTTGACGGGCTTTTCGCGGCGCGTGGCCGCGATGGTCTCGGGCGTCACATAGGCCAGCGCCTGGCTGGGACAGACGGTGGCGCACATGGGGCGCTTGCCCACCGAGGTGCGGTCGTAGCACATGTCGCACTTCATCATCTGCTCGTATTCGGGCACCAGCTTGGGAATTCCGAAGGGGCATGCCAGCACGCAATTGGAACAGCCGATGCAGCGCGGCTTGAGCGAGGAGCCGACGATGCCGTCTTCGTATTTCTTGATGGCGTCGGCGGGGC
>OKRF01000472.1 GCA_900290315.1 Candidatus Sulfopaludibacter sp. SbA3 | reverse complement strand
CATGAAGTTTCGCGGGCGGAACGCCCATCCCAACAGACGACAAAAAACGATCGTCTGTCCCACTAGCTCTCACTGTCACGACTTGTGGCCTCCCGCGGTCTCTTCCAAATGGCCGCCGAATTCAAAGCGCAGGGCCGAAAGGAGCTTGTCCGCGAAATCGGCCTCGCCGCGCGAGGTGAAGCGCTGATAAAGCGCAGCGCTGAGCACGGGGGCGGGTGTGGATTCGTCGATGGCCGCGGTGATGGTCCAGCGGCCTTCGCCGGAATCGGCCACGCGGCCGGAGAATTGGGCCAGGTCGGGATGTTCCAGCAGGGCAATTGCGGCCAGGTCGAGCAGCCAGGAGGCCACCACGCTGCCGCGGCGCCAAACCTCGGCGATATCGGCCAGGTTCAAATCGTATTGGTAGTGCTCCGGATGGCGGAGAGGCGTAATCTCGGCATCCGCTGGCCCCTGCTCCCGCTTGCCGGCGTTGGCATGTTTGAGAATATTCAAGCCTTCGGCGTAGGAGGCCATCATGCCGTATTCGATGCCGTTGTGCACCATCTTGACGAAGTGCCCGGCGCCGGAGGGTCCGCAGTGGAGATAGCCGTCTTCAGACGTGCCGCCGGCCTGGTGCCGGCCGGGAGTGCGGTCGATCGTGCCCCGGCCGGGAGCCAGTGCTTTGAAAATCGGGGCGAGGTGCAACACCACGTCCTTTTCGCCGCCGATCATCTGGCAGTAGCCGCGCTCGAGTCCCCAAACGCCGCCGCTGACACCCACGTCGACGTAGTGCAGGCCGCGTGTCTGCAATTCGCCAGCGCGGCGGATATCGTCGATGTAGTAAGAATTGCCGCCATCGATTACAGTGTCGCCGGCTTCCAGCAGCGGCGCCAAGTCTTGCAGCGCGCTATCCACGGCGGCGGCCGGAACCATCAGCCAGATGGCCCGCGGCGTGTGCAGAATGTGGACCAGATCCTGGAGCGAAGCGGCGCCGGCCGCGCCTTTCTCCGCCAAGTCATTGACGCTGGCGTAGTTCCTGTCGTAGACGGCGCATGCATGGCCGGCACGCATCAGGCGCCGGACCATGTTGGAGCCCATGCGCCCCAGACCGATCATTCCCAGTTGCATCCCGCTCTCCTTAGTTTTAGGGTAGCAGGTGAGAGTCCATTCACCGGAACACAACCGGCGGCAAGACCGCCGGCGTTACTGGCCGCGGCCTCCGCGCCCGGCTGACGGTTTGGGCATGGGCTTGCGCGGCAGCATTTCCGGGCGCGCCGCCGCATTGTAGACGAACCAGGCCTCAATGGCCGACGCCTGTTCCATATCGTTGGGCTGCAGGCGATCGTAGACGTCCATGTTGGAATGGTGAGTGCGGCTGCCGTAATCGAGCGGATCTTGAATGAACTGGAATGCGGGCAGGCCCACGGCATCGAAAGAGACGTGGTCGGTGCTGCCGGTGTTGCGGATGGTGAGGGTGGAAGCGCCCAGGTCTTTGAACGGCTCCAGCCAGGCTTCGAAGATGGGCCGCATCTCGTCGTTGTCCTGCATGTAGATGCCGCGAATTCTGCCGCCGCCATTNNTGACGTAGGCGCGGGAGCCCAGCAGCCCCTGCTCTTCGCCGGTCCACAGGCCAATCCGCACGGTTCGCGCCATTTTCAGATTGAGGGATTTGAGGATGCGCACGGCCTCCATGGCCACCGCCGACCCCGCTCCGTTATCGGTGGCGCCAGTGCCGCCGGTCCAGGAATCGAAGTGCCCGCCCACCATGACGATTCCGGCGCGCGGATCAGTGCCCGGAATTTCGGCTGTGATGTTGAAGGAGTCGGCGACATCAGTAAGCTTCGTCTGGATGTCGAATTCCAGCGTAACGGGAATCTTCTTCTCCAACAGACGCGTGATGCGGTTGTAGTGCTCGTTGGCGATGATCGCGGTGGGAAGGGGCGGAGCGTCCGCGGCGGTGCGCAGCACCTGGCCCTGCCCCATGAT
>OKRF01000501.1:1580-10858 GCA_900290315.1 Candidatus Sulfopaludibacter sp. SbA3 | reverse complement strand
GCTGACTAGATTACTGTCTGTTCGTTTGATCCTGGGATTAGCCGTATCCTCTGTATCCCTATGGGCACAGACGTCCTTCGATGTGGCCTCCGTCAAGATGGTAAAAGGCCCGGTGTCACCCCACGGAGTCGGTCTCATTATCAGCCACGGGAAGCTGACGGTGGACGCGGGCGAGTTGCGGCAGATCATCGGCCTGGCGTATGGAGTCCAGCGGGTGTTGGTCTTCGGGTGCCCGGCCTGGTGCGACGAGGACAAATTCGATATCGAGGCCAAAACAGAGAACGTCGACGCCACCAGAGATCAGATTCGACCGATGCTGGAGGCCCTGCTGGTGGAGAGGTTCAAGCTGGCAGCCCACCGGGAAACCAAAGAGATTCCCGGGTACATCCTGGTGGTGGGGAAGGGCGGATCGAAACTGGAAGTTGCCAAGGACGCCTCCGGACCCACCAACGTTTTCACTCCGTACGCCGGCGGTCTGGGATTCCAGAACATGGCCATTGTGGGCCTGGTGAATTACCTGGCGAACGTCTTGGGGCAGCCCGTGCGAGACATGACTGCGCTTACCGGACGTTACAATTTCAAGCTGGAGTTCCGGCCGCCGGATCCCGGCGCGGATCCCGGTACGCCCCAGGCTATCGATCCTTTCAGTATCGTTTCCGCGGCCGTGCAAGACCAACTTGGCCTGAAACTGCAGGCAGGCAAGACTCCGACCGAGGTCCTTGTCATCGACCATGCGGACCACCCGACGGAGAACTGAAAAATCTGTCAGCCTGATCCGAGCGATTATTGCGATTTGCGATAAATCGCACGGATCAGGCTGACAGATTTTAGACTGTTATAATCGAGGTCACACAGCATCTCCAGGAGACACCGTGGGAACGAACAATCGTCCTATGCCCCGCGGGGCCGGCTCGCCCATGGCGGCCCGCAGCGCCGACCGCTATTTCGAGCTGAAGAGCGAAATTCACCGGAAGCTCATCGGAGTGCTCAACCTGGAGCGCGTCTCTTCCATCCCCAAAGACCGTCTGCGCGCCGAAATCGGCCGCGTCGTGGAACAGTTGCTCGATGAAGAGCGTGTCCCCATGACCACCGCCGAGCAGACCAAGATCGTGGAAGAGGTGCTGGACGAAGTGCTCGGCCTGGGGCCTCTGGAAACTCTGCTGAAAGAGCCGACCATCAGCGACATTCTGGTCAACCGCTACAACAAGGTTTTTATTGAGCGCAACGGCAAGCTGAGCGAAACGCAAGTGCGGTTTAAGGACGACGCGCACCTGCTGCACATCATCGAAAAGATCGTCTCCCAGGTGGGCCGCCGCATCGATGAAGCTCAGCCGATTGTGGACGCGCGGTTGCAGGATGGCTCGCGCGTCAACGCCATCATTCCCCCGCTGGCCTTGGACGGCCCCTGCCTCAGCATCCGCCGTTTCGGACGCCACGTAGTGACGCAGGAAGAGATGCTGCAATACAAAACGCTGACGCCCGGTATGCTGCGCTTCATGGCGGCCTGCGTGCAGTCCAAGGCCACCGTCCTTCTCTGGCGGCACTGGGTCCGGCAAGACCACGATGCTGAATGCCATGTCGCGCTTCATTTCGGAAGATGAGCGCATCGTCACCATTGAAGACACGGCCGAGTTGCAATTGCAGCAGCGCCATGTGGTCAAATTCGAAACGCGTCCGCCCAACCTCAACAAGGAAGGCGGCATCAACCAGCGCATCCTGTTACGCACGGCTTTACGTATGCGGCCCGACCGCATCATCGTGGGTGAGTGCCGCGGTGCCGAAGCCCTGGACATGCTGCAGGCCATGAACACCGGTGTGGAGGGCTCCATGAGCACCGTCCACGCCAACACGCCGCGCGACGCTTTCTCGCGCCTGGAGACTATGGTGATGATGGCCGACCTGGAGATTCCCACGCGCGTGATTCTGCAGCAACTCGCCAGCGCCATCAAGCTGGTGGTGCAGGTTTCGCGTCTGCAGGATGGCACCCGTAAGATCCTCAGCATCTCCGAGGTGCTTGGCGTAAAGGAAGAGCGCGTGGATTTGCAGGAGGTCTTCACCTTCGAGCGCCTGGGAGTCACCGACGCGGGCAAAGTGCAGGGCCGCTTCAAAGCCACCGGGGTGATGCCGAAAATTCTGGACCGCCTGCGCGTCAGCGGAATTCAATTGCCGCCGAGTATCTTCGAAGAAGTGGTGGATGTGAACCTGTAGAGGGCTTCCGGCAGTTCCGTGATGCTTCGCAGCATCAGGTGCGGCCGGCTTTGCTCCATGCGGGTTGCGTCCACATATTCGGTGAGCACCCCCACCGTGAATACTCCGGCGCTGTGGCCCTGTTCGATGTCCACCGGCGTATCGCCCACATACCAGCAACTCGCCGGTGAGCACCCAGCTCGCGCGAGTGCGCTCAAGACGCCTTCCGGGTGGGGCTTCGAACGGGTGACGTCTTCGTGGCAGATCACGGCCCGGAACGCGGCCTGCAACCCGAGGCGCGCCAGTTCCCGTTCGATGCGAGGCCGGGTGCCGTTGGTGACGATGCCGGTCAGGATCCGCTGGCTCTCCAGTTCCGCGAGTACCTCTGGCGCTCCCGGCACCAGGCCCGGCTCTTCCTCCCCATAATGATGCAGCCATCGCTGGTCGGCCTGCTCCCAGAGCTCGCGAGGCACGCCGAAAGTTTCGTACATGCGGTACCAGCGCGGCGTGTAAGACGCCTTGTACTCGGCATCGGTGAATGCAAAGCCGAAATCGGTCAGCGATTTGCGAAACGCGCGCAGACTGGCGGCGCCCGAATCGAAAAGCGTTCCATCCCAGTCGAACAACACGGTCGCGGGCTTTGGTGCGGTCACCTTCGGATTATCCCACTCGATTCCGCGTTACGCGCGGGATGACAGGGCCGAAGAACACGGGTTGGGGATGGAGGGCCTGAGCTTCGTCCCCATAGACGTTAAATCAGGCCGGAGTTTGCCGGTGTGGGGGGCTATCTCCAGATGGCGGCGATCGCGGGTGCCAGTCTCGACAATTCTCCGAGGAGACGACAATCCGCCCCAAGCGCTCCCGCGCGGGATGGTAAACGCTACGGCGTGAGGGAGGACTTAACCGCCCAGCAAACATGGGCAACGAGACTTTCGCGCCGACCTGTCTGCCAAGCCGAGGCCGGAGGCGGTTTGCGGGTACGTGTAAGGCGTCTGAACGTACTCTCCAGAGTGGACGCACACGGATGGTCACACCACCTTCGGAGGCCTCCTGTCGATGATCATAGGTAGCAGTGACATTTTTTCGCAGCATGCGTATAATATATGCGATACGCCCTGGTCGATAATCGATACGAGAAGATGCCGAGACGCCAATCTCCCCTCCAATCCGAGATGGTTCAGGGAACCCTGGACATGCTGATCCTCCAGACACTGGTCCTGGGTCCCGCCCATGGCCAGACAATCGCCCACGCTATCGAGCGGGGTTCGGAGGACGTGCTTCAGGTCGAACACGGATCGCTCTACCCAGCCTTGCACCGCTTAACGAACCGAGGCTGGATCGCCGCGTTCTGGGGGACCTCGGAGAACAACCGGAAAGCCAGGTATTACCGGCTCACGCCCGAGGGCAAAAAGCAACTCGTAGCGCAGACGTCGCGCTGGAACCAGATTGTCCGGGCTATCGGCCGCATCCTCAATCCGGTTACGGAGGAGCAGGGATGAACTGGCGGCGGTTCTTGCGCCGTGACGAAGCCGATTCCGAACAAGTTGAGGAGCTCGATTTCTATGTGGACACCACGGCGCAGGAATACATCGAGCGCGGAATGGAACCAGCCGAGGCCCGGGAGGCGGCGCGGAGGAAGCTCGGCAACACGACCCATTTACGCGAGGAGATTTATCGCATGAATACACTCACTTTCCTGGAAGGTCTGCTACGGGACGCGCGCCATGCGATACGAATGATCCGCACGAAGCCCGGTTTCAGCCTGGCCGTTTTGCTTTCGCTCGCTTTGGGCATCGGAGCCAATACGGCAATCTTCAGCGTATTGAACGCGGTCCTGATTCGGCCGTTGCCGTATGCCGCATCGGAACGGCTGGTGGGCGTATTCAACCGGATTGCGATTCAGGGACAGGTTTTCGAAGACTCGGAGCTGTCGGCCAGGATGTACGCTGCGGGTAAAGAGAGCGCGAGAGTTTTTGAAGGTTTCGGCGTCTGGACTCCCGGCGGTGCTACCGTGACCGGGCGGGGAGATCCGGAACAACTGGCGACGATCACCGTGACGCAAGGAGTTCTGCCCACGCTGGGTGTACCGGCATATATCGGCCGATGGTTCTCGAACGAAGACGATACCCCAGGCTCGCCGGAGACCGTAATTCTGAGTTACGGATATTGGCAGCGGAAGTTCGGTGGGGATCGCGATGTGGTTGGCCGCACGGTTGCGATCGATTTCGTCCCTCACCGCGTGATTGGAGTGATGCCCCGGAGCTTTCGATTTGTGAACTTTGCGCCTGACATGCTGCTGCCGCAGCGTTTTCCCAAGACGCCTGTCGGACCGGATGAGTTGAGCCATCCCGGCATCGCGCGGCTCAAGCCCGGTGTTACGATCGCGGCGGCGAATCAGGATTTGGCGCGGGTTTGGAAGATCTGGGCGGAAACGGAGGGCGCGACCAAGACGCTCGATGCATTCCACATCACGCCCAATTTGCGCCCACTCAAGAAGGAAGTGGTGGGAGACGTCGGCTCTGTACTGAGCGTTCTGATGGGAGCGCTCGGGCTGGTGCTCTTGCTGGTTTGTGCCAACGTCGCGAACCTCGTGCTGGTGCGGGCGCAGTCCCGGCAGCATGAGTTTGCCGTGCGCGCGGCGCTTGGCGCTGGTTGGGGAAGGATTGCGCGGGATCTGCTGGTGGAGAGCCTGACCCTTGGCGTCCTTGGTGGCGGGCTGGGCGTGGTGCTGGCGTATGGGGGCCTGCGAGTTCTGGTGGGGCAGGGCCCCGACACTCTTCCCAGGCTCCAGGAAATCTCGCTGGACGGAACCGCTCTGGCTTTCGCGCTGGCATGTTCGCTAGGGACGAGCCTGCTGTTCGGATTAGCCGCCATCCTGAGGTTTGGCGTCCCCGGTCGAATTCAAAGCGTAAGGGGCGCGACCCAAGGAGCGAAACAGCTTCGGGTCCAGAATGCGCTCGTAGTCTCGCAGGTGGCCATCGCGTTCGTGCTGCTGGGGGCCTCCGGGTTGACGATTCGGACCTTCTTCGCCCTGCGTGCCGTAACACCAGGTTTTACACATCCCGAGTGGATTCAGACGGTCCGCATTGTAATCCCGGAGGCGCGGACGGTGGATACCGACCGCATCATCCGCATGCAGTCCGATATTCTGAGCAGGCTTTCGGCGATTCCCGGAGTCGCCGCGGCCGGCTTCGCTAGCGGCTTACCGATGGAATGGGAATACCGGAATGGCGTCCTCATCGACGTGGAAGGAAAGACTTCGCCGGACGGGGTCTCTCCGAACCGGGCCGTCGTAAGAATTTCCCCTGGCCTCTTGGCCGCGCAGGGTACGCGGCTGATAGCCGGGCGCGATTTCACCTGGGAGGAGGTTTTCGCACACCGCGGAGTCGCGCTCGTGTCCGAGAATATGGCCCGCGAGAACTGGGGTGAGCCTGCCAAGGCGCTGGGTAAGCGGATCCGCCAGGGCTCGGGCAGTCCCTGGCTCGAAGTTGTGGGCGTAGTGGAGGATGTTCGCAAGGAGGGATTGAATGTACCCGCACCGGCGACGGTCTATTTCCGCGCGGGAGGTCGCGGAGCCACCTTTGCGATTCGAAGCGAACGTGCTGGCACGGAAGCGTTCCGACGCGAGGTTGCCGCTGCAATCCACGCCGTGAGTCCTGATTTGCCTCTGGCGAAGGTGCGGACGCTGAACGATGTCTACAGGCGGTCCCTGGCGCGCACGTCTTTCAGCCTGATCCTGCTTGGGATCGCCGGCGCGATGGCGCTGGCACTGGCGACGATCGGAGTATACGGCGTGCTTGCCTATGCGGTAGGGCAGCGGCGCCGTGAGGTCGGCATTCGCGTTGCCCTGGGTGCCGAGCCCAGGGTGCTCAAATGGCTGTTCGTGCGAAAAGGGTTGACCCTGAACTTCGCCGGTGGTGTGATTGGACTGGCATTAGCGGGAGGGTTGTCTCGCTGGATGTCTTCGCTGTTGTTCGGTGTCGCGCCGGTCGATCCGCTGACATACCTTGCGTCGGGAGCGCTTATCGGGGCGGCAGCCATGACTGCAAGCTACATTCCAGCCCGCCGGGCTGCGTCCGTGGACCCGATGGAGACGCTCCGCAGCGAGTAGAAGGCTTCTGGCGAGGTCGCCCCAGTTCAAGCGGTGGGTCAGACTTTAGAGCGCAAGCGGCGCTGAAGGGCTTACGACCATGTTGAGGGTTTTTCGCCGTGTCGGACTCTCTTCTGGTTGGTTCACACATTGGCAGCGTCCTGAGCGATAACTCCTGCCTTGTCGCGTAGTGTTTACCGACGACTCCGAACCGCCGCCGATTGCTCCGAGCGCATCACGCGCCACTCGGAGAGAGGTGCGAGCCGGCTCGAACGGCGATAGCTGGTGCGAACAGCCCTCGCCCCGTTTTCCACCCCCCGGTTGTCCTGTTAAACTAGAAGAAGGACTCCCCCGAAACATATCTCATGAAATTTGGCGTCATTGTTTTTCCCGGAAGCAATTGCGACCACGACGCGTTTTACGCGGTCTCCGGCAATCTGGGGCAGAAAGCAGAGTTTATCTGGCACGATTCTCATTCTCTCGGGAGCGTGGATGCCGTGATTCTGCCCGGCGGATTCGCCTACGGCGACTACCTGCGCTGCGGCGCGATCGCCAAGTTTTCGCCTGTCATGAAGGCCGTGAAACAGTTTGCCGCCGAGGGCGGCATCGTGCTCGGCGTCTGTAACGGGTTCCAGATTCTAGTGGAGGCCGGACTCCTCCCCGGCGCCCTCGTGCGCAATGCCGGCCTCAAGTTCATCTGCCGCGATGTCCACCTGCGTGTCGAGACCACCAATTCGCCCTTCACCAACGCCGGCGAAAAAGGAGAGATTCTGCGCCTCCCCATCGCTCACGGCGAAGGCTGCTACTACGCCGACACTCACACACTCGACGAGCTCCAGGCCGAGGACCGCATCGTCTTCCGCTACCTGGATAACCCCAACGGCTCCATTCGTGATATCGCCGGCATCCTCAGCCGCCGCCGCAACGTTATGGGTATGATGCCTCATCCCGAGCGCGCCACGGAGCCCCTCATGGGATCCACCGACGGGCTCACCGTCTTCGAATCCATGCTCCGCGTGGCCCAGGCCGCCCGTTCCGTGGCGCCGGCGGTGCGGGCATGACCGCCACGATGACGCCAGAACTGATCGCCCAGCACCAACTTACCCCCGCCGAGTACCAGAAGATCGTCGACATCCTCGGCCGCGAACCCAGTTACACCGAACTCGGCATCTTCAGCGTGATGTGGAGCGAGCATTGCTCGTACAAGAGTTCGCGCGTGCACCTCAAGAAGCTCCCCACGCGCGGCAAACTGGTCGTCCAGGGTCCCGGGGAAAATGCCGGCATCATCGATATCGGCGGCGGCTACGTCATCGCTTTCAAGATCGAGTCCCATAACCACCCTAGCTTCATCGAGCCGTTTCAAGGCGCGGCCACCGGGGTTGGCGGCATTCTGCGCGATATCTTTACCATGGGCGCGCGGCCCATCGCCGTACTCGATTCCCTCCGCTTCGGCCGCATGGACGACCCCGCCACAGGCGCGCGCAACCGCCGCATCTTGAGCGGCGTGGTCAGCGGCATCGCCCATTACGGCAACTGTTTTGGCGTGCCTACAGTGGGCGGCGAGTGCATTTTCGAGCCCTGCTACGATGGCAACCCGCTGGTCAACGTCTTCGCGCTCGGCGTCTGCAGAAAAGAGGAGGTCTTCTATGCCAGGGCTTCCGGCATCGGCAATCCCGTCATCTATGTAGGAGCCCGCACCGGCCGCGATGGCATCCACGGCGCATCCATGGCCAGCGCCGAATTCACCGAAGAGTCCAAGCAGAAGCGCCCCAACGTGCAGGTGGGCGACCCCTTCATGGAAAAGCTTCTCCTGGAAGCCTGCATCGAAGCCATGAAAACGGGCGCCATCGTTGGCATTCAGGACATGGGCGCCGCCGGCCTCACCTGCTCCACTTGCGAGATGGGCAGCCGCGGCGAAGTTGGCATCGAAATGGAACTCGATCGCGTGCCCCAGCGCGAAACCGGCATGACCCCCTACGAGATCATGCTATCCGAATCGCAGGAGCGCATGCTGCTGGTCGCCGATAAGGGCCGCGAGGACGAAGTCTACACCGTCTTCCGCAAGTGGGGTCTGGAGGCCGTGGAAATCGGCATCGTCACCGGCGATGGCAAACTCCGCGTCCGCCACCATGGCGAAATCGTCGCCGAGATCCCCAATCGCGAACTGGCCGACGAAGCTCCCCTCTACGATCGCCCGCACACCCGGCCGCCCGTCGTGCAAGCGCCTGCGCCCGCCACCACTGGCGAGGTGAAGTCCATTCTCCCGCGCCTGCTCGCCGCGCCCGATATCTGCTCCAAACGCTGGATCTGGCAGCAGTACGATTTTCAGGTGCGCACCAACACCATCGCCGGCCCCGAAGCCACCGACGCCGCGATTGTCCGCGTCAAGGAAACCGGCACTTCCATCGCCATGTCGCTGGATGGCAACGGCCGCTACACCTACCTCTCCCCGCGGGAAGGCGCCATGCTGGCCGTGGCTGAATGCTGCCGCAATCTCTCCACTGTGGGTGCATTCCCGGTGGCCGCCACCAACTGTCTGAATTTCGGCAATCCCGAGCGTCCCGAGATCATGGCGCAGCTTGTGGAAGCCATCGAGGGCATGTCGGCCGCCTGCCGCGCCTTCAACACCCCCATCACCGGTGGCAACGTCAGCTTATATAATGAGACGCTCGGCGAGGGCATCTATCCTACCCCTGTAATCGGCATCGTGGGACTGATGAAAACCGAAGCGCCGCTCACCATCCCGTTCAAGAACGCTGGACGCAGCGTCATCCTGCTGGGCGGCATCCAGAGCTGCGACGACACGCGCTTCGGCAGCAGCCAGTACGCCAAGGAGATCGTCAAGAAACTCTGGGGCTTGCCCCCCGCGCTCGATCTCGACCGTGAACTGCGCCTGCAGGCCGCCATGCGCGAGATCGTTTCTGAAGGACTGGCGGAATCCGCGCACGATCTGAGCGATGGCGGGCTCGCCGTGGCCCTCGCCGAATGCTGCTTCGGCCCC
>OKRF01000501.1:0-1570 GCA_900290315.1 Candidatus Sulfopaludibacter sp. SbA3 | reverse complement strand
TGGCCCTCGCCGAATGCTGCTTCGGCCCCGCCGAGATCGGCGCGCAAATCGATATCGATTCCGACCTGCGCCCGGAGGTGCTGGCTTTCCATGAAGCGCCTTCGCGCATTCTGCTTTCCACCACGCTTCCCAAGCGCGTGGCTTCCATCGCCGAGCGCCATGGCATCGAAGCCCCTGTGGTAGGCGTTACAATTGAGAAGGGCATCGAAATCCGCCAGCGCACCATGACTCTGGGTTCATGGGAAATTTCCACTCTGAAGTCGGTCTACACTCGCGCCCTCGAATCGCAACTGACGGGTCCATCGACGGAAACCAATGTTCGATAAATTTCACGAAGAGTGCGGCGTAGTCGCTATTTACGGCCATCCGGAAGCTGCCAAACTCGCCTACCTGGGGCTCTATGCGCTCCAGCACCGCGGCCAGGAAAGCGCCGGCATCTGCACCACCGATGGCCAACAGGTGTTCATCCACAAGTCCATGGGGCACGTGGCGGATATCTTCACCAAGCCCGTGCTGGCCACTCTGCCTGGCGAACTGGCCATCGGCCATACCCGCTACTCTACCGCCGGCGATACGGTGCTGCTCAACGCCCAGCCTTTCTCCGTGGTCTGCAACAAGGGCAAAGTAGCGGTGGCGCACAACGGCAACATCACCAATGCGTCCGAACTGCGCGCCCACCTGGGACGCCGCGGCGCCATCTTCCAGGCCTCTAGCGATACTGAAGTGATTCTCCACCTGGTGGCCCACTCGTCCGAGCGGACCATGGCTGGCGCCCTGCGTGACGCCCTGCTGCAACTGGAAGGCGCATTCTCGCTCGTCTTCCTGGCCCAGGACCGCATCATCGTGGCCCGCGACCCGCATGGCTTCCGCCCGCTCGCCGTGGGCGAAATGGAAGTCTCCGGCGGCCGCAAATGCTACGTCTTCGCCTCCGAAAGCTGCGCCTTCGATCTGATCGGCGCCGTCTACCTGCATGAAGTGGACCCCGGCGAAATGGTGATCATCGGCCCCGAAGGCATGACGCGCGAACGCTGGGCCCCCGAACAATCCCGCGCCCAGTGTGTCTTTGAGCACGTCTATTTCTCGCGGCCCGATTCCATTGTGTTCGGACGCCCGGTGGTGGAATCGCGCGAAAAGCTGGGCCGCCTGCTGGCCCGCGAGTGTCCCGCCGACGCCGACCTGGTAGTGCCCGTGCCCGATTCCGGTGTCACCGCCGCCCTCGGCTACGCCGCCGAATCCGGCCTGCGCTACCGCCAGGCGCTCATCCGCAATCACTATGTAGGCCGCACCTTCATTGAGCCCAACCAGGCCATCCGCGATTTCGGAGTCAAGCTCAAGCTCAATCCCGTCCGCCATCTGCTGCAGGGCCAGCGCGTCGTCCTGGTGGACGATTCCATCGTCCGCGGCACCACCAGCCGCAAGATTGTCCGCATGGTCCGCCAGGCCGCGAAGTACACCTGCGTATTTCCTGCCCGCCCACGATTTCGCCCTGCTTCTACGGCGTCGATACTCCTAATAAGAGCGAACTGATCGGCTCCAACCACTCCATCGAAGAGATCCGCCGCTTTGTGGC
>OKRF01000526.1:36815-38604 GCA_900290315.1 Candidatus Sulfopaludibacter sp. SbA3 | reverse complement strand
GCAATTCCTGCAGGTCGGTTCCGTCCACCGCCAGGTTCAAGGCCTTTTTCAGAAATGGATCGGTAATGGCGGCGGCATCCGTTTCCAGGCTGACAATGCCGTTCTTGCGCGCCTTGGCGGCGAAGTGGATCAACTCCTCGATCATGGACGCCATGGGACTGGCCCGCTCGAAGAAGACGCCTCCCAGCCCGCGGAAGGCCCGCAATACGACCGGTAACGGTGTGGTCACCATGACCGCTCCCAAGGTCCCGCCCAACACGATCATTGCGGCGGTCGCCTGGGCGATGTCCTGAATGCTGCCCTTTTCCAGAATGAGGCCGCCCACGATACCGGCCAGAGCGATGCCGATGCCGGCAAGCGTCGACAGATCCGGCCGGGAGCCTGTCTTGGAGCCTGTGGGCTTCGCCTTAGACGGCTTCGGCGCCGCGGCGGCAGGTGCAGCTTGTGCTGGTTCAGCCATGGCCTTTTAGTCAATTCTCCCGGGCTCTTCGGAGATGCTGCTGGATGGCAGCTCTACCTCCTGGTCCGGATCTTCCCCGCAAACCCGGCACGATTCGACGGGTCCGAAGATCTTGCGGCGGAAGTCGACGATGCCCTGGATTACTTGGTCGGCTGATTCACGCACGCGGAGAATCTGGCCAGTGGTCAGCGTGATGACGGTATCCGGCGTCACATCAATGTGTTCGATGAGATCGGAGTTCAGGACAAGGGACGCGTGGTTCAGTCGGGTTAGCCGGATCATGTGACTCCTGCATAACCCATCGGCGGATTCCCGAGAATTCATTAACACTTTCTCCTGCCGAATCGATAAGGTTACTGAGGGCAACATGGCACGATTGGAAACGTCGCTGGCGGCAGAACGCCGCGAGGTTTTGGAGAGCGTTCTGGAGTGCCTGAAGCACCATCCGGATCGGGACGGCCAGGCAGCTTGTTCCTTCCTGCTACGCCACCTGGTGGGCTATCATGAACCGAAGGAGACAGGTCCATGGACACCGCCGGCGCCGCCACGGCACCATTCGGGCTTTCCACTATCGGCCAGATTGCCCTTAGCGTAACGGACATCAGCCGCGCCATCGGGTTCTACCGCGACACACTGGGAATGAAGCTGTTGTTCCAGGTCCCCAACCTGGGGTTCTTCGATTGTGGAGGCGTTCGCCTGATGCTCTCCGGCTCCCAGCAGGCGGGAACCTCAGCCACCGTGCTCTATTTCAAAGTTGCCGACATCCACCAGGCATTTGCCACCCTCCAAGCCCGCAACGTGTCCATCGAACGGGCACCCCAACTGACCGCCCGCATGCCCGATCACGAACTGTGGATGGCCTTCTTCCGGGATCCCGACGGCAACCTGCTCGCCCTCATGAGCGAACTTCCCCTCACCTGACGGGGTCCGCCATTTTCATCCCACCGTGTGAGGCATCGCCTCATGAACCGACTGTCACCGGCTTATGCGAACCTCATTCAGTCGGCGCACGGCCCAGCATCGGCTACCTGACTTCTCCGGCAAACCACTCACCCAGTCCGGTCTGTCGGACGCATTTCCTGTCCAAAACTGCCAGAGACTCGACAAATTTCAGATAAACGGTCCGCAAAGGCCGATATGAAATCCAAGGCGGCTCTGACTGGAATCGTAGGCGGAGCCAGCTAAGTGAAATACACTAACGTATTCTGGGACGGACGCGTGCGCCCCGGGTCAGACTTCTCTGTCCCGCGGCGCCGCCTTAGCGCCGTCGTGGACAGAGCGGTCTGACCCCAACCGGCTGGCTCCGCTTCGCCCCCTCCAAACGAGACT
>OKRF01000526.1:27503-36809 GCA_900290315.1 Candidatus Sulfopaludibacter sp. SbA3 | reverse complement strand
CCCCAACCGGCTGGCTCCGCTTCGCCCCCTCCAAACGAGACTCCCCATAAGCTGTAACGTACTATTCTATCAATTACTTACCTCACTTAACCTGACAATTAAGAAAGACGCGCGAAGCGCATCCTTCCCCCCAACCCCCAACCCCCGTTCGTCTATCCCGCCAAAACTTCCTTTACCTTCTCCGCCAGCGCCGCGGCCGTGTAAGGCTTCTGAATGAAACCCGCCAGACCTTTGCCGGCGAAGCGCTGCACGGCCTCCACTTCGTTGTAGCCGCTCGAGAGAAGCACCCGCACCCTCGCGTTGATCAACTGCAACTGGCGAAGCGCCTCTTCTCCACTGACTCCCGGCATGGTCAGATCCAGCAGCACCAGCACAATTCCATCCGGCTGCCCCTTATACAACTCGATGGCGCTCGATCCGTCCACGGCGGTGAGCGCCCGGTAGCCATACCGCTCCAGCGTGTGCCGCGCGGTCTGACGGACAATCTCTTCGTCGTCCACCACCAGCACCGTCCCGGTTCCCACCAGATTCCCGGCGAGCGCCGGTGAATGATCGCTGACCCGATTCGCCGACGCAGGAAACAGGATCTTGAAAGTCGTCCCCTGTCCCGGTACGCTATAAACCTTCAACGCGCCCTGGTGCGCCCGCACGATTCCGAGCACGGCGCTCAAACCCAACCCGCGGCCGGCGAACTTAGTGGTGAAGAAGGGGTCGAAGATCTTGCCGATCGTCTCTTCACTCATCCCGGCGCCCGTATCGTGCACCTCCATCGCCACATATTGGCCGGGACGCAGCAGTTCGCCGGCGCTCGACATCGTGTCGATATACTGCTGGTCCACCATTTGAGCGCTGGTTCGCACCAACACTGTGCCGCCCTCCGGCGAAATCGCCTCCGCCCCGTTAATCACCAGGTTCATCACGATCTGCTGGAGTTGCCCCGGATCGGCGTCGATCCCCGGCAGCCCCTCCGCCAGTTGCAGGCGAAGCGTGACCTGCTTGGCGATGGAGGTCTGTACCAGCCCGCTGATCTCGCGCACTAGTTCCGATAGATTCACCGTCCGCATCACGAATCGCCCCTTGCCGGCATACGCCAGGAGCTGCCGTGTCAGATCGGCGGCGCGCTCGGAAGCCTTCATGACTTCCTCCAGCAGCCGGTGATTCGGGTGGCGTTCGGGTATGGTGTCCAGCACCAGACTCGCGTTGCCCAAAATGCCGGTGAGCAGATTGTTGAAGTCGTGCGCTACCCCGCCGGCCAGTACTCCCAGACTCTCCAGTTTCTGGGTGTGCCGCAACTGTTCTTCGATGCGGCGCTTCTCGGTGATATCGCTGCTGATTTCGAGGAAGCCGATGGGCTGGCCGCCGGCGCCCTTGCGCAGAGCCCAACGGCTCGCCATTCGCAGCGTGGTGCCATCCCGCCGTGTATGGATCAGCTCGCCTTCCCAGTGGCCGCGCTCCACCAACCGCCCTTCGATCTCTTCCCTGGGTGCCGGGAACACCGTGAGCAGCAGGTCGTGCGCATTCCGCCCGAGGGCTTCGTCTCGGCTCCNNTCGGCGCCGGAGTTCCAGAACCGGATCGTGCGGTCGAAGTCCAGCGAGAGGATGGCATCGTGCGCCAGGTCCAGCAACTGGGCCTTCTCCTGCAAGCTGTACTCGGCCTCGCGTTTGGCGTCCGCGGAGCGCAAGGCCTCTTCGGTGCGTTGCTGGACCCGCTCCACTAGTTCGTCCTGGCGGTGCCGCACCATTGCGGCGATCTTGCTGACCAGCAGCGAAATCAGCAGCAGCACCCCAAAGCGGCGCAGATCCACCTGCCCGGGGTGAAACGGTCTCGACGAGAGGATCGGCGTCACGGCGTATGTCAGAAGCGTGCAAACCAGCACCCCCTGGCTGTAGCCCAGCCACGCTGCTCCGAAGATCACGATGAACGAGAACAGCCCGAAAACCACCGTGGCGTTCCGGCCGAACATTTTGAGCAGCAGATAGGCCAACGCCACAAAGAAGGTCAGCAGCACGAGCGCGGCGATATGACGAAGCAGAGTGTCGGGGATTCGTCTCAAATTGGGGAATCTGCGGAGAGCCGGACTGTCGGCGAGATGCGGCAATTCAAAACCATATTACTGCCGGATCGGTTCTGTTCCCCTGGGAATTTCCCGCTCATTGTGGCCAATTGCACACAAATCCCTGCAACGTGGAAGGCGTCGTACAGCTCAAATATGACAGGGTGAGTTCAGGTCCAAATGCTTGGGATTCACCGATTTTGGGCTGCGGACCGTACCGTCCCCTGCTATAATCGTAACCAATATTCCTTTATGCCTCTTAAGCCTTTCGCACCCAATCACGGCGCGGATAAGAAGATCTTTTTGCTTAAGCCGCGAGGCTTCTGCGCCGGTGTCGTCAGGGCTATCGATGTTGTGAAAATCGCTCTGGATCTTTACGGCCCTCCCGTCTACGTGCGCAAGGAAATCGTGCATAACAAGCACGTTGTAGACGAATTGCGAGAGGCCGGTGCGATTTTCGTGGAGGAACTGGAAGAGGTGCCCACCGGGGCCCGCGCCATCTTCAGCGCGCACGGTGTAGCACCTTCGGTCCGCGGGCAGGCGAAGGAACGAAACCTGGATATCATCGACGCTACCTGTCCCCTGGTCACCAAAGTGCATTTGGAGGCCGTGAGATTCGCTCGCGATGGGTACACTGTGGTACTGATTGGCCATAAGGATCATGACGAAGTGATCGGTACGTTGGGCGAGGTTCCCGATAGCAGCTACCTGGTGGAAACGGTGGACGACGTGAACCGTCTGGAATTGCCCGATCCCACGCGCGTGCGTTACCTGACCCAGACCACTTTGAGCCTGGACGAAACCCGCGAGATCGTGACCCGGCTGAAGCAGCGCTTCCCGATGATTCAAGGCCCTCCGGCGCAGGACATCTGCTACGCCACGGAAAACCGGCAGATGGCGGTGAAGGCCGTTTCCGAATTCTGCGACCTTCTGCTGGTGGTGGGTTCTCAAAACAGTTCCAACTCGAAACGCCTGGTAGAGGTGGCCCAAAATTTCGGAGTCTGCTCCTACCTGGTGAACGATCGCAGCGATGTCGACCCGATTTGGCTGGATGGAGTGAAAAACGTGGCAGTGACAGCCGGTGCTTCGGCGCCGGAGCACCTGGTGGCGGAACTGATCGAGTTCCTCCGCGAACGGGGCTTCCGTCAGATGGAGGAGATTGAGTTGGTCGACGAAGACGTGCGTTTCTCTCTGCCCGCTGAACTGATGATCTCCATTCAATGAGCGCGCCGGTCCAAGTCGGAAACACGCTGGAGTTCGCTGCCGATCAGGCGCGGCGGCGTGCTGCCTCTTTCCTGGCCAGTCTCCAGCAGCGCGACGGACACTGGTGCGCCGAGTTAACCGCGGACACCACACTCGAATCCGACTATATTCTGTTTCAGCTTTGGCTTTACCCGCCGCAGGATGGTAAATGGAATCCGCCCACGCGGCAGCCCATCGAAAAGGCCGTGGCGGCGATTCTGGACCGCCAACTTCCCGACGGCGGCTTCAATATTTATGTGGGCGGCCCGGCGGAAGTCTCCGCGTCGGTGAAGGCCTACTTTGCGCTCAAGCTGGCGGGCCTCGCGGTGGATGATACGCGCATGGCGCGCTTGCGCCATCGCATTCTGGAACTCGGCGGTATCCAGGCAGCCAACAGTTACGTAAAAGTCAATCTCAGCCTCTTCGATCTCTACCCGCGCCAGTTCTGCCCCAGTATTCCACCCGAGATCGTCCTGCTGCCGTTCCAGTTCCTGTACCAGATGTCTTCGTGGACGCGCGCCATTGCCGTGTCGCTGTCCATCGTTCATGCGGCCAATCCCCGGCGCCCCGTGCCCGCCGGCTTCCACCTGGACGAAATCTGGTCGCCCGGCGTCAGTCCGGCGTTCCACACGGACGCGGGTTGGCTGACCTGGCACAACACGTTCCTCACCGTGGATCGCCTGCTCAAGTGGTGGGAGCGAAGCGGCAGCCAATCCATCCGCCGGAAGGCCATTGAGAAGGCCGCCCAATGGATGATTCAGCGTCTGGAAAACTCCGATGGATTGGGCGCGATCTATCCGCCTATGATGTATTCCGTGATGGCGCTCGATGTACTCGGTTATGCCCCCGATGATCCACTGCGCGTAGAGACCCTGCGCCAGTTCAACAACCTGATGGTGGATGATGGCGAGCGCTTCTTCTTCCAACCTTGCTTTTCCCCCGTCTGGGACACCGCCATTGGCGCGTACGCCTTGGCGCTAAACGATCCGAAGAGTCCGGCTGTGCGACGCTCCGCCGATTGGTTGCTGGCCAAGGAAGTGCGCCGCAAGGGCGATTGGAGCATAAAGCGGCCGCGGACCGAGCCTTCCGGTTGGGCTTTCGAATATAGCAACGAGTGCTACCCGGATATCGACGATACCGCCATGGTGATGTTGGCCCTGAGCGAAGCCGCCGGTTCCAACCCCATCGCGCAGAAGGCTTGCCACGTCCGCGCCGCGCAGTGGCTGCTCGATATGCAATCCAGCGATGGCGGGTGGGCCGCCTTTGATGCCGACAACAATTGGCGCTTCCTGAACCAGGTGCCGTTTGCCGATCACAACGCCATGCTGGACCCCACCTGCGCCGATATCACCGGCCGGGTGCTGGAAGCTCTGGCCGGCCATGGCGTGAAGCGCGACCATCTCGCTGTATGCCGCGGCGTCCAATGGCTGGTGAAGAATCAGGAGCAGGATGGCAGTTGGTATGGCCGCTGGGGCGTGGCTTACCTTTACGGAACCTGCTTCGCCCTGCGCGGCCTCGCAGCCTCCGGCGAGAGCGATCGCGAAGCCCACATCCTCCGCGGCGGCGAGTGGTTGCGCTCCATTCAAAACGCCGATGGCGGATGGGGCGAAAGCTGCGCCAGTTACGATAATGGCACCTTCACCGCCGGACCCAGCACGCCTTCGCAGACCGCCTGGGCGTTGATGGGCCTGATCGCCGGTGGTGACGCCGGCAGTTTGAGCGTGCAACACGGCATCGAGTACCTTCTGGAGACCCAGCGGGCCGATGGCAGTTGGGATGAGGAACTGGCCACCGGAACCGGATTTCCTAAGGTGTTTTATCTGAATTACCACTTGTACAAGGACTATTTCCCGCTACTTGCCCTGTCTTCGTTCGTGAAGGCGCGGGCCAACTCGAATGGTTAAACTATGAAATTTCCTCTCGCGATGGTCGCCGGCATGGCCGGATACATTTTCAAGAACAAGAGGAATCCCCGTCCGGAATGGCAGAAGAACGTAGTTCCGGCGGCGGACGTCTCCAACCCGTTCCGTATTCTGCCGGCCAAGACCGGGGAGAAGCACCAGCCTCATCCCATGATCGGCCGGCGTTTCCCGATCGTGATGATGCTGGAGCCGCTCCACGCCTGCAATCTCACCTGCACCGGCTGCGGCCGCATTCGCGAGTACGAATCCACCATCAGCGAGCGCGTCCCGCTGGAAGAATGCCTGGCGGCAGTGGACGAGTGCGGCGCGCCGATGGTCTCCATTTGCGGCGGCGAGCCCATGATGTACCCGCAGATCGGTCAGTTGGTCTCCGGCATTCTGGAGCGCAACAAGCACATCATTCTGTGCACTAACGGCATGTTCATCAAAAAGCGCCTGCATGAGTTCACGCCCGACAAGCGCTTCTACTTCAACGTGCATTTGGACGGCATGGAAAAGAATCACGATATCGCCGTGGAAAAAGAAGGCGTGTTCCGCGATGCCATCGAAGGCATCAAGGCCGCCAAGGCCGCGGGCTTCCTGGTCTGCACCAACACCACCGTCTACAAAGAGACCGACATGGCCGAGATCGAAGAGCTGTTCGAATACTTGAAACAGTTCGATGTCGACGGTCATCAGATTTCGCCCGCTTACGGATACTCGGCCGTGGACGATCGCGAGATCTTCCTCACCCGCGAAGACGTCTATGAGAAGTTCCGCGGCTTCGACCCCATCGCCAAAAAATACAACGTGCGGCAAACGCCCGTCTACATGGAATTTTTAAAGGGCGAGCGGGAGTTGCCGTGTACCGCATGGGGCAACCCCACGTACAACATCAAAGGCTGGAAGGGCCCGTGCTATCTCATCACCGACGGTCACTACAAGACCTTCGAAGACCTGATGACGCAGACCCCGTGGGAGAGCTATGGTCCGGGCAACGATCCCCGCTGTGAGCACTGCATGATGCACTGCGGCTTCGAACCCTCCGCCGCCTTCGGCATCAACGCGAAGTTCACCGACAACTTCAAAATGCTGAGCTGGATGCTGCGGTGAAACGGGGGCCCGAAGAACAGGGGTCAGGGGCCGGGGGCCGGGGGCCGGGGATTGGATGCGCTTCGCGCGTCATTTTGAATA
This sequence comes from Candidatus Sulfopaludibacter sp. SbA3, assembly GCA_900290315.1. Classification (GTDB taxonomy): domain Bacteria; phylum Acidobacteriota; class Terriglobia; order Bryobacterales; family Bryobacteraceae; genus Sulfopaludibacter. The sequence continues at coordinate 30,418 of OKRF01000526.1, read as the reverse complement.
AGGACCGCCGGAAGGCGACCCTTTCCCTAGTCTGTGACTCCCGCGAAAACCTGGTAACGCCGGCGGTCTTGCCGCCGGTCAAACTCGCGATACGCCCGAGTCACACCCCGTTCAATCCGACGCAGTCGGTGGCGTTGCTGGCCCCTGGCCCCTGGCCCCCGGCCCCTGTTCTTCCTGCCCGCGGCCCCTGTTTATGAAGCCCGTACTCGTCACCGGTGCCTCCGGATTCCTGGGATGGCACGTGGCGCGGGTGTTGCTGGAGCGCTCTTATACTGTGCGTGCGCTGGTGCGGCCCGGCAGCCGTATCGGGGAACTGGATGTGGAACGCGTCACGGGCGATCTGCGCGATGCGGCATCCTTGCAGCGCGCTGTGGCCGGTTGCGGGCTGGTGTTTCACGTCGCCGCCGACTATCGGCTTTGGGCCAAGGACCCTTCCGAGTTGTACCGCTCCAACGTGGAGGGCACCCGCAACCTGCTGGCTGCCGCGCGTAGCGCCGCAGTCGACCGCGTGATCTACACCAGCACTGTGGGATGCATCGGCGTGCCCCCCGGCGGCATTGGCGACGAAGCGGCTCCGGTCTCGCTCCACCAGATGACCGGCGCCTACAAGCGATCCAAGTTTCAGGCCGAACAGGTGGCCCTGGAATTCGCCCGCGGCGGCTTCCCTGTCGTCATCGTGAACCCTACCGCGCCCGTGGGCGATCACGATGTGAAGCCCACACCCACCGGAAAGATTGTGGTCGATTTCCTGAACGGCGATATGCCCGCGTTCATCGATACCGGTCTCAACGTGGTGGACGTCCGCGATACCGCGCTGGGCCACTTGCTGGCCTGCGAGCGGGGCAAGCCGGGCGAGCGATACATTCTGGGTTCGGAGAATCTGACCCTGGCCCAAATCCTGGAGAAACTGGCCGAGATCACCGGCCGCAAGGCTCCGCGGATTCGTCTGCCCTACGCAGTAGCATGGTGCGCCGGCGCCTTCAGCACAGCGTGGGCCGGAGTCACCGGCACACCGCCGCGCGTGCCCTTGGACGCGGTGCGCATGGCACGGAAGAAGATGTGGGTCACACACGAAAAGGCTCGCCGTGAACTGGGCTTCCACCCGGGCCCCGCCGATATCGCGTGGGCCAAGGCGGTGGAGTGGTTCCGTCTGGCCGCCACCGCATGAGACTCCTGGTGGTAGCTTCGGACCGCATGGAGTTCTCCGGCTTCCCCGCGGGCGCCTGGCAGGGGCTCACTCGCCTGGTGAAGCTGGGCGGCAACGAGTTGCTGCTGACCGCTAACGGAGTGGGCGCTCGCCGCGCGATGGCGGCTGTAGATGCCGCTGCCTCCTTCGAGCCGGATGCCCTCGTGAGCGCCGGATTCTGCGGCGCCCTCGATCCCCAACTGCAGATTGCCGATATCGTCGTGGCGACCTGCGTGATCGCCAACGGCCGACGCTGCGCAGCCCAACCACTGATTCCGACCCACGACCGTAAGGGAGTGGTTTTCCGCGCAGTCTGCTCCGTGGACCACGTGGTCCAAACTGCGACCGAAAAGCGCACACTGGCCGCTTCCGGAGCAGGTGCCGTGGAAATGGAGGCCGCGGGTGTGGCTTCTCGCGCCGCGGCCCTCCATTTGCCCTTCTATTGCATCCGGGCAGTCAGCGATCTCGCAGGCGAAGATCTGGCGAACGATTTCAATCGGGCACTCACACCGGACGGACACTTCGATACAATGATCCTTCTGCGTGGTACGCTCGGTCGTCCGCTGACCCGGATTCCGGAGTTGCTCCGGCTGCGAAAGCGGTGTGTTCGGGCAGCCCGTGCCCTGGGAGATTTTTTTGCCGATTGCCGATTCTGACGTGCGCGCCATACCTCTGACTATGCATGCGGCGGTCTATCGCGGCAACGGCGCGATCAGCGTAGACGAGATTCCCACCCCGGCCATCGGTCCCGGAGAACTGCTGATCCAGGTGGAAGCCTGCGGAATCTGCCACACGGACCTCAAGAAGATCGCGTACAACCTGCTGGCGCCGCCCCGCGTCTTCGGCCATGAGACCGCCGGAGTAGTGGCGGCGGTGGGCGAGGGCGTCACCACGTTTGCTCCCGGCGACCGCGTGGTGGCCTTCCACCACATCCCGTGCCTGCAGTGCTTCTACTGTCTACGCAAGAACTACGCGCAGTGCCCGGTATATAAGAAGGTCGGCATCACCGCCGGTTTCGAGCCCGCCGGCGGTGGCTTCTCCCAGTATGTCCGGGTCATGCCCTGGATTGTGAAGCGCGGCGTGGAGAAGATTCCCGAAGGCATTTCCTTCGAGCGCGCCACCCTGGTAGAACCTCTCAACACCTGCCTCAAAGCCGTGGTGCAATGCGACGTGCGGCCCGAGGAATTCGTCGTAGTAATGGGGCAGGGACCGATCGGCTTGATGTTCACCATGCTGGCGCATCGCACCGGAGCGCGACTGGCCGCCACCGACACCATCGCCGAGCGCCTGATGGTGGCGCAGCGCTGCGGCGCTGACTACATCTGGGATCCACGCGCAGTGGATGTGGCGGCGGAAGTCAAAGCTCTCACCGAAGGGCGCGGCGCCGATGTCGTGATCGTTGCCGTCTCCGTTCCGGGCATTGTGGAACAGGCCATTACCTGCTCCCGCCCGGGCTCCCGAATTTTACTTTTTGCGCAAACATCAGCCACCGAGCGAATCGAAGCGTCCGGTGCGGACATCTGTGTGGGTGAAAGGACTGTGTTCGGGTGCTATAGTGCATCTATAGACCTACAAAAAGAGTCCGCAAATCTGGTATTTGGCGGTGAAGTGCCTGTAGAGGAATTGATCACTCACCGTTTGCCCTTGGTTAAAATCCGTTCAGGAATTGATTTGGCATTGCATCCGGGACCTAAATCGTTGAAAATAATCGTTCAGCCACAGAGGTGGT
>OKRF01000526.1:0-27493 GCA_900290315.1 Candidatus Sulfopaludibacter sp. SbA3 | reverse complement strand
CACATGATGGCTGCTGTGCTTTACGGCAAGGAACACTTGCAGGTGGAGCCGGTGGCCGTTCCTACAATCCAGAATGGCGACATCCTTGTCCGGGTAAAAGTAGCGCTCACGTGCGGCACGGACGTCAAGGTTTTTCGCCGTGGATATCACGCCCGCATGATCGTGCCCCCAGCCGTTTTCGGGCACGAGTTGGCCGGCGATGTTGTCGCCGTTGGCGGAGGCGTGAACAGGTTCTCGGTGGGGCAGCGCGTGGTGGCGNNCGACGCCTGCTTCTTCTGCAAGCGCGGCCTACAGAACCTCTGCGAAGATCTGCTATTCAATAACGGAGCCTACGCCGAATACATCCGGATTCCGGCGCGGATCGTGGAACGAAATACCTACTTGATCCCGCACCACGTGGGCTATCAGGACGCTGCCCTGGTGGAGCCTCTGGCCTGCGTGATCCGCGGCTTCGAGGAGACATCCCCCAAGGAAGGCGACACCATCGCTATTACCGGCCTCGGGCCCATCGGGCTCATGTTCGTCAAGCTGGCCAAGCTTTACGGCTGCCGCGTGATTGCGGTGGGCCGCCGCAAGACGCAACTGGAACGCGCCGCCGCACTGGGCGCGGACGAGCTGGTGGTGGGCGACGACGAATCCAACCCTGTCAAGATCATCCGCGACCTGACTGGTGGGCGCGGCGTGGATATCGCCATCGAAGCGGTCGGCAAACCGCAGACCTGGGAATGGGCCGTCAACATGGTCCGCCGCGGCGGTACAGTGAACTTCTTCGGCGGCTGCCCCAACGATAGCGCGGTCCACCTGGATACCGCACTGCTGCACTACTCCGAAATTACCTGCAAAGCGAGCTTCCACCACACACCGGAATACATTCAGAAAGCGCTGGACCTGGTATGCGCCGGGCACATCACTGCCANNTGATGAGCCACAACGGTCACCTGAAGACGGCGATCGTTCCCTAGATGGCCGGGACAGCCGAAACCGTGTTCCTTCCGCCGGCCGAATTTGTGCGGTCGCCGGAGGCCCTCCGGCTCTCCTGGACGCCGCAAGATGCCCGCCAGTATACGCGCTGGCTGGCCACCAATCACTACGAGAATTTCCACATCGTGAGCTTTCTGCTGCCCAGACACCTCCACCAGGATTTCTACAACGTCTACGCCTACTGCCGCTGGGCCGACGACCTGGGCGATGAGGTCGGTAGCACCGCCGAAAGCCTCCGCCTGCTGGCGTGGTGGGGCGAGGAACTGGACGCTTTGTACCAGGGTCGCGCCACGCATCCGGTCTTCGTGGCGCTGCTGCCCACCATTGAGCGGTACGGCATTCCCCGCGAGCCCTTCGCCGACTTGATCCACGCCTTTGTACAAGACCAGACCGTGACGCGTTACCCCAATTGGGAAGCGCTGTTCGACTATTGCCGCTGCTCCGCCAATCCCGTGGGCCGCCTGGTGCTGTACCTCTGCGGATACTCCGGCGCGGAGCGCCAGCGCCTCAGCGACGCCACCTGCACCGCCCTGCAACTGGCCAATTTCTGGCAGGACGTCACGGTGGATCTGCGCAAGGACCGCATCTACATTCCGCTCGAGATCATGGAGCGGCACGGCTATTCCACGGAAGATCTGTTCGCGCATCGCTTCACCCCGGCGTTTCGCGAGGTGATGCGCGAGATCGTCGCTCGCGCGCGTGAGTTGTTCGTGGAAGGACTGCCGCTTACCGGCATGGTGGACCGGCGCCTGGCTCTCGACCTGGACCTGTTCAGCCGCGGCGGCATCCGGGTACTCGACAAAATCGCGCAGCGCGGCTACGACGTGCTGTCGGCGCGTCCGGCCATCGGCAAAGCGGAGCGCGTCACGCTGCTGCTGGCCTCGCTGGCGCGCATGGCGTTCCGGGCGGCATAATGAACGCGGTCGACCAATCGTACGAATATTGCTGCCGCGTGGCGCGCACCCGCGCCAAGAACTTCTACTACTCTTTCGTGCTGCTCTCCGCCCAGCAGCGCAAGGCCATGTGCGCCGTTTATGCGTTCATGCGCTACTGCGACGACCTCAGCGACGAACCCGGAGCCACGCGCGCCGCCATCGAGCGGTGGCGCGCGGAACTCGGCGAAGCGCTGCAGGGCCGCTTCAGCGGTCATCCGGTGTGGCCGGCGTTTCACCATACGGTGCGCCGTTTCGGCATTCCGCACGAGTACTTCTACTCCATGATCGACGGCGTGCTTTCCGACCTGGTGCCGCGCCGCATGGAGACCTTCGACGAGTTGTATCGCTACTGCTACCAGGTGGCCAGCGTGGTGGGACTGACCACCATTCACATCTTCGGTTTCGATACGCGCAGCGCCCTGCCGCTGGCCGAGAAATGCGGCGTAGCGTTCCAACTCACCAACATTCTGCGCGATATTCGCGAGGACGCCGAGAGGGATCGCGTGTATCTGCCCGCCGAAGATCTGCGCCGCTTCGGCGTGACGGAAGAAGATCTGCGCAGCGGCAAGCGCAGCGAGGAATTCCTGAAATTGATGCGCTTCGAAGTGTCCCGCGCGCGGGCTTATTACGATCAATCGGCGGCCCTGCTGGATTTGATTCACCCCCGCTCGCGCCCTTCGCTCTGGGCTCTGATCTCGATTTATTCGCGTTTGTTGGAACGGATTGAGCGCAGTAACTACGACGTCTTTACACATCGGGTGCGGCTTCCGCTGTGGGAGAAGTCGTGGATCGTGGTGCGGGCGCTGGTGGGGTGAGGCATTGCTAAACTGAGAGACATGCGACTAACGCACGTCCGTGCCGAGAATTTCAAGAGCTTCGCTAAGCTCGATATTCGGCTCGACGATTTGAACGTGCTGATCGGGGCAAATGCCTCCGGGAAGTCTAACTTCGTCCAGGTGTTCACCTTCATTCGCGACATTGTCGAGAGTGGGCTGGAGAACGCGATTTCGATTCAGGGCGGTGCGCAATATCTGCGGAATGTGAACTGTGAGGGAGACGCGAATCTCACCGTTGAACTGTCGATTGAGCCTGACTATGCGGCGGCAGTCCGTCCCTGGGGAGTGACCTCGTCAGTGATTCGGTGGACTCTCGGTTTCTCCCTTGCATTTCCAGGCGGACGGAACGTGTCTATTGCTGAAGACGAGCTGAGGGTGGAGTTCAGTAATGAGTCCGGGGCTGATTTGGCCATCGCACTCAAGCCGGCTAAGAAGGGATACGAGATCGAAGGCGGCCCTGAGGAGTTGCGCGGGATGATTGCCGACTCCTTGGAAGACGCTCGTCAGCCGATGCTCCTGATCGAGCATCAATTCCTCGGCTCGATCCTGTTATTCAACAGTCTGAAGTCGATCGGCACGTACGATATCGATCCAAAGGGGCCGAAAAACGGCGTATTCTTTGGCGCAAAGAGCGACCTGGAACCCAATGCCGAAAACCTTGCAATCGCCCTTGAGCGGATCCTCTCAGATGACGAGAGCCGGCGAAAGCTGCGGAACCTACTGAAAGACGTTCTGCCATTCACAGACGGGTTAGAGACCCAACAGCTGCAGGACAGCTCGCTCTTCTTCAATCTGCGCGAGAGCTTCTCGCGGCAACCGATGCCCGCTGCCTTCCTATCCGACGGCACAATCGACGTCATCGCCCTCATTGTGATTCTCTACTTCGAGCGGAAATCCCTGGTTGTCATCGAAGAACCGGAGCGGAACCTGCATCCTTCGCTCATCTCCAGGATGGTCGAGTTGTTCAAGGACGCCTCGCGGCTGAAGCAGATCATTGTTAGCACCCATAACCCGGAAATTGTGCGGTATGCCGAGCCGGAGCAACTGATCCTGATATCGCGCGACGCTTCCGGCTCGTCGCACGCTGAGAGGCCGGCTGATAAAGCGCAGGTGCAACGATTTCTTCGGGAGGAAATCGGCATGCACGAACTGTATCTCGAAAACCTGCTTGAGGCTTAGGCGGTGCCCACGCGACTGGTGGTCTGGGTGGAGGGCGCAGGGACCGGCGTTTGATTGAGGCAATCATAAAGCCCGGGCTGAATCTGGTGCATGCGCAGGTGCTTGTCAGAGAGTATCGCCAGCGCAAGAGGGCGGATTTCAATCACCTCCTGCGGGCCATGGCCCACCAGGGCTTCCGCCGTCTGCTCCTCACGGATATGGACTCTGCGCCGTGCGTCACGAGCCGCAAGGAGAAGGTGAAGGAGCGCCACCCGGACGTCGAATATCAGGAGATCATCGTCGTCTCAAAGGAGATCGAAAGCTGGTATCTCGCCGGGATCACCGCTGACGGGGCAGTTGCGCTCAGACTCAGTCCGCCACCGTACACCGACGATCTGACCAAAGAGGATTTGGAGCGTTTGAGACCGCCGCACTTCGACTCACAACTCGACTTCCTGCTGGAACTCCTCAAGCATTTCGATTCGAGAGCCCCTTGCATACGGAATAAGTCCTTCGCGCATTTTCACAGCATGCTGCCCTCATAACGGAGAGAGCGGTCGCCGGGCGATGAGGAAGTCGCTTGGGCCGGTGCTGGACTTGCTTACAAAGACGAGTTCCGAGCCGTCCATTCCTATCAGGCGGGCGTCATCGGGCTGAGCCCATTTCTTGAAGCTCTGGGCGCGCGCCAGGTACATGCCGCGGACGCTGGGCGTCGGCGACCAAACGTCCGCCAGCACTTCGCCGGACGGCAGAAGGAGACTGCTCCCGCCCATATTCCAGGTCGGCGCGAGCGGGATGGAGATCTTCTGAACCCTGCGCCCGTAGCGATCCGTAATGATCATGCGATGCCGAAAAGGCTGCCAGAACCAGACTTTGTCGCCGGTGAGTCCAAAAGTCACCTGGCCCTTGGTGGGGCTTTCCTGGAGTCCCTCCGGAAAATCAGCCTGCTTCAAAAGCGATTTGACGACCTTGCCCTCCGCATCGTACACCTGGATCAGTGGACCGAGCGGGCACGGGATCCCGGCTTCGATCGTGTCCTTCTGTACTTTGCGGCCCAAATAGTCCGTTAGAGCCCACAAGTCCCCCGCTTCGTCGAACTCCAGCCATCCGATCTCTTTCGACGCGTCCAGTTCCACAGCCCTGACGAGTTCGCCATCCCAGCCAACATACAGCAGCCAGGCTTGCGTCCTGTCATCTTTCTCGCGAGTCACGGCGGCAACGGCGAGCAACCGGTCGCGGCGAACGGCGATGTCGTCGATCGAAATCTTTTTGGCGGATGGCAGCAGTTTGGGCACGTTAATGCCGAGGACGCGACGGCCGTCGCGGTCGAACGCCTCGATGGCGTCGGGATTCCAGTGCACCAGCAGGTGATCAGACAACCTCAGGCCGCGAGGCGCAGGCAGGAGTGAGTGGAAAACTGTCTGTGCCTGGGACTGTCCCAGGGCGATCACCAGGAAGATAAGACTTCGTGAAAGCATCGAGCCGCATTCACCGCTGCACGCCCGATGCCAAGTGTCCGGCCTTGCATCTATTGGCTTCACATGCCCGGTATGTGTGCAATTGCCGCCCGCGGTGGCAACTGGTTCACGGGATCATCATCACCGGCGCCTCCCAAAATGCCACTTTCTGCGCGGTGGGATCGAGCACCGTGACCTCGCAATCGTACTCACCCAGCTTCAACTGATTCAACGGGAAATTGAGCTTCACCGGCAGCATGTGCGACTTCGGGTCCAGCCCCTCCGTCACTTTCACCAGCGGCGTCTCCATGATCTTCACCGGCCCCTTGAAGAACGTCACGTCCGCCACCAGGGGCTGCGCCGCTGTCGCACCTGGCTCGCAGGCCTGTAGTACACATACATCTCGCCGTTGGAATGGAAGACGCGCGTGACACTGGGAATCAGCTTCTGCCCGTCCTGCACGAGCGGATTGGCGGCCTGCGTGATCGCGGCCTAACAAGGCTTGCCGGCGGCCAGCGCATCCTTCATCGCGGCGCGTTGGCTGGCCAGCACCACCGAACTGATCGGCACGTGCTGTAGTCCCTTATTGAGACTGGCGATGTAGAACTTCCCCAGATAGGTCCGATTCTACCGGTCCCGGCGCCGCGCTGATGTAGAACTTCCCCAGATAGGTCCGATTCTACCGGTCCCGGCGCCGCGCTGGCGGGCCAGCGCCAGTTCACTGCCGGGAATCTTCACCATGATGGGTGCAAATACTCCGCGTTGTTCAGGCCAAAATAGTTGACTTCCAGAGCGATGGTCAATTCGGTAACCGGGTCGCCCATCATCAGCGCGTCTTCAAGCTGCCGCCCCTTGTCCGCCGTGAACACCTTACCCGCGTAGTAACTCTGCCGAAAATCCAGGCTAGGCTTCGTCCAAGTTCAAAGCACGTCGCGTCTGCCGCCCACAATTTATGCGGGCGAAAACAGCGGAGGCGGCTTTCCTCAAGTAGAATTGAGCGACAGACGTCACGGCAGACTGGCAGTGGCTGGCGGGCCGATTCGGTCATCTGGCGGCGCCATGCTTCCGCAGGATTTCATGGCGGGTCATCAGGGAGATTGGTGGCTGCGCCGCGGGCGAGCAGAAACTCCACCATCTCCGGCATGTTCGTGCGGGCCGCCCATGCGAGCGGTGTCGAACGGTACTCCTCGTCTCTGGCTGAAATCGACGCGCCTGCATCTAGCAGGATCTGCGCGCGCTCGATGGCGTCCGACGTCTGGCCGCGCTTGCCACCAGAGCATAGATCATGCAGAAAGGTCCGCCGCTGCCAGGTTGGCAAGTCGGGATTCATCCCGCTCGCGAGGAGGATACGGAGCATCTCGGTGTTTTCGAGGAGGTAGCTGTGGCACCCGGTCACCACCGGCGGCACGCGGATGCCGGCGTCCAGCAGGCGCAACAGCAGATCGCGTTTCCCTCGCGTACATACAGCCGTAAATACCCCGCCGCAACCGTACTCCGCTGAACCCGGGTCTTCCGTCACGCGCCGAATGACTTCGTCATCCTCATCCAGCCAAACCAGGTCATACGGATCGAGCGTGCCTCCGCGCGCCATGAGCAGCGCCCGCAGTTCGCGAGTCTTCGCTGCGTAAACGGCATTGCCCGCCGAGTCCACATGGCCGTTGGGATCGGCACCGTGCGCGAGCAGCAACTCCACCTGTTCATGGTCACCGGCGCGGGCGGCAGCGTGCAGAGAAGCGCCCCGGCGGGCGTCGGATTCGGGCCAATTGGGATCGGCGCCGCGTTCCAGCAGCAGACGTGCGATTTCGCGGTGGCCGAATTTGACGGCCGCGGATAGTGCGCGTTTCCCATTCTGACGCACTTCGCGCAGACAGGCTGGGTTCTGGTCGAGAAGTGCCGTGACCCGATGCAGGTCCCCGAGTGCAGCGGCAATCGTCAAATCACAGGTAGCACCACGTGACAGCAACAGTCGGGCAGTATCGAAAGCGTCACTCGCCGGCGCAAGCCCTCTCCGGCTCCATACTGCAAGGTCGAGGGCTTGCGAGCCTGTGCCATCGGTTGCGTCAATGTCGGCGCCACGATCAAGTAATAGAGCAATCACCTCGTGTGCTGAGCCCTTCACCGCCCGATGCAGCGGCGTCCTCCCGCCGGCGTCGCGACGGTTCAGGAGCGTCGCATCCCCATTCAGCAGGTCGCGAACTTGCTCGACATCATCGCGCTCTGCGGCAGCATGGATGGGATGATCTTCTGACGGCGCAACCGGCCTGCGGCGCCTGCGGACCTCATCGAGAAGCAGAGCGATCTCTTCATAACTCCGGTCCCTGGCGATTTCGATCAGGCCGTCGAGGTCACAGCCGTTCCATTCCGCTTCTGCTGCGCCCGCGTCGAGCAGAATCCGCACGGCTTCGGCATGCCCCTCTCGTACGGCGAAGTGGATAGGCGGCGCGCAGAAGTATTCAGCACGGCTCAGGCTGGGATCGCGCTCCATCAGGCGTTGAAGCGTGAGCGTGTCGCCGGCCGCGGCGGCTGTGATCGTCTCCCAGACATGACGCCCCAAGTCGGATTCCATTTCCGGCGGTTTGATCATGCCCCCGCTCACGAAGGCTTTGAGCCTGGGCCAGCTATGGAACCCGTGCGACCTGGCGAGCACAAGTTGAGCATCGTGCAAGCCGAATTTCTGTAGGTCAGCGCCAGGATACCGCGCGGCGGCTTCTGAGACTGCGTCTGGTTCGCCGGCACGAACTGCGTCCAGCAATTCCTTCGCCTGACGTTTGAGTTGATCGAGGTCCGGGTGCTTGGGGAGCACGCGGGTAGGTAGAAATTTCTTCACAATGAGCTCCTTTCCTGGCTGTCCATATACGGATCAGCGGCTTCGCCCGGTGTCCGCTCTCTCGGGCAGAAAAGAGTTCATCAAAATCGACTGCTGAAACTGAAATATTCAGGGGGACTCAGTCTCAGGGGGACTCAGTCCTTCCCGCGGACACGGCGGCGCCCTGAATGCGCCGATTCATATATTACCACTTCACTCAACAGGAGTTGATTTCTTCCCCCAACAAGGGAATATGGCTGGCCATTGACAAGACCTATCAATCGTCGGGCACTCGGAAGTTATCCCGAACACCCTTTTGGCGACATTTCTACTTTGCCTCGACACCGAATACCCTTTGGTTGAAAATCGGTCCTCACTGGTCGTGGATGGTCTGCGAGAAATCGCCGCTCGCTCTGCGGCATCCGGCATCAGACTGGTCTGCACGCGGGAAGCGCGATCCTCCAGGCGTGAGTAATTGACGATAAGCTGAGGCCGTTGCGCTCCAGCAGGTGTCGAATCCGGATGCGGCCACCGAAAGAGACCGTGCCAGTCAAATTGTTAAAGGGCGGCTTCGGCGTATTCTGGCCAATCAAAGAGTAGTCAGCGGCATTGAGCGCGGAGTTACTGTCTACCAGCGAGATCGCATACGTGTACAGACGCGGGCCACCCCTGCGGGCGTTACCGAACGCGCGCGCCTGGGCGAAGCGCGTGGAGGCTCCGTTGATCGCGCTGCCGTTAATGAGGAATCCATCCGCAGCGCGCTGAGTGAGTTCGTTGGTGACCTCCGGTGAGAGATCGTCAACGGTCTTGCCGCCGGTGTCTTCAACATCTGATCCAACGCCAACATCATTAACTCGAACGGCGGACCAGTCAAGCCGCCACCGACAGTGACATCGTGCTTGCCCGTGGAGAAGCCGGCCTTTTCCACCTGCAGCGACCAGGCCCCGTCAGGCAGATCGGCAAATGAGTATGCCCCCTGCTGATCCGTCACGGCCGCTATCACCTTCTCGCCCTGTGTCGCCGTGATCGTCACGCCAGGCAGCGGCAAACCGCCGAATGTGACCTGGCCGTGATACTCCGCCGCAATCAGGGCCAAAAGCAAAATGAGTCGTATTTCAGTTCCCGGAAGGCCGCTCCACATGATCGATGACGAAGATGTCGGCCGGCGCCTTGGCCGGGTCGAGATTCAGCCCCAGCTTCTGTACTACCGGGCGCAAGGTCTCAAGAGTCGGAGGAAAAGGAGAAACGCCGGTTGCCTCGGCCTCCGCTTTCGCCGCGGCATCGGGATAGCGGCGCACCATGAATTCCGAAAGGCCCGGCAGCGGCACATCGAACATTCCTGCTACTCCAGTCTTATCGACGATGGGTCTGTCGGTGACATGCGGAGTCGATAAGAACCGGCACAGGTATTCCAGGGTCACGCCGACCAACATGACCGGGTCATGTGGTCCAATGAATTTTCCCTGGTTGGGCGATCCGCACCGCAGGGCATCGGCCGTCGGGAGTTCGCGGCCCGGCGGAATGCAGCCTCCCTCCTCGCGCCGCTGCAGTTTCAGGCCGCTCTTGGCGACGGTCAGCGCATAGACTGGGACCTCTTTGGTCTCGCTGTGCAGTTTCAGCTTGAGGCGGTCTGCGAGAAGCGCCGCAGCATGGGCCCCTTCATCGTCGACTGGTTAGGAGTGCCCTCCGCGGTCGCCTCGATGGTGTATNNGCGACCTGAAGCGACGATTCGAGAATCTGGCGGCCGTCCGCGAGATACGCCTCCCGGATGAACTGCGCCACGGTGGCGCAATTGCGGCTGTACCTTCCGGGAGTCACGCTGCCCGCGCCGCCCCTGCCACCGCGGCCGCGGCCGGCCCCGGGCGCGCAAGGCCTGATCGACGCCACGTCGAATTTCTGCGGGGCTGCCGGCGCCTGAGCCCGCGCGAGCGGCACGTGGCCGATTCCGATCACCACACCGACCGCAACAGGCCCAACTAACGCCGCGATTCCGGCGCTCGCCAGCAATAACTTCTTCGCACGAGTCAATGCTTCTCCTCTACGATTGGTCATGATCGCCTCAATTCTTCGCCTGAGATTCGCCCCACTGACTCCCGAGACGCACACCAGCGGCGATTCCACATACAACTTACAGACGCTGAGGATCGCGTCGGCGTAGTCGCGCGGTTCTTGGCCCAGGCTCAGCACTTCTTCGTCGCAGGCGCGCTCGCGTTCTTCCACCAGCCGCGCTCCGATCCACCACACCAGCGGATGGAACCAAAACACCGCCTCCACCACCATGTGAATGGCGGCCGTCAGGTTGTCGCGCCGCCGCACGTGGCACAATTCGTGCGCCAGCACCGCTTCCAGTTGAGCAGGCGCAAGCCGCTCCACAATGCCGGCGGGCAGCAACAGGATGGGTCGTAGCAATCCGACCACGCCCGGCTCCAGCAGGCCCGGAGATATGCGCGCCTCGACCGGCGCCGCGATCTCCAAAGGCGTGCTGGCACGTACCGCCGACCGAATGCGGAGCCAGTCTCCGATGCGCACGAGCATGATCGCCACAAACCCGCAGAGCCATACGCCGAGGAGCGCCATCGGGACCCAGTCGACATGGCCCTGCGCGGCGGAAACCGCCAGGCCAGCGGGAAATGGCTCGCTGATCTGCTCCATCGTGATCGAAACAGAAGTCACTGCCATCTTCTGTGCCGCCGGCGCCCACTCCACACGGCTCCCCACGCTCATCAGCAGCGCAAACGGAATGAAGAATTTGCAGGAAGCGCCGAGCCACAACCAATACCGGACCTTCGCCCGGTTCTTGCGAAACGCGACCGTCAGAAGTCCCGCCGCCGCTAGGAATAACGTCGATTGCCACAGATGATTCGTCAGTTGACCGATCATTTCGATTCCGCTTCCTTGTCAGTAGATGGCCCTTCTCTTGCCGCCGATCAGTTTGCCGCTGGACTTCGACGCGNNACGATGGCGGCACGAATCCCACGTTGTATTGCGAACGGGCTCGCACGAGGCCCTCGTTCCTGACGATTTCGAGAAAGTCGCGCACGTCGCCGGCGCGCATATCCGCGGCATCGAAAGAGCGGTCGCCCGTCAACTTTCCCAGACTCCTGAACGCGTCCATGAACTGGAGCCGGAGAGGGTAGGGCTGATCCCCTCCATCGCCGGAGCGCCCACGCCCGCCGTTGTTCATCTGGTAACCCATCACCACCGGATAGATGGGAATTCCGAGGGCAACGGCGCGGTCCGCTACGTCCTCGGGAACGGTTGTGGTGCCACCGATTCCCATGGAAAACGTCACCAGCATGCGTAACGCCTTGTCAGGCGCGGCGGCCGAGTCTTCCAGCGTTCCGATTGCCGCCTCCAGAGGCCAGCCCCGATGGCCTGTGCCCGGCCAGCCTTCGGGCGGCAGAACCTGACGGCCCGGCGGCAACTCCAGAGGAATCGCTTTCCCGGAGGCAGCGCTGGTTCGCCCGCCTGTGTGGAACAACTGCGCGAGGGCACGATCGCTGGCGCCGGTTGTGGAGGCGGCAGCCAGCGCGACAGCCAGTCCCTGACGCTGACTCGGCGTCAGATCGTCGCCATATATGGGCGCCGGCACATTACGGATGGCGCCGGACATTTCCTTGGGATCGGTGGTGGGCCCGCACAGGTGCTCGAGCCGCACCCCATCGAAGTGATAGACCGAGACCCGGACGTCCTTATCGACAATGGCCTGTGACATCGTTTGGTCCCAGTGGTTGGTGAAGTCATACAGCGTCTTGAGATGCCACTCTCCGCCCATGGGCCAGTGGTGGTGTCGAACAAAAGCACGAGTTCCAGCGGGACATGGTCTTGCGGGCCCTCAAAACTGGTGAAGCCGCGCGCCACTCCGTCTTCGAGCAACACAATGCCGGCCGATTGCAAATCCGTGACAGGACTCTTGCCCTGGCTCACCTGAAACGGAATCATCACCAGGCCAGTCTGGGCGTGAAACGCCGGCAGTGCAGGCTCTCGCGGCGCCTGTTGAGCGAGGCACAAGCCTGCTGCCAACAAGGCAACAGCAAGGTCACGAGATTTCCGCTCCGCTGCCATCAATTCTCCGAAGGCTTCTGAATGCTGTCGATGACAAAAACGTCCATGCGCGCCTTCTGTGATTCCAGTTTCAAACCCAGCTTCTCCTGCATCACGGGCAGGAACTCCTCGCCTTCGTCCCACTCAACGTAAATGACATAAACACCCGGAAGGAACGTCTTATCGAGGACGGGCCGGCCGGCGGCAGGGCCATTGGACAGGAAGTCGGCGAAATGCCGCATGGTCCCCTTGTCGCGAAAGTTATTCGCGTGGCCGCCGGAACCGAACTCCGGTATGGGGTCTCCTTCCTTCCATTCGCGCAGCTTCGTTCCGTTCTTACCCACCACGAGGGCATACACCGGCATCTCCTTGACGTCGCGATGCACCACGAGTTGGAACCGCTCCGCCAGCAGTGACTGGAGCATCTGCCTTAGCTGGCCCTCGTTCCCGCCGTCGTCCTTTGCCTCCAGGTCGAACCGGTCCGAGTCCAGCCACGCGGGGCCGCCGGAGAGCTGGTATTGGGTCAGATGAAACGCCTCCAGAATGATCTTCCTGGCGGTAACTCCCGCCGGACTGCTGGTGACACTGCCTGGCGTATAGCGCAACGCGCCACCTCCCCGCACGGCTATGGGCGGGTTGCCGCCAGTTCCGCCGTTTCTGCCACCGCGCAAGGCGTTGCTATGAGGCTTGATGGACGCTGCGTCGAACTGGAGCGGTGTGCCTTGCTGCTGCGGCGCGACGGCTGTCGCTTGAGCGCGCATCGCGGGCACATGGCCGATGCCGATCGCCACAGGGCCGGCCAGCGCCGCGACTCCCGCGCTCGCCAGCAGCAGCTTCTTAGCGCCAGTCAATCCTTGTCCCACGCGATTCGTCAGGATCGCCTCAATTCGCCGCCTGAGATTAGCCCCGCTTACTCCCGGCACGCAGACCAGCGGCGATTCCACATACAGCTTGCAGACACTGAGGATGGCATCGGCGTAGTCACGCGGCTCGCAGCCCAGGCTCATCACTTCTTCGTCGCAGGCGAGTTCGCGCTCTTCCACCAGGCGCGCCCCGATCCACCACACCAGCGGATGGAACCAGAACACCGCTTCCACCACTATGTGAAGCGCAGCGGTTAGGTTGTCGCGCCGCTCCACGTGACACAATTCGTGAGCCAGTAGTGTCTCCAGTTGCGAAGCTGTGAGGCGTTCCACGATACCCTCAGGCAGCAACAGAATCGGACGCAACAACCCCACCACGCCTGGTTCGAGCAGTCCCGGAGACAGGCGCGCTTCGACTGGCTGCGCGATGTCCAAAGGCGTGCCAGCGCGTAGCGCCGCGCGGATGCGCAGCCAGTCCCGCAAGCGCACCAGCGCCATCGACGCGAACCCGCAGAGCCACACGCCGAGGAGCGCCAGCGGGACCCAGTCCACACCGCCGTGTGAAGCGGGCGCGGCCAGGCCGGCGGGAAATGGCTCGCTGATCTGCTCCATCGTGTACGAAATGGCCGGCGCCGCCACGTGGTGTGCTCCGGACGTCCACTGCAGATGATTCCCCATACTCATCAGCAACGCAAACGGAACAAAGAATTTGAGCGAAGCGCTCAGCCACAACCAATACCGGACTTTGGCCCGGTTCTTGCGGAAAGCCAGCGTCAGCACCCCTGCCGCAATGGCGAAGACTGTCGATTGCCATAAGTGGTTCGTCAGTGAACCGATCATTTCGAGTCACGCTTCCTTTCCGCCTTCTGCTGCGCGTCCAGCTTCCGGATGGTTTTCTCCAGATCGCGAACGTCTTTGAGAGTCAGCTTCCCCGCCTCGGCGAATTGCGCCATCATGGGCTGTGCCTGCCCGCCGAAGAAGCTGAGAATCTCGTCGAGCAGCTTGTGCCGGGTCACGTCGCGCGCGATGAGCGGTTCGAAGATATCGGCATTGCCGATCTTGCGGACGCGCCGCAGAGCCTTTTTTGCCTCAAGACGGTACACAGTGGTCTGAACCGTGCTGTAGGCCGGCCTCGGCTCCGGAAAGGACTCCTGAATCTCGCGAATGGAGGCTTTTCCATGAGCCCACAGGGCTTCCAGAATGCGAAGGTCGAGCTTGCTCAGTCTTGGCAGCGGCATCTTTTCCTACTACTCAATGACTGATGCTACTACGATGTATGTTACACGGCCGGGAGATTAATTTTCGGAGGGCCGATTGATCCGGGAATCATTCATGAGAGGCTTCTGCACACTGCTGCAAGGCCGGAGCGACACCACGTCGAATTTCGCGTTGGCGCCGCTGACGCCGGTGCCTGTTCTGCCTGGCGATCCAGCTCCACCGCGCCCGCGCCCCACACCGGCGGAATGTCGCACAACAGCGCAGCCCCCCATCCAGTCCTGGACAGCCCCCGCGAAAATGTCTGGCCGTCCTCAAGCAGCGCGTCGAGCCGCTGCCGCATATGCGAGATCGCGACCATCGTCTGAGCGCGCTGCCGCAAAGCCATTTCGAGCATCAGATGAGCCAACATCTTCAGTTCTCCGAAGGCCGCTCCACGCGATCGATGACGAAGAACTTGCCGGGCCCCTTGGCCGATTCAAGCTTCAGCCCCAGTTTCTGGATGGCAGACTGTAACTCAAAGGCGGAAGAAGAAGGATCGTCCGGAACTCCGCGATGCAGTTCGCCCGGTCCTGGAATCTGGATATCGAACGTTCCCGCTATTCCAGTCTTATCGATGACGGGCCGCTCCATCATTTCGGGTACCGAAAGCATCTTGCATAGGTCCGCCATGGTCGCGCCAATGAGGCGGAGCCCCGGCTCTCCCCGTTTGGGCGTTCCACAGAACTGGGGATAGGGCGCTGGAAGGCTGTAGTCTAAAGGAACGCAACTTCCCGGGCTGGTGGGCTGCAGCTTGGGGCCGCCCTTGGCCACCGTCAGCGCATAGACGGGGACTTCTCTGCTTGCACTGTGAATCTTCAGCCTGAACCGCTCTTCCAGCAGCGCCTGCAGCATGGGACCCCTCATCGTGGCAAAGCCCGGAGTCCCCTCGGTGGTCGCTTCGATCGTGTAACGGTCGGAATGGATCCAGGCCGGACCTCCCTCGATTGGAACAAAAAGTGGCAGAAAGTTCTGACGACCGTCTGCGAATTCCACGTACGCGCTCCGAATGAGCTGCGCGACCGTCATGCAGTTCTCGCTTAATCTTCCGGGAGACGCTCCGCCTCCGTTGCTGCCTCTACCGCCACCGTCACCGGGCGGGCAGGGCTTGACTGAGGCTACATCGAATTTCGGCGCGACTGCTGCCGGCGTCTGCACCTGCGCCGCCAGAGGATCCAATTCCACCGCACCAGCGCCCCACACCAGCGGAATGCCGCACAGCAGCACCGCCGCCCATCCCGCACGCGTCAGCCCTTGCGAGAACGTCCGCCCTTCCTGCAGCAGCGAGTCGATTCGCTGCCGCATATGCGAGCGGGCAGCCATGGTCAGAGCGCGACGTTGCAATCGCCCATGCTCCGCAACCATCGCCATTTCGAGCAGCAGATTGGCATACCGATCGCGGTCGCCCAGCACCGCTACGCAGCATTCGTCGCACGCCTGCTCGGCTAGCAGCGCAAGCTTGCGTTCCACAATCCACGCCAGCGGATGGAACCAGAACAGGCACCGGTTCACTCCGGCGAGAGCCGCCACCAGGCCGTCGCGACGCCGAACGTGCGCGCCCTCGTGCGCCAGCACCGCATCCAACTTCTCGCGATTCCATCCGCGCCAATCCAGCGGAAGCACCACCCGCGGGCGCAGCCAACCCACCGTCACGGGGACGGCAACCCGCTCCGATTCGTGAACATTGCCAATCGCGATCGTGAGGGAGCGGCGCAGCAGCGTCCGCACAAAGAACATCCCCGCGGCGTATTGCGCCAGGAAGGCGAACGCGATTGCGCCGTAGGCATACACCGCCAAGCTGTTCCAGTCGACCGGGCGACGTACTTGGGACCGCGCCACGACTGGCGCAGGTGATGCCTGATCCACGATCGGTGATTCCACCACGGGCGTTACAGCCCCGACAGGGCGCTCCAGAACCCGCAAAGGAAGTCGCGGCAGAGCCTTCCCGAACGCGAACAGCCCCAGCATCCCGCACACCACCAAGGCCCACACCGCATGTTGCAACGCCGCCGTCCGCCTGCGCCGCAGCATCCACAAAACGAACGCCGCCAGCAACGCCAAGAGCACCGATCTCTCCGAAACACCCGCCAAGTGTGCCAGCATATCTACTCCTTTCGCCTCGCCACCTTGCGAGCCAACTGCTGCAACTCCGCCCGATCCACCACTTCGTTCTCCACCAGACCGACCAGCAGTTGCTCCAGCGATCCGTCGCAAAACCTGTCGAGAATCTGCCGCACCGCGCGCACGGCCACGTTCCGGGGCTTCTCGACCCCGCTGTACACAAACGCCTTCCCCTCGATCTTGTGCGTGACGTACCCTTTCTCCTGCAGGCGTTTCAGCACCGTGCGAATGGTGGAATCCTTCAACGCGTGCTTGGGCGCGAGGGCCTCACGAATCTGTTCTGCCGTCCCGGGACCGCTCTTCCAGAGAATCTCCATCAACTGATGTTCCAGGTCGCTGAGACCTTTGCGTGGCGCTTTGGAATTATTTGGCATTTCCTGCTACATCATGTAGCAGGAAAGCCGTACGTGTCAAGAGAGACTTTCCCGCTTTGGTAGCGCCGGCAGTCTTGCCGCCGTTGTCTTTCGGATGTCCAACGCTAACCGGCGACAAGATCGCCGGCGCTACCCGAATTCGGCTTCCCCGGCCCGCGGCACCGTCAGTTACACTGAATCTTTCCTGCAACTCACCGTGAAGGCCGTCGAATTTCAAGGTGTTTCCAAGAGCTACGCGATCTACGACGCCCCGGGCGACCGCCTGAAGGAATTGCTATCCTTCCATCGCCTCAAGCGCCATCGCGATTTTTGGGCCCTGCACGACATCTCCTTCGAAGTCGGACGCGGCGAGAGATTTTGCATCGTGGGCGAAAACGGCTCCGGCAAGAGCACCATGCTGCAGATGATTGCCGGCATTCTGCCCGCCACCAGCGGCACTCTGTCTGTGAATGGACGCGTCTCGGCGCTGCTCGAACTGGGCGCGGGGTTCAACCAGGAGTTCACCGGCCGGCGCGGGGTTCAACCAGGAGTTCACCGGCCGCGACAACGTCTACCTGAACGGTTCGATTCTGGGCCTCACCACCCGCCAGATCGACCAGCGCTACCGGGACATCGAGAACTTCGCCGAGATCGGCGACTTCATCAACCAGCCCGTGAAGACCTACTCCAGCGGTATGGTGGTGCGGCTGGCCTTCGCCGTGGCCATCAACGTGGATCCCGAGATCCTGTTGGTGGATGAAGCGCTCGCTGTGGGAGATATCTACTTCCGCCAGCGCTGCATGCGCAAGGTGCACGAACTGCGGGCACGTGGCGTCACCATTCTGTTCGTCTCTCATGCGGTGAGCGACGTGAAAGCGATCGGCGACCGCGCGTTGTGGCTGGATCACGGCCGTCTGCGCGAAATCGGCGAGCCCGATCACGTCATATCCCGGTATCTCGCGGCCATGACCGAAAAGGATTCCACCTATCTGCTGGCGCGCGCGGCCACCGGGGAATCGCATCGCCGCTCCGGGCCGGTGCGCGCACCGGAGATCGTCGAGACCATCCCCAATATCGATCACCGCTTCGGCGACGGGCGTGCCGAGATCCTGGGCATCGCCGTGATGGATGCGCAGGGCCGCCCCTTGCACATGCTGGAGCCCAACTCGCGCATCGTGGTGCGCATCAGCGTGCGGGCGAAGGAGGATCTGGCCTTGCCCATGGTCGGCTTTATGCTGCGCAATCAATTGGGCATGGATTTCTCCGGCACCAATACGGCGCGCGAAGGCTATGAGTTGCCCGCCATGCAACCGGGCGACATCACCACGGTGGACTTCTACGTGGACCTGCCGGAGTTGTACCCGGCGTCGTTTTCCTTTTCGCCCGCCATCGCCGATGGGCCGCTCTCCGGCTACACCATGTGCGATTGGATCGATAATGCCGTAGCCTTGCAGATGAGCCGGCAGGCCAGCGAAATCTACGGCTACGTGCATCTGCCGTGCCGCGTGGAAGTGAATGCGCGCATCCGCACCGAACCGGACGCCGCGCCCAAACTGGAGAAACACCTTGGCTGAATTCACCGGTGAAAGGTTGATACCCGGTCAGGTGGACGTCGATCTGCTGAACGAGCATTTGGCCCGCTACGCCTTTGCGGCCCGCCTGGCGCGGGGCAAACGGGTGCTGGACGCCGGTTGCGGCGCAGGCTATGGTTCCGCCGAACTGGCGGGCTCCGCCGTGAGCGTGGTCGGCGTGGATGTNNGCGGCTTCCTGAGCGAAGCGTCGCGCGTGCTCACCACCACGGGACAGTTCATCGTTTCCACGCCCAACAAGCTGTACTACACCGAATCGCGCGGCGAACACGGCGCCAACCCGTTTCACGTTCACGAATTCGAATTCGAAGAGTTTCGCGGCGAGTTGCAGGCGGTGTTTCCACATGTCTCGCTCTTCCTGGAAAACCACGTCGAAGGCGTCACCTTTCAGCCGCACGAAAGCGGCAACACCGTAGAGGTGAGGGTCGATGCCGGCGAGCCAGCGCCCGCCGAATCGCACTTCTTCGTGGCCGTATGCGCGCGCCGGCCGCAGATGGGCAACCCGACCTTTGTGTATGTTCCCCGTGCCGCCAACGTGCTGCGCGAGCGCGAGCGCCACATCGCTCTGCTGGAGAGCGAATTGGCCACCAAGGATGAGTGGCTGCAGAAAGTCCAGCAGGATATCGCCGAATTCGATCGCGAGCATCAGAAGCTGCTGGCCCTCTTCCGCGAGCAGAAGGACGCGCTCGAGCGCAGCAACCAGTGGGCCGCGCAATTGAACCACGAAGTGAACGAGCGCGGCGCGCGGGTGAACGAACTGCAAGAGGAACTCGCCGCCGAGCAGGAGGCTGCCCGCCTCATGGCCGAGCAGTATGCCGGCAAGGTGCGCGACCTGGAAGAAGACATCCGCGCCAAAACCAAGTGGGCCCAAGACGTGGAAGCCGCCCTCACCGCCGAAGTGCAAAAGCAGACCGCGGAACTGGTGAAGGCGGTGGATGCGCTGCACCTTACGGAAAAGGAACTGCACGAACGCACGGAGTGGGCGCTCCGTCTGCAGGAAGAAGCACGCCATCTCGCCGACCAGGTGGCGCTGTTCCGCGAATCGCGCTGGGTAAAACTGGGCCGCAAGGTTGGATTGGGCCCGGTTTTACCGACCAGTTGACATGGCGTTCCCGCACATGACGACGGCGCGCACGCGACACCGCTTGCTGACGGGGTGCCCTCTGGGCCTGGCTCCGATCGGAGCCACGACCGTAAGGGAGTGGTCTTCGCAGCACGCGAGGAAGCCCAAATACTCATGATGGCGTTGCTCAAGCGCTTCCTCCGCGCCCTTCCGCTGCTGCTGCTGTCCCCGCTGCTGATCGGGCTCAGCGCGCTTCTGCTCGCACTCACGGACTTGCTGCCGCGGCGAAAGCCCAAAGCCGGAAAGCCACGTACCAGCAGGCCGCGCTCCGCCTCCGTCGTGATCCCCAACTGGAACGGCAAGGACCTGCTGGAGAAGTACCTCCCGTCCGTGGTCGGCGCTCTGGCCGGCAATCCCGACAACGAGATCGTAGTGGTCGAGAACGGCTCCGAAGATGGCAGCGCCGACTTCGTCCGCGCATGCTTTCCACAGGTGAAGCTGGTCGCCCTGCCGAAGAACCTGGGATTCGGCGGCGGCTCCAATGCCGGATTCGCCGCCGCTAAGAACGAGATCGTGGTTCTGCTGAACAGCGACATGCGTGTGGCGCCCGATTTTCTGGCGCCCCTGCTGGAAGGCTTCGAAGATCCCGGCGTTTTCGCCGTTTCCTGCCAGATCTTCTTCAGCGACCCCACCCGCCTGCGCGAGGAGACCGGCCTGACCCAGGGATGGTGGCAGGATGGCGGCCTGCGCGTGCGCCATCGCATCGATCCCGAGGTCCGCGACCTGTTTCCCTGCTTCTACGGCGGCGGAGGTTCCTGCGCTTTCCATCGCGAGAAATTTCTGGAACTGGGCGGGTTCGATGAACTGCTGGCGCCCTTCTACCTGGAAGACACAGACCTCGGCTACATGGCCTGGAAGCGCGGCTGGAAGGTGCTCTATCAGCCGCGCAGCATCGTCTATCACGAACATCGCGGCACCATCGGCAAGCGTTTCCGCGAGGATCAGATTCAAGCCGTCCTCAGGAAGAACTACCTGCTCTTCTGCTGGAAGAACATCCACGAATGGCGCAAGCTGTTGGTCCATTTTCTGTTTGCGTGGGCCGGCGCGTTCCTGGCGGTGATCTTCGGCGATATCCCCCTGCGCCCCAATCTGGCGGCGCTGTGGCGCGCCTTCACGCAGTTACCACAGGCGTGCCGATCGCGGCGGCGAGCCCGCTCGCTGGCCCTGGTGAGCGATACCGAAGCGTTCCGGCGTCCTCTGGGCGGCTACTTCCGCGACCGCTTCGCCCCCATGGAAGCCGCGCCTGGCAACTTGCGGGTGCTCTTCGTTTCGCCCTATCCCATCTGTCCTCCGGTCCACGGCGGCGGCGTCTTCATGTATCAGACGCTGCGCCAACTGTCGCGCCTCGCGGAAGTCCACGTGCTGGAGCTTCTGGATTGGGATTGGCAGCAAAAGGACAACGAAGAGCTCCGCGAGTTTTGCGCCAGCGCGGAATGGTTGGTGCGCCCCAGCGGCAGCGTCAGCGATATCGGCGCGATTCTGCCGCATTCCGTGCGCGAATTCGCCAACGAAGATCTGGACTGGCTTATCCACCGCCAGCTTTACCAGAAGCGCATCGATGTACTGCAGCTCGAATACACGCCGCTGGCGCAGTACCACGGCGCATACCGGCGCATTGTCTGCGCCCTGTTCGAGCACGATGTCTACTTCCAATCCATCCGCCGTGGGTTGGGACACATGATCGGCATCACCGAGGAAATCAAAGCGCGCGTCGAATACCTGCGCGCTCTGCGCTACGAACTGCGCACCCTTCCGGCATTCGACCAGGTGCAGGTCTGCACGCCGGCCAATCGCGAGTATCTGCTCTCCTTCCGTCCCAGCCTGGCTCCCAAACTGCGAGACGGATTGCGCGCGGGCATCGACACTTCGCAATACGAATTCCGGCCCACGGGGCGCGATCCGCTGACCATGCTGTTCGTCGGCAGCTTCCGCCACGAACCCAACCGGGTGGCCATGGAATGGTTCGTGCGACAGGTGTTACCCCTCATCCTGGGACGCCAGCCCGACGCGCGGCTCGTGGTCGCCGGCAGCGACCCGCCGCCCTCCCATACCTACGCCGATTATTCCGCCAACCTCGAGATGCTGGGCTATGTGGACGATGTGCGACGTCCGCTGGCGCAGTATGCCATCTTCGTGTGCCCCATTCTCAGCGGGTCCGGCGTCCGGGTCAAATTGCTGGAGGCTTTCGCCGCGGGAATTCCAGTGGTGTCCACCATGGTGGGCGCCGAGGGTCTGGCGCAAGAGGATGGCCGAATCTGCTCCCTCGCCAGCGATGCGACGGGCTTTGCCGAACGGGTACTGGCGTTGCTGGAAGATCCCGATGCCGCCGCCGCCATGGCGCGCCGGGCACGCTCGGAAGTCGAGAAGAACTGGGATATGGCTGGAATCACCCGCAAACTGGTAGCAGGCTACGGCGAACTGGTCAAGAAAAAGCGGACTACTTCTTGCCCAGATCCTTCTTGAGGCGGCTTACAATGTCCAATGCCGTACGATCCAGGTCCTTGCCGCTGGCAGATTTCGGCGGAGCGTATGCGGACCGTCTACCAGAAAAATGTTGCCTTTATTGCGGCCGAAACTCGAGTTGAGGGCGGGAGTGGAGAGCTTATTGACCGGCGTGCCAAACATCGGGTTGCCGCTTGTCGGGGCCGCGTCTTTTTCTTTGTCTTTGTCCTCGTCCTGCGCCGGTTCGGCGGCGGGAGGGGGCGGGAATATCGCCGTCATCTGCGTCTCGAAACCCTCGCCAATGTGGTCCGTGAGGAACACGTCGGCCAGCTTCGGGTCGGTAACCACCTGTAAAATGTGGCCGTTCACCAGCCGATTGGCGAGATACTGGTCCATTCCACGAGACATGGACAGCACGTACACCGTCTTGGCAGTGGAAAGGTCTCCGGCGCACGCGAGTGCGCCGGAACAAAGGAGAAGGCTCAGCAGACGCTTCATTGGTTTCATGATATCCGCGTTTATATGATACTGACGCGCACCGCCGCGAAAAAGTCGGGACATGTATAAAGGACAATCCATCACCGTGATCATCCCCTGCCTCAATGAAGAGCAGGGCATCGAGAAAGTGCTGCGCGCCACGCCGGAGTTCGTCGACGAAGTGATTGTGGTGGACAACAACTCCACCGACCGCACCAGCGAAGTGGCGGCTTCCCTCGGCGCCAAAGTGATTCGCGAGGAAGTGCGCGGGTACGGCCGGGCCTACAAACGCGGATTCGCCGCCGCCACCAGCGATCTGATCGTCACCCTGGACGGCGACCAGAGCTATCCCGTCGACGCTCTCTCGTACCTCTTAGAGGCATTTCTGCACCTGGAAGTCGATTTCCTGAACATGTCGCGCTTCCCGGCACGCGATCGCCACGCGATGAGTTTCAAGAACAAATTCGGCAACCTGATCCTCTCCCTGTGGATGTCCATCCTGTTCCTCCACTGGGTGCGCGATTCGCAATCGGGCATGTGGGTCTTCCGGCGGTCCATTCTGAAGGACATGAAACTGGAATCCGACGGCATGGCTTTCAGCGAGGAGATCAAGATCGAAGCTGTGCGCAATCCCGCCATCCGCTTCGGCGAAATCCCGATTCAATACTCATCGCGGCTGGGGGAAACCAAGCTCAATGCCTGGCGCGACGGCTTTCAGAACCTGGCCTTCCTGGCCCGGAAGCGCTTCTTCCGATGATGCGCATTAGCGCCATCGTGCCCGTCTGGAACGGCCGCGCGCTGCTTGAGCGTTTGCTCGCGACGCTCCGCGCGCAGACCTGTCCCGCTTCCGAACTGATCGTGGTGGATAACGGCAGCGAAGATGACGCTCCCGAAGTGGCCCGCCAGGCAGGTGCGCGCGTGATTGCCATGGGCCGCAATGCCGGCTTCGCGGCAGCCGTGAATCGCGGCATCCACGAGAGCCGCGGCGAATGGATCGCGGTGTTGAACAGCGACGTGGAACTGGCGCCGGATTATTTCCAGCGGCTCACTCAGGCGCGCGGCTGGTTCGGCACGGGCAGAATTCTGAGTGCCGCTTGCGAGGGCCAAATCGACGCCACCTTCGACGCCACCTGCCGCGGCGGCACAAGCTGGCGCGCAGGCAGCGGCCGCCCCGATGGTCCGCCGTTTCACACCCGGCGGGAGATCTGGTCCGCGCCGTGGACCGCAGCCCTCTTCCGCGCCGAGCTTTTCCAGGAGGTGGGCGTATTGGAAGAGAGTTTCGAATCGTACCTGGAAGACATCGATTTCGGATTGCGCTGCGCCAAGGCCGGCCGCGCCGGCGAATATCTTCCCGACGCGGTGGCGCGCCACCACGGCAGCGCCGCCCTGGGGCGGTGGCATCCCGAAACCGTGCGGCGCATTTCGCGCAATCAGGTGTTCCTGCTGGCCCGCCACTATCCCGAAAAGCTGATGGTGGGCTGGATGTGGCGCATCGTGGTGGCCCAGGCCCTCTGGGGCGCTGTGGCATGGCGCCACGGAGCAGCCACTGCTTGGTGGCGAGGTAAGTTGCAGGGCTTGCGGGAGTATACCCCCACGCGGGCGAAAAGTGAGCCGTTCGATCCAGAACTACTAGAACAAACCCTGTGCGATTATGAGCGTCAGATCCGCGGGCTACAGCACGTTACAGGGATGGACCCGTACTGGCGCATGTACTTTCTTCTGACCGGTGGTGGGGCAAAGTGACACATGTCGGATATCGGCATCATTATCGTCACTTATAATTCGGCTGCGGAGATAGGCGCCTGCCTGGATGCCGCGCTTGCCAGCGGCGCTAATGTTGTAGTAGTTGATAACGCCTCGCGAGATGGCACTATCGCCGAAGTGGCCCGCCGCGGGGTCCGTTTGATCGCCAACGGCGAGAATCGGGGATTTGCCGCGGCAGTCAATCAGGGCTTTCAGGTACTGAGTTCGCCGTATGTGCTGCTGCTGAATCCGGATGCTATCCTGCAAAGCAGTCTGGAGCCTTTACGGCAGGCCTGCAACCTGCCTGGGTCAGCCGGAGCCGGAGGGCGGCTAGTGGACCTTGAAGGCCGCCCGCAGTTGGGTTTCATGGTGCGCCGCTTACCTACTCCGGCGGCCCTGGCTTTGGAAGCCCTATTGCTCAACAGGGTTTGGCCGAATAATCCGGTCAACCGTAGATATCGGGCCCTGGATCTGGACCCGGACCGGCCATCGGCCGTGGAGCAACCGGCGGGCGCGTTTCTCATGGTCCGGCGGAAGGTATGGGAGCAGTTGGGCGGATTTGACGAAGAATTTCGTCCGGGTTTGAGGATGTGGATTTCTGCAGGCGCGCCCTGGATTCGGGTTATGGCTTCCACTACGCGCCGGGAGCTGTTGCGAAACATACGGGCGGGCACTCTATCCCGCAGTTATCGGTGGAGATGCGCCGCGTTTATTGGTATGGTAGTCTTCTGAGGTATTCAGCCAGGCACTTCCGTCCGCTATCGTTTCGGGCGGTGAGTTTGGCGGTGGCAGCAGGATCCGTCCTGCGGGCGATTCTTGAATCGATCCTGCAACGGAGTCTGAAGCCCATGTCAGTGAATGCGAGCGTTGTGCGTCTTGCCAGCCGATGTTTTTTGTTCGGGCGGCGCGGAGCAGTTCGGTTCGTCCCGGGGGAGTAGGGGAATTCGGATGTACAGAAGGGTCGGTCACTCAGGTTCTCGTTCATGGCGCACAACGACTTCGTCTCTGTCACGATAGTTACGTACAACAGCGGCCGTTTTATCAAGCGCTGCCTCGAATCGGTGCTGGCACAGAAGTATCGGCACAAAGAGATCATCGTCGTGGATAATGCCTCCACCGATGGCACCATCGACATCCTGGAACAGTTCGAAGATCGCTGCCGCGTGTGCTACAACGATGACAATATAGGATTCGCCGCGGCGCAGAATCAGGCTATCGGGCTCTCCAGCGGAGATTGGGTGCTGACGCTGAATCCCGACGTCCTCCTGTTGCCGAATTTCATTCAGGCCCTGGTGGATGCGGGCCAGTTCGATCCGAAAATCGGCGCGGTGTGCGGCAAGCTGCTCACCATGACCAGCCACTTCGAAATCCCCGACAAGCCGGTGGTGGATTCCACTGGTATCTACTTCAACCCCATGCTGCGCCATCTGGACCGCGGCAGCCAGGAGGTGGATAACGGACACTATCTGCAATACGAATTCGTGTTCGGCGCCACCGCGGCAGCCGCCCTGTACCGGCGCGCCATGATCGAAGATATCTCGCTCGATGGCGAGTTTTTCGATTCCGATTTCTTCGTCTATCGCGAGGATGCCGACGTGGCCTGGCGCGCCCAGTTGATGGGTTGGCGGTGTTTGTACGCGCCCTACGCCCGCGGCTATCATGTGCGCAAAGTCCTGCCCGGCAACCGCCGCGCTTTGCCGCCGGAGATCAACATGCACTCGGTGAAGAACCGCTTCCTGATGCGCATCAAGAATATCTCTGGGGATCTCTACTGGCGCAACTGGTTTTCCATTACCGCGCGCGATCTGATGGTGGTGATGTGCTGCCTGTTGTGGGAGCACACATCGCTCAAGGCCTACTGGTTCCTGCTGAAGAATCTCAAACGGATGCTGGCCAAGCGGCGCCTGATCCAGGCCAGCCAGCGCGTGGACAATCAATACATGGCAAGCTGGTTTCAATACGTCCCCGTGAGCAAGCAGGCTCCCAAGAAGATGGTCCGCATGCTTTCGCGTTCCGAAACCGCGAGAACCTGACGGAGTGCGCATCGCGCTTCTTGGAACGCGGGGTATTCCGGCCAGCTACGGCGGCTTCGAAACATTCGCTGAGGAACTGTCGGTCCGCCTGGTGGAGCGCGGCCACCAGGTCACCGTCTACTGCCGCGAGCGTCACTCCGCACCCATCTGGCGCGGAGTCCGGCTGCAATACCTTCCCACCATCCGGCACAAGTACTTCGACACCCTGGCGCACACCTGGCTTTCCACGCTCCACCTGCTGGAGCATCGCGCGGACGCGGCCCTCTACTGCAACGGCGCCAACGCCATCTTCACACTGCTGCCGCGCATTTCGCGCATCCCGGTGGCGCTCAACGTGGACGGCATCGAGCGCAGACGGAAGAAGTGGAACCGGCTCGCCAAAGCCTGGTATTTCGCTTCGGAGTGGCTGGCCACGTTCTGCCCTTCGATCGTGGTCACCGATGCCCGCACCATTCAAGACTACTATCGCGAGCAGTGGGGCAAGGACAGCGTGTTCATCTCCTACGGCGCCGCGATCGGCAGAGTTCCGGGCACGAGCGTGTTGGAGAAACTCGGCCTCGCGCCTAACGGCTATTTCCTGTATGTAAGCCGCATGGAGCCGGAGAACCATCCACTCGAAGTGCGCCAGGCGTTTGAGAAACTGGCGACCCCGATGAAGCTGGCGCTGATCGGCGACGCGCCCTACGCCCAGGAATACATTCGGCGAGTCCGAGACACGGCCGATCCCCGGATCCTGATGCCCGGAGCGATCTATGGCGAAGGCTACCACGAACTGCAATCGCACTCGTTCGCCTACATCCACGCCACCGAAGTGGGAGGCACGCACCCCGCGTTGATCGAGGCCATGGGCCGCGGGGCCCTGGTGCTCTATCGCGACACCCCGGAGAACGCCGAAGTCACCGGCGATGCCGGCATTCCTTTCGATTCGCGGGACCTTCCGGCGAAGCTCGCAAGCGTGGTGGCGATGTCCGAAGAATCACGCGCGGAGTTGCGGCGAAGGGCGATGGATAGGGCTCGCGAGCGCTATTCCTGGGACGCGGTGACGACTGCGTACGAGCGGCTGCTGGGCAGTTTGTGAAGCGTAGCTTCTCTCGAAAATTCTGTATATCCCGGAAAAATGACAGGGTCGAAAAACCAGTCGAGCGACTGGGCAACGCCCATCCCAACAGGGTCGAAAATGCACCCCCCTCGCGCCGTCAATCGTCCGCCCCTAATTGACAGGGTCGAAAAACCGGCCCAGCGAATTGGTAACGCCGGCGATCTTGTCGCCGGTCGGCC
>OKRF01000031.1:24577-31338 GCA_900290315.1 Candidatus Sulfopaludibacter sp. SbA3 | reverse complement strand
TCTTGACGGCCGCGGTGGGCCCGATGCCACTTACACCGATCAGCTTTTCGAATAGCGCCTTTTCGTCCTGCGTGAGGAACCCGTACAGCGCCAGTGCATCCTCGCGTACATGAGTATGGATGCGCAGACGCACCTCGGCGCCGGGCTCCGGCAAATGCGTAAAAGTGGAAACCGGAATCGTGACGTCGTAGCCCACGCCGCCGGTTTCCACGATGGCCTGGTTCGGATGCTTCTCCACCAGCAGCCCGCGTAGCAAAGCGATCATAACTCTTGATTGTAGTTCGAGACCTTAATCGATGAGGCCATTGCGCACGGCGAAGCGTACCAGTTCGTTGATGCTGTGCACGTTGAGCTTTTCCATGATGCGCCCGCGATGCGCATCCACCGTATAGACGCTGAGATCCAGCACCACCGCGATTTCCTTGTTGGTCTTGCCCTCGGCCAGCATCTGCAACACCTCGCGCTCGCGGCTGCTCAGCAGGTCGATGGGGTTGGTGACGTGCTTGCGGTAATCGTCCAGCACGGCGTTGGAGACTGCGGGACTAAGGTAGCTTTCGCCGCGCGCCACGGCGCGGATGGCTGTCACCACGTCCGCCGCCACGGCGTCTTTCAACAGGTATCCGCGGGCGCCGGCGCGCAGGATTTCGCGCACATAGACGTTGTCCTTGTGCATGCTCAGCGCCACCACACGAGTGTGCGGCGATGAGGTAGCGAGGCGGCGCGTAGCTTCAATGCCATTCAACTCCGGCATGGAGACATCCATCACTACGATATCCGGCTTCAGACTGTCGGCCAGTTCCACCGCTTCGCGGCCATTGCCCGCTTCACCCACGATTTCCATATCGGGCTGCGCGCTCAGGATCATCTTGAACCCCTGGCGCACCACCGCGTGATCGTCAGCCAGCAGGATTCGGATGCGTTTCATGGTTCAATGGGACCCGAACTTCAATTAAAACACCCTCGCCGGGGCGCGAACGCACGGTCAGGTCGCCACCCGCGCTGCGCGCCCGAGCACGCATGCCGCTCATACCCAAGGTTGCCGGACGCCTGGCGGAATCTGGTGGCGCCAGCGGCATGGGCGCCGTTGCCGGCAGTCCGCGGCCATCGTCCTGAATGCTGAGGCGTATTTCTCTGCCGCGCGATGCCAATCGCACGCCCACTTTCTTCGCGCCGGCATGACGTGCGATGTTGGTGAGCGCCTCCTGGGCGATGCGGAAGAGGTGCGTTTCCGTCTCGTCCGGCAGGCGGCCGGCGTAGTTCGAGTCGAAATCCACATCCAGCCCGGTGCGTGCTGAAAAGCCTTCTACCAGCCACCGCACGCCCGCTTCCAATCCGAAATCGTCCAGAATCGTGGGCCGCAGAAGCTGCGACATCTGCCGCACGTTGCCAATGGCTTCGTCCACCAGGTGCAGGCAATCCTCCAGGCGCGCGCTGTTCCCCTGCCCGCCGGCTCCCAGCGCCGCCAGGTTGGTCTTTACGGCCGTGAGCGATTGGCCCAACTCATCGTGAAGCTCATGCGAGAAGCGGCGCGCGGTGGCCTCCTGGTCTTCCAGCATGTGCCACGAGACGCGGCCCAGTTCCGCCGTCTGCCAATCCATTTCGCGGATGAGTTGCACCACCATGCGGACGGTGACAGCGGCGAACACCAGGGACAGCAGTACACTGACGGCCGCGAAGAAGAAGGAGGTGTTGAGCAGGCGCGCGCTCTGCCGGTCGATCTGTGCCTGCGCCTGGCTGACTTTGCGGTACTCGCTTTCGATCAGGCGCGCCACCACGGCGATGAAGGCTTCATGGTCGCGAAACAGGTCGAGTGAGCGGAAAGTTTCGGGATTCTCCACCGAGAGAATGCGCCGCGCCTCCTGGGAGAAGTCCATGGAAGACTGGCGCAGGCGCGTCCACAACTCGCGCTCCGGCGTCTGGGCTCCTTCGGCCGAGATACGATCGATATCGTGGCCGGCTTCGGCGAGTTGGTTCATGATGTGGTCGTAATCGACCGAATCGGGGTCCCGTGCCAGGATGGAAAAGACTTCGGTGAGGCTGGTCTGCTGATTGTGCAGTTCGTCGATGAGGCGGTTGGTGACGGCTTGTTCGCGCACCAGACTGGCCGCATTCTGCTGGATGGAGTCGATATTCCGCACCCCGACTACGGCGGCCGCCAGAAGCAAGGCAATCACCAGGCCGAAACCGGCCAGCAGCACCCGGAAAATATTCTGGTGCGTGATTCGTTGCGGAGACATCGCGCTATCAGTATCGCGCGGGTCCGCGCTATGGTGTGTGCACGGTTGGCCAGAGGGCGGCGTGTCAGGATCGCGTAACGGGGCAAAACGGTGACAGTCGGCGCATGAGGCGATGCCTCGCGTGTGAAAATGGCGGGGGGGGAACGCATCGGGATTTCGCGCAGGGGCAAATTCGAGCCAGGCACGAAGATTCACGGATTTGCGGCGGACACACGGCTCGGGAGTTTCGAGGGTGGCAAGGATTTGCGGCGGACACACGGAACGGGATTTTCGATGTCGGTACGGATTTGCGGCGGATACACGTTTCGGGATTTTCGAGGGCGGCACGGACTTGCGGCGTACGCACCGCCTCGGGGTTTTGGAGGGGGTCGGCCCGGAAGGCGCAGCCTCACGCGTCCGCATGAAAACCCGCGCGCCTGGTAGCGCCGGCGATCTTGTCGCCGGTTCTTTTGGTTGCCGAGTGCGTCGGGCGTGCGGGGACGGCGGCTAACGAATCTTAATCGCCGCTCAGGCCAATTGGGCGCCTGTGCTAGCCTGCGCAGGCTATCGAGTTTTCAGGCGATCGGCAGCATGATGGGATTGTAAGCGGGCAGAGCCCGCGAGGGAGAAAAGGAACCATGAAAAAGATCATTTTTGCTATCGCTTTCGCCGTTGCGACGATGCCTCTGACGTTTGCCGCGCAGGCCCCGGCCACTCCGCCCGCCAGCGGTGCGCAGACCAAGACCAGCACCGATACCACAAACAACCAGGAAGCATTCCACCAAGAAGGCGACTCCGAAGAAGAGCACGCCCAGCACCGCCGCCAGCAGCACTGGCAGCGGCAAGTAATCGCGCCTGAAGCTTTGCTTCGCCAAACGGGCGATCCGGTCACCAGCCGGATCGCCCGTTTCCTTGTTTGGGATCAACGCCGATCCGCCACCCATCGGCCCAGCCTAGAAAATCTTGAGCCGCAAATACTTCCTGGGATCCTGGCGGAAATCCTTGACCGTCTGTCCCGTCTCTCGCGCCATTCCCGTCAGGCTCTCGTAAAGAGCCGTCGAGTTGAGCAGAGGGTCCGCATTCATCCGATCTACCTGCTGGATGAAGGAGAGAAGCATGCGGTTCCAATCCTGGTACATGGCGTCCGACTGCATCCACTCCTCCGACCGCACCCCGGCAATCGACGCGCGAAGGTCCCGCACATCCTTCAGGGCGCTTTCGTACTGCGCGGTGTCGCGGAGCATTTGGCCGGAGCCCTGTCCCGATTCCAGCCTGGCAAGGGTCTGATTGAGTTTGACCATGGGCACCGAGATCTGGTTGTACAGGCGCTGGCTGTACAACGCGTCGCCCACCACGGTAGTCGAGTTTACCGCGGCGTGAAGCGCGCTCTCAATCTTGCCGATACTGCGGAGCAAACCGGTGTAAATCTCACTGCCGAGGACGAACTGGCTCATGGCGCTCTTGCCCCCTTCGATATCGGTGAGAAGCGCGTCCACCACCTTGAGCTGCGCTTCGAACTGAGGAAGATCGATGGTCTTCTTCAGCTCCGATGACGGCTTGAGGCGGATTTCACCATTTGGCGGGATGTGGTCCGCGCTCTTCTGGCTCGTGATATCCACATACTTGTCGCCAATCAGCCCGTCCGAACTGATTTCCGCCACCGAGTCTTTGGTGATGCTATTGAGGCGGTCCCGCTCCACAGTCATTACGATGCGCACCACGCGGTCCGGCTTGTCCTGTCCCGAAAGCTCCACTCGCACGACCTTGCCGACGTCGATTCCATCCACCAGCACCGGCGAGTCCTGGTCCAGGCCCGTTGCGTCCGGAACGTATAGATAAATCGTGGCTTTCGGCTCCAGCAGAGTACCGCCGGTGAGCAGGTAAAATAAGGTCAGGAGGATGATCACGGCCACGGTGGAAACCACCGACACGCGAAACTTCGCCCAGTTCACCCGGCTTACGGACGGCATTCACTCGGATTGTACCGCGACAGTTGCCGGTAACGCGGGTTACAATGATAGCGTCATCTCGATAGTGAGGTAGTGCATGTTTGAAACGATTGGTATGCCTGAACTGCTGGTGATCGGACTGGTCGCCGTGCTGCTGTTCGGCGGAAGCAAGATGGCCGATCTCGGCAAAGGCCTGGGCGAAGGCATCAAGAATTTCAAGTCCGCCATGAAGGGCGACTCGGATCCCCACGAAAAAGTCTAAAACCGGCGCTCCGGCTGGCTTGCAATTGAAAATCCGCTCAAGAAAATTTGACGGCCGCTGCGCAAAGCACAAAGGCTACAATCCCGCTGTCGATGGCAGGGGGGGCATTAAGGGCGCGTGTTCCCGGTGTGCCCTGCTGTGCGAAATCTGGGAATCTTCGCTGAAGCTCAACCAACTCATCCGTAAGTTCAATCCCACGCACGACGATCTGGCCAAGCCCCAAGAGCCGAAGCCGCAGCACGACCCGCGCCAATTAAGCCTGATTGCCGATGGCAACTAGACTGGGCGTCCCGCACGATGCGACAATGTCTGTTAGTTCGAAGAGGTGCTGGAATGCCGGTCTTCATGGTGGAACGCGACTTGCCTGGAATTACGCTCGAGGAGCTTGCCGCCGCTCAAAAGAGAGCCATTCAAACGGGCAAGGAACTGACCGCCGAGGGCAGGCAAGTCCGGTACATCCGCTCCATGTTTGTGCCGGGCGAGAGTAAATGCATGTGCCTGTTTGAAGCGGCCAGTCCCGACAATGTCCGGGAAGCCAACGAACGGGCGCAAATTCCTTTCACCAGAATTGTCGTCGCGGAAGACCTGACTCCCAAGCCGGAGTGACCGCCGGCCCGCCCGCTTTTCCGCCATGCGGCAGCGGCCAAAACAGCCTACAATCGGCAGCATGGACATCTTCACTGGAGATCTATGTCCGGAAGATCGCACACCCGCAAGATGTCCGGCCTTGGCCTCTCTGCTGTCACTGCTGGAGCGTATACCAGCGCTGGTGTGGGCCACCGACGCGGACTGCCGCTTCACCTCGCTAACCGGTGCGGGACTGAGCGCCGCTGGCGTCTGCGCCAAAGAATACGCCGGGCGGCCGATCCGTGCCCTTTTCGGAAACCATAGCTCTTTAGATGCCCATCGCAAGGCATTCGCAGGTATTGGCTGCGCCTTCCATGCGGAGGTGAAAGGGCGCAGCCTGGAAGCCCACGTGGAGCCTCTGCGCGGCGGTGACGGCGCGATCGTCGGTGTGATTGGGGTTGCTTTGGACGCTACCGAACGGCTGATGGCGGAGACGGCTCTGCGTCTCTCCGAACAGAGCTACCGTTCCCTGATTGAAGACGCGCCTTATGCCATGTGCCGCGCCACCGAAAGCGGACAACTCCTGCAAGTCAACCGCGCCATGCTGGACATGCTGGGTTATGACCCAGCATGTGAAACGGACTTACTGGTGCGCGACCTGCCTCTCATCTACGGCTCCCCGGGAGGTTTTGAGGCCTTACAGGCGGGCTTGCAGACGGGGCTGGTTCAGGGTCTGGAGAGCACCTGGATTCGGGTCGATGGCAAGCCCATCCAAGTGCGCGTAGGCGTGCGCGCCACCCGTGACGCTCTGGGACAGATTCTCCACCTCGACCTGATTGCCGAAAACGTTACCGAAAGGAAAGAACTGGAAGCCCGCCTGGCCCAAGCGCAGAAAATGCAGGCCATCGGCCAACTGGCGGGTGGCATCGCGCACGATTTCAACAACCTGCTGACGGTGATTAACGGCTACTGCGACCTCCTGCTGGCCACTCAGGCACCGGAGGGCGGTGAACGGGGAAGCCTGGAACTGATCCGCCAGGCCGGAGAGCGGGCCACCAATCTCACCCAGCAACTCCTGGCATTCAGCCGCAAGCAGGTCAGCCGGAAGCGGCCGGTCGAACTCAATCTGGTGGTGGCGGAAGTGCTCAAATTGAGCCGCCGCCTGATTGGCGAGAACATCACCCTGATCGAAATTCTGGGCGATTCCGCGGGCCAGGTCCTGGCGGACGCGGCGCAAATCCACCAGATGCTGATGAATCTGGTGATCAATGCCCGCGACGCCATGGCGGGCGGAGGACGCTTGACAATCACCAGTGCGAGCACTCAAATCCAGTGCGAGCACTCAAATCGATCCCGACCTCGCCGGGCAGTTGGACGTCACTCCGGGCGAGTATGTCCTGCTGACCGTCACCGATACAGGCATCGGCATGGAGGAGCACGTTCTCCACCACCTGTTCGAACCCTTCTTCACCACCAAGCCCGCCGGAAAGGGCACCGGATTGGGGTTATCCACCGCATACGGCATCGTGCGCCAAAGCCGCGGCGCCATCGCCGTCGACAGCTTTCCTGGCAGCGGCACCACCTTCCGCGTGTATCTGCCGCGATTCATCGACGAGAAGTTCGCCGAGGTCTCGGACGTCCATATGCCGTCGCTGGTGCGGGGCGTCAGCACGATCCTGCTGGTGGAAGACGAGAGCGCGGTACGCCACTTCGCCGCCACTGTGCTGGCGCAATCGGGCTATACCGTCCTCCAGGCCGCCGATGGAT
>OKRF01000031.1:22752-24570 GCA_900290315.1 Candidatus Sulfopaludibacter sp. SbA3 | reverse complement strand
CCGCCACTGTGCTGGCGCAATCGGGCTATACCGTCCTCCAGGCCGCCGATGGAACCGAAGCCATGGAACTGGCGGAACAATATCACCATCCGATCCACTTACTGTTTACGGACGTCGTGATGCCGGGCCTGAGCGGACGCGACCTGGCTCGAAGATTCAGCGCGCTCCACAGCGAGTCCAAAGTGCTGCTCACCTCCGGCTATTCCGAAGCCCTCGCGGCCAACGATTCGCTGGATCCGGGCATCAACTTCCTCTCCAAGCCATTTTCCGCGGAGCAACTCACCCGAGTGGTGGACCGCATCCTCTCCGGCGGCGTCCGGCGGCGAGTAGCCGCGCCGCCGGGGGGAAGGGCGTTCGTGTGACAATATTCAGACGTCATGCGCTGCGGCGTGCTGAAAGCCAATCGGATCGTGGTCAACAAGTCCCGGCGGGAAATGCTGCTTTTGCGCGGACAATCGATATTACGGCGCTACCGGGTGGCGCTGGGTCCGCATCCCGAGGGCCACAAAGTGCAGGAGGGTGACGGGCGGACGCCGGAGGGCTGCTACGTGATCGACCGGCGGAATCCGCAGAGCCGCTACCACCTGTCTCTGCACATTTCGTATCCCGACCAGGCCGATGTGCGGCGTGCCCGCGACCTGGGGGTCTCGCCTGGCGGCGACATCATGATCCACGGCCTGAAGGATGGAGAGTACTNNGGGATGGCACCGTAGTGGAAATCCGACCTTGAGAAAGTTCCAAAATGTTGCCGGGTTTATTTTTCGTTAGGCTATTGCCTGGATGCAACTCTCAGTGCAGACTGGGGTTAGGGAAGTTGAAAGCTCACTTATGTTCAAATCGTTTCGCAGATTTCTCGGTCTCGGCCTTTTGGGCGTCATGTTGGTGACGGCCATCCCCACATTTGCTTCTCCCCAGCGCGGTGGACAGAGGAAGGGCAAGAAGGGCGGCGGGAAGCGCGGCGGCTCCAAGAGGGCCCCGACGAAGGGCGGCGGAAGACGCT
The DNA here is from genome assembly GCA_900290315.1 of Candidatus Sulfopaludibacter sp. SbA3. GTDB lineage: Bacteria > Acidobacteriota > Terriglobia > Bryobacterales > Bryobacteraceae > Sulfopaludibacter. The sequence goes on along the minus strand of OKRF01000031.1, from coordinate 23,570 downwards.
GTAGCTGCTTGCGGACGGCGCTTGGGCAGGCGGCGTGTGACTCTCGTCTCTCCCACGGTAGCCGTCACCGCCCCACGCTCAGGCGTCACCCAAGAAGCCGATTGTTTCCTCAATGACCGCTTAGCCGCTCGCGGCGCCCGTGCCGAATGTGTAGAACGACGACCAGGGGTTCGTCTACGGTGAAAAGCACTCGGTACTGGTGGGGCTTGTGGCCATAGAGGAGTTGGCGCACTTCAAATGGAAAGTCGGCATTCTCCGGGGCGTTAGGGCAGCGATGGGGGAGTGTCGAAAGTGAAGCGATCGCCTCTCTCAATTCCTGAAACCAGCGCAGACCCGCTTCGCCCGCTCCCTGTGTGAGCAGCCATTCCAGAATGGCATCTAAGTCTTGCTTCGCCCTAGTGGTCAGTTCAACCTGGAAGGCCATGCTTCCGGCTTAGTTCTTCAAAGATTTGTTCAGCGGGTTGTGTGCGGCCTGCTTTGAAGTCCGCGTATCCCTGCCGAATGCCTTCTACCGTTTCCCGGTAGTCCTGCAGGTCCCACTCGAGGGCCGCAGCCAGAACCTCATCAAGAGCAGTGAAAGGATCCTGGTGGTGCCGCTGCGCGTATTCGTGTAGTTGGGCGATGCGCTCCGGCTTGAGAGGTATCGTTTCCATAGGTCCCTTGAGGTGCTCCTATTTTGAGAGTAGGGAGACTGAAGACAGGTGTCAAGCTCCAGGGCGAATCCCTGGCGGCTTCTCTGCGGTCAGGCGAGATTCAGCCTCGCGCAAATGCCGGTACACCAGTGAGACGGGCAAGCCGACCACGTTGAAATAGCAGCC
>OKRF01000031.1:0-22742 GCA_900290315.1 Candidatus Sulfopaludibacter sp. SbA3 | reverse complement strand
TTCGATATACTTGGACGCCAAACCCTGTATGGCGTAGGCGCCGGCCTTGTCCATGGGCTCGCCACTCGCTACGTAATCGGCGATCTCCGTTTCGGTCATCGGCGCAAACCACACGTGGGTGACGGCGCAATCGCGAGTCACTGCATGGCCGCGTTTGAGACAGATGCCAGTCATCACTTCATGGCGGCGGCCAGAGAGCAGTGACAGCATGCGGCCGGCGTCGTCTGCATCAACGGGTTTGGCGAGCATTTCGTCATCGACGACCACGGTAGTGTCCGCGCCCAGCACGGTGTCCGTGTGATCCGCCGGGACCGCCATGGCTTTCCATTCCGCCAGGCGCTGCACATAATCTTCCGGCGCCTCACCGGGCAGCGGCGACTCATCTACATTCGCCACCCGGACTGTGAACGCAAGCCCGGCCTGTTTGAGAATCTCACTGCGGCGCGGAGACTGGGAAGCAAGCACCAACATTTTTCCAGTGTAGAATGAGGCCGGATGAAGAATCTGGCGCGTGAACTGATAGTGACTCCGGACAGTAAGGCCAAACTGTCGGACATCGATCCCGCGGACACCCACGGAGTGAACAAGGCCATGGGACGCGAACGGCTGGAGCGGAACTGCGAGCGGCTGTCGGTGATGCAGTACCTGCTCTATGCCGAAGCCCGGCGATCGCTGCTGGTAGTGTTGCAGGGCATCGATGCCGGCGGCAAGGACGGCACCATCAAACACGTGATGAGCGGGATGAATCCGCAGGGCGTGAGCGTGAACGCCTTCAAGGTTCCGGAAGGCGCGGAAAAGCGGCACGACTATCTCTGGCGCGTGCACCAGGCGGTGCCGGAATACGGCAAAATCGGTATCTTCAACCGCTCGCACTACGAAGACGTCCTGGTGGTGCGGGTCCACGGGCTGGCGCCGAAATCCGTCTGGTCCAAACGTTACGACCAGATCAACGATTTCGAGCGCATGCTGGCCGACAACGATGTGCGCATCGTCAAGTTCCTGCTCTACATCAGCAAGGAGGAGCAGGCCAAGCGATTCCGCGAGCGACTGGAAGACAAGAGCAAGAATTGGAAGTTCTCGATGGCTGACATCAAGGAGCGCGAGTATTGGGACCAATACATGGAGGCTTACGAGGAGATGCTCCGCCGGTGCAGTACGGAGAAGGCGCCGTGGTATGTAATTCCGGCCAACCGCAAGTGGTTTCGGAACCTGGCGGTTTCCGAAATCGTGCTGCACACGCTGGAAGGCATGGACCTGAAGTTTCCGAAAGCCACGGTGGATTTGTCGGGGATTCAGTTTGAGTAGGCGCTACTTGTTGAGCAATTCCCGGCGGGCCTTGAGGGTATCCACAATGGACTGGAGAATGGTTGCGGTGGGCGGTGCGGTGCCATCGGGGGCCCGGTTCACGCGCAGCATTCCGAGCACCAGGCCGCGTACGGTTTGAATGCAGTAGTTCAGCTCCGGATCCANNCCCGCGCCCATTTCCTGATTCAACGCCGTCTGAAACTGGGCGATGATCTGCTCGCGCATCACCCCTGCCTTGGCAGCCTGGGTCAATTCCCCGATCGATTTGTTGAGGCTGACCAGCATATAATTACGGCGGTCCAGGATCTTCTGCACGGTAGCCTTCTCGCCGTACGAACTACCGTCGGCGAAGATGCTGGCTGCCACCGCGACTTTGGCGAGCATACCGTTCCCGCCGATACGATAAGGCAGAACCACATCCTGTCCTGGAAGCAGGGGCTGAGCAAATTGTGGATCTGTCAACGAATCGTAATACCCCATAGAGGCGCCGTAGGCCGGACCATCGAGTTCCCGATGCAGCGTGTAAATGAAGTTGAACGCGGTGACCGCCAACGCTCCCCCGTTGTGAACCTTGACGGTAGTCACTCCGGTGGGGTCGCGGGTGACGGTGCAAGTGACCGGCTCGGGAGGCTGATCGGCCGCGCAGGCATAGAACACAAACAGCAGCATGGACGGGATCGCCTTCATTCACCCTCTCATTCCTGTATACACCTCCGCGAGGCCGCGAGCAAACGGGGAAGACGAACATGGCGGGTGGCGCCCGCGGTCTCCGCCGCGGGTACCCCTAGCCCCGGCCCCATTTTCATCCCGCGGGGTGANNGACAAAAAACGATCGTCCGTCCCACTCGGCAACCAAAAGAACCGGCGACAAGATCGCCGGCGCTACCGGACGCGCGGATTTTCATCCCGCGGGGTGAGGCAGCGCCTCATGAGCCGTTTGTCACCTTTTGGTCCTTTTTCGGCACTCATACGGTGGGAGTATAAAGATGAAGCTGACAATGTCCGCGGAACCGAACAACGACGCGCAATTGGTGGAATCGAGCCTTCGGGGCGACCGTGACGCTTTCGCACGGATTGTCGAGAGATACCGGTCGCTGGTCTGCTCGATCACTTATAACGTGACCGGCAGCTTGAGCGCGAGCGAAGACATCGCGCAGGAGACCTTTTTCGCCGCCTGGAAGCAGCTTCCCCAACTGCGTGAGCCCTCCCTATTGCGAAGCTGGTTGTGCGGCGTCGCGCGCTTCCTGGTGGGCAAGGAACTTCAGCGGCGAAGCCATGAGCCGAGTCATGCCGCCGAGCCGCTGGATGCGGTTCACGATGCGCCGCCATCGCCCGCCCAGTCGCCATCCGCGGAGGCCGTCAGCCGGGAGGAAGAAGCGATTCTGTGGCGCGCGCTGGAACGGATTCCGGAAATCTACCGCGAGCCGCTGATTTTGTTTTACCGCGAGCAACAGTCGGTGGAGCGCGTGGCGGCGGAGTTGGATTTGAGCGAGGACGCCGTGAAGCAGCGCCTCTCGCGCGGACGCAAATTGCTGCACGCGGAGGTGATGGACTTCGTGGAGGGTACGTTGCGCCGGACGGCTCCGGGCGAAGCGTTCTCAGAGGCTGTACTGGCAGGGATACCGGTTGCTCCGGCGGGATCGGCGGGCGCGGGCCTGGCGGCCAAGTCGGGCTTCCTGGGAGGGTTGCTGCTACCGGTGATCGGAGTGGCCAGCGGTATCCTGGCAAATTGCCTGCTTGTGCTGGCTGCTCCCACCGGCCGCGAACGAAGGGTCAAAAAACTCGCGTTCATCGGCCTGTGGGTTTTTGGATTGGGCTGTTGCGTAGCGCAGTTTGCTGTGCGCGTTTTGGGCCAGCGCTGGCACTGGAGTGACGCGAAGCTCTATGGGGTGATGGCGGGCTTCTGGTGGTCCGCCGCGATCCTGATGGCCACATGGATCATTGTGATGTTTCGGCGGCTCGTGGCGATCCGCGGGCAGGGCGGGGAAGGACGAACTCGCATGACCGTGGGGGTGCGCGTCTCAGTGGCTGCCGGTTTATGCCTGGGGAGTTTCTCATGGTTGATCGCTTTGGCATGGCGCGCCCACGACGGTACTTCGGTAGGAATCATAGTTGGGACCATGGTGGTGCTGACAGCCTGGCATTTCTCGCAGTTCCGGGGCAGGGCGGGCACCGGCGCCCTGTGGGCGGGAATCGGGCGTTTGGGCGTCAATTTCGCAGTCATCCTAGCGATCTTGAATCTGCGCTGGGACTCCTGGATGGCAGCCATCCGCGGAACCGATCTGGCCGAAGTACACGGACTACTTCCGGCGTGGGTCATTCCCGTGGCTACGGTGAGTCTGATCATCTGGATTGCGGTGGTGTTCGCGATGACCAAGCCTGCGCGCCCATCCGGGAAGGGGCTTCTCCTGTTGATGTTCGCCTTGATTTGGGCGCCAACGGGTAAGAGCCAGCAGCCCCCGCCTCCGTTTCGTGCGTTGTACCAGGAACTGGATGAGACGCTCCACCAGGCGACACAGAGTTACCCTCTCGGGAAGGCGGGGGCGAATCCATTGTTCGCTCCGAGTCTCTTCCTGGCCGGCAGCGGATACGGAGATGCCGCGGTGGATTCAACACGCTGGAATGGTTTGCTTGCCACGCTCGACGCGTTCCAGGCCATGAGAATGAACGCGGTGTCGGTCATGATTGCCGCGCCGGATCTTACCCTCGCCGCTCCGGGGCCTCTTGTCGGCTTCTATCAGCGCCTTGCCGGGGAAATCCACTCCCGACACATGAAGTTGTATGTGGAACATTTTGTCAATCCGCCGCTCAGCCCGCACGGCTTCAAAGACCTGACGGACAATCCACAGGGGCGAAGGGGATTCCTGAAATTGATGGAGAACGAGGTCACCGTCATCTACAGCCAAATCAAGCCGGATTACCTGAGCCTGCTTACCGAACCGGAAACGACGATGATTCGATGGTCGCACCTCACTTTTACGGCGGATGAAATGGCCGATTGGGTGGCCCGAGTGGCCATGCATCTGAAAAGCAGCGCGAGTGGCCATGCATCTGAAAAGCAGCGGTGCGAGTCCCCAAACTCTCTTGGGCACCGGAGCGGGAACCTGGGAATCGGAGGATTTCGTCCTGAAGTTCGCACAACAGAAAGACCTGGATTACCTGGACCTTCACCTGTATGCACTGCGCTTGAACGGCAGCGACCAGGTGGCGAAGTTCGCAGCCTTGATTCGGAAAGTCCGGGAATCTAGGCCGGACATGAGGGTGACAATCGGCGAGACCTGGCTTTACAAGCATGGCGGAGAAGAGCCAAACGGGATGTGGAATAAGGACGCGTATTTTCGGGACAACTTCAGCTTCTGGAGCCCGTTGGATGAACAATTCCTGAGGCTTCTGCTGGGCATCGCACGCAAAGAGAATATCTCCGTGATCGCGCCCTATTTCAGCCAGTACTTCTTCAGCTACTACACCTTTGGAGATGTGGAATCCTCTAAGCTGCCTCAGTGGCCGGGCAGCGTTCCCGCGTCCTGGGACAAGGCCCTCGAATCCATACGGGACCATCGACTGTCATCCACCGGAAAGGCGATGAGTGGGTTGCTCGATAACAATGGAAGGTGACGGCTGCGTTACGGGCAAAAATTGCATTGCATTCCGGCCTCGCATGATAAAATGAACGAACCACTGAAATGGAACGGGCCAGCAAGGTCATCCGGGGATTGCGACTGGGCGACACGATCAGCGCCGAAGAACTGGCATGTGCCGCGTGGCCTGCGGCCGTCGGAAAGAAAATCGCCGGCCACACCCGGGCGACGCGCCTGGTGCGCGAACGGCTGGTCGTGGAAGTGGAGGATCGAACGTGGCAGCGGCAACTGTTCGCGCTGACACATTTCATTCTGCGCAATCTGGCCAAGCACTTGGGCAGTGGCCTGGTGGGCGACCTGGAATTTCGCGTGGTGCCGCGCCGCCGCGAACCGCAGCGTGCGGCGGAATCGATACCCGGGCTGTTCGACGAGGCCAGCGCGATTGAAGATCCGGTGCTGCGTAGCATTTATCGCGCCGCGCGGAAAAGAGCACAGGCGTGAAAATCACGGAAAAGGAAGTCCGGTACGTGGCCGGACTGGCAAATCTGCAACTGGTAGACAGCGAGGTGGACCGGCTGCAGGCGGATCTGGAAAGCATTCTGGAACATTTCGACAAACTGAATGAAGTGGACACCACCGGCATTGCGCCCATGGCGCAGGTGCTCTTCGCTGCCGGCGAAACTGCCACGTTGCGTGTGGATTTGCCGGTTCCGCCGCTGGGCAACGAGGCCGCCCTGGCCAACGCGCCGCAAAAGGGTGCGGGCTATTTCAAAGTTCCCAAGGTAATTGAACGCTGATTGTCCCCAAGACCATGGACATTCCATCATTCACAATCGACAGCGTAAGGGAAGGATTACTCGCACGGCGGTTCAGTGCCACCGAGTTGGCTACAGAAGCGTTACGATTCGCCGAAACGGAGAATCCCAAGACCGGCGCCTACCTGCACTTTTCACCGGAGCGTGCACTGGCCGCGGCGCGGCGCGTGGACGAACAGATTGCGCGCGGTGAAAATGCGGGACCGCTGGCGGGTGTGCCGGTGGCTGTGAAAGACGTGATCGTGACCAAGGGCGTGCGCACCACGTGCGGCTCGAAACTGCTGGCGAATTACGTGCCACCCTACGACGCCACGGCCATCATCCGGCTGGAGCGGGCAGGCGGCGTGATCTTGGGAAAGACCAACTGCGATGAGTTCGCCATGGGGTCTTCGAACGAAAACTCTGCCTTCGGGCCGGTGCGCAACCCCCTGGCGCCGGACCGCGTATCGGGCGGATCGAGCGGCGGATCGGCAGCGGCCGTGGCGCAGGGCACCGCCGTGGTCGCGCTGGGCTCCGATACCGGCGGATCGGTACGGCAGCCGGCATCCTTCTGCGGCGTGGTCGGCGTGACCCCGACGTACGGGCGTGTCTCGCGATACGGACTGACCGCGTTCGCGAGTTCGCTGGATCACATCGGACCGTTCGCGCGCTCGGTGAAGGATTCCGCGACATTGTTGGGAGTGATCGCGGGCCGCGACGCTGCCGACTCCACTTCCGCCAGTGCGCCGGTGCCTGATTATGCGGCTCTCCTGGGTGGGAACATAAAAGGGTTGAAGCTTGGACTGCCCGTCGAGTATCTAAAAGACTTGACGGGCGAATCGGGCGAGTTGATCGCCCGCGGCGTGGAGACCCTGAAGCGCCTGGGCTGCGAGGTGCGCGAGATCAGCCTGCCGTCTACCGATTACGCCATTGCCTGCTACTACATCATTGCCACCGCGGAAGCCAGTTCCAACCTGGCGCGCTACGATGGAGTGCGCTACACCGTGCGGCCGGCGCACACCGAGACATTGGCGGACATGTATCGGAATACACGGGGCGAAAACTTCGGCGCCGAGTGCAAGCGGCGTATCATGCTGGGCACTTACGTGTTGAGCGCGGGCTATTATGACGCATACTATTTAAAGGCGCAGAAAGTTCGGGCGCTGATCGCGGGCGATTTCGCCCGGGCATTCGAAGAGGTAGACGCCATCGTCGCTCCGGTTTCTCCCTTCCCGGCATTCAAGCTGGGGGAGAAAGTGGACGATCCGGTGGCCATGTACCTCTCGGATATTTATACAATCACCGGGAGTTTGGCGGGAATTCCGTGCATGAGCGTGCCGTGCGGAAAGACCGTCGAGGGGCTGCCGGTAGGGATGCAGGTCTTAACCAGACATTTCGACGAGGCCACGATGTTCCGGATCGCCGATGCGTTCGAAAAAGCCGGCGCCGTCTAGGCCGGCAGGGATTTCAACACCAGAGGAGCTAAAGGAGAAAATATGTCATTCACACTTCCAGCGTTGCTTTACGCAACCGATGCACTGGAACCGCACATCGACAAGATGACGATGGAGATTCACCACGGGAAACACCACAACGCTTACGTGACTAACCTGAACAAGGCCTTGGAATCGGCGCCCGATCTGGCCGGCAAGACCATCGAGGAATTGCTGGCCAACAACTGCGCGATTGTGCCGGAGAACATTCGCACCGCCGTGCGCAACAATGGCGGCGGACACATCAACCATTCCATGTTCTGGCGGATCATGGGCCCGAACGGTGGTGGGGCCCCGGTGGGGAACCTGGCCGAGGCGATCACGGGCACCTTCGGCGGCTTCGACGCGTTCAAAGAAAAATTCATGGCGGCCGGCGCCACCCGTTTCGGTTCCGGCTGGGCCTGGCTGGTGAAGTCGGCGGGTAAGATCGAAATTCTCTCCACGGCGAATCAGGATAGCCCGGTGATGGACGGCAAGTTCCCGGTAATGGGGTTGGATGTGTGGGAACACGCCTACTACCTGAAGTATCAAAACCGCCGGCCGGATTACATGAATGCCTGGTGGAACGTGGTGAACTGGCAGGAAATCGAAGAGCGCTTTAACGGAGCATAGGGCTCCCGGACAGTTTGCGGGGCGGCCTGCGTGCGGGCCGCTCTCAATCATCATGCAGAAATTCGACCTCATCGTAATTGGCTCGGGGCCGGCTGGCCAGCGTGCCGCTATTCAGGCGGCGAAAAGTGGCAGGCGTGTCGTGGTAGTGGAACAACGCGACATCGTGGGCGGCACCTGCATCAACACCGGAACTATTCCCAGCAAGACCATGCGGGAAGCCGTGATGCACCTTTCCGGATTCCAATACCAAGGCATCTACGGCGTCAACTACCACGTCAAAGACAAAATCACCATGAGCGACCTGAGCTTTCGGGTCAGCCAGGTGATCAAGACGGAGGTGGACGTCACCCAGTCGCAGCTTTCACGCAACGGCGTCAGCGTGATCATGGCGCGAGCCAGCTTCCTGGACGCCACCCACGTGAGGATCGAAAATATTCGCGGACAGGCGGATCTGGAAGCGCCCAACATCATCATCGCCACGGGCACCAAGCCGGCGGTATCGCCGACGGTGCCGCTCAACGGGCGCACCATCGTCAACAGCGACCAGATTTTGAGCATCCCCGAGATACCGCGGACGCTGATTGTGGTGGGCGGCGGCGTGATCGGCGTCGAGTATGCGTGCATGTTCGCGATTCTGGGGTCGCGCGTGATCCTGGTGGAGAAGCGCCCGCGGCTGCTGGAGTTTGCCGACAACGAGATGGTGGAGGCGCTGTCCTACCATCTGCGTGACCACCGCGTGACCATGCGGCTGAACGAAGAAGTGGCCGGCGTGGAAGAGACCCCCGAAGGCGGTGTGGTGGCCAACCTGAAAAGCAACAAGCGCATTCAGGGGGACGCGCTGCTATATGCCGTAGGGCGGCAGGGAAACGTGGATGAGTTGAATCTCGCGGCGGCGGGCCTGGAAGCCGACAGCCGCGGCCGCATCGCCGTGGATGCGGAGTACCGCACCAAGGTGCCCGGCATCTACGCGGCAGGCGACGTGATCGGCTTCCCCAGCCTGGCATCGGTATCGATGGAACAGGGCCGCCTGGCCGCGGCNNCACCATTCCCGAAATCTCTTTCGCCGGCAAGACGGAAGAGCAACTCACCGATGAGGACGTACCGTACGAAGTGGGGGTGGCGTATTATCGCGAGACGGCGCGCGGGCAGATCCGTGGCGATACCACCGGACGCCTCAAGCTGATCTTCCATCGCGAGACGCGCGAGATTCTGGGTGTCCACATCATCGGCGAAGGTGCATCGGAACTGCTGCACATCGGACAGGCGGTGATGATCCTGAAAGGCACCATCGACTATTTCGTGGATACGGTTTTCAACTATCCGACCCTGGCGGAGTGCTACAAGCAGGCGGCCTTCAACGGCGTGAATCGGCTGCGGTCGTAGGGGGTCAGTGGCGATATAATCGCATTATGGTGCTCAGCGCACAGGAAGAATCGCTCATCAGCGTGGTTCGTGCACTACCAACGGAAGAGGCTCGGAAGGTTCTCAACTGGGCCTGCCAGCTTGCCGATCTTGCGGACGGGCGAACGATTGATTGGTCGGATTCCTGGAGTGACGAGGACCTCGCCGACGCGACAAGGGCCGCCCAGCAGCGCTTCGAGGATCAAGAACTGGAAGAACGTTGAAGCCAGGAGATGTTGTCGTGGGTGCGTTTCCCGGCGTTCATGTGACGAAAACTCGTCCTGCCGTTGTCCTCTCCACCGAGCTTTACCATCGTCACAGGCCCGACGTGGTGGTTGGCCTGATCACGACGCAGGCTCCGAGCCCAATCGGACCAATCGATTGTGAGCTGTATGAATGGAAGCAAGCGGGCTTCATGCGGCGTCCTATTTTAGGTTGTTTCCAGTCACCCTACCTCAACACGAAGTCCGGTTAATCGGAAGACTCTCCGATTCGGACTGGCAGTCGGTGCGAAAGTGCCTTCAGCTTGGTTTCGGGATCGAACAGCCCCTCACACCACAATCAGCGCCCAGTCGCCTTTTTCGCGGATGTCGCGGGGAGTAGGAAGCGCGGCCTTCACTCGCGCCACGTCGCGGGTTTCGAAGCCGCTGGCCAGGAGCGTGCCGCCGGGGCGGAGGACGCGCAGAAGGTCGGGGCTGGATGATGGCCTCGGGGCTGATATTCGCGACCACCACATCCATCGATGCCGCCGCAATGGCGTTCACCGATCCCACGAAGCCGATGCCCGCGATCTCCACTGCAACCGGATCTGTGTCGCAGGCGTAGACCCTCCCGGCTCCGAGCAGCTTCGCGGCCTCAGCCAGAATTCCGGAACCTGTGCCCACGTCCAGAACGGCGGCGCCGGGTTGGGTGAAGCGCTCCAGCGCTTCGATGCACAGGCGCGTGGTCTCGTGCACGCCAGTGCCGAAAGCCATCCCCGGGTTCACGGTAATCCGGAAGCGGCCGGCGGGGGCGGGATCGTCGCGCCATTCCGGCACCAGGAAGAAGCGCTCACCCACCTCCATGGGCTGCAGCAGATCGCGCGCCGATTGCACCCAGTCGCGCTGCTCCTCCTCGCGCCAGGTCGAACCTGGATAGAGTTGCAGCAATTGGTCGCGATCGATACCATCCTCAAAGAATGCGCGTACCCGTACGGGACTCAGTTCGACCATGCCCGCCGATCCCTGATCGCGATCGTCCGGATCGCATTCGATTTCAAGAGAGAACATTGTTATCGTGGAATTTCAAAAGAAAATGAAGCTACAAGGTATTTTCCCACCAATCGCCACTCCGTTTGATCACAACGGAGAAATTTATGCCGCCAAAGTCCAGCACAACGTGGAAAAGTGGAACCTGACAACACTTTCGGGATATGTGGTGATGGGCTCGACCGGCGAAAGCGTGATGTTGACGCCGGATGAAAAATACACCATGTGGGGCCTGGTGGCTAAGCACGCCGCCGCCGGCAAACTCCTGATCGCCGGCACCGGGGTGGAGAGCGTGCGCGAGACAGTGGCGCTCACCAACCGCGCTGCGGACATGGGCTACAAGGCGGCGATGGTACGCACGCCGCACTACTACAAGAATCTGGTGAATCGGGCCGAGGCGCAGATGCTGTATTACCGGGCGGTGGCCGATCAATCGAAGATCCCGCTGATCATCTATAACTGGCCCCAGGCCACCGGCGTCGATATTCCGGTGGAGGCAGTGGTAGCGATTTCCGAGCATCCCAACGTGATAGCCATCAAAGAGAGTTCGGGCAGTCTCGAAAAAGTGATGCAGATGATCCGCGAGGTGAAGCCGGGCTTCCAGGTATTGGTGGGCTCGGCGCCCACGCTGTGGCCTTCGCTACTGATGGGCGCGTGCGGCGCGATTCTGGCCTATGCCAACGCCGCTCCGTATTCGGTGATCGCGATTTGGGAAGCGTATCGGCAGCGAGACGAAGCGGCGGGGCTGGACTGGCAGAATCGCATCGGTCGCCCGTCGACACTGGTCACCACCAAGTACGGGGTTCCGGGCCTCAAGTACGCCATGGATCTGAACGGCTACTACGGAGGTCCGCCGCGCCTTCCGTTGACGGTTCCCACGCCCGCAGCGAAGAAGGAAATCGAAGAGGCCTTTCAGGACTTGAAGGGATAGATGCGCCGCAGGGTGGTCACGCACTCGTCGACTCCGAGAGCGTACGTCATGCCGAAATAGACAACTCCGTAGGCGCCGAGGACGGGAATGGCAACTTTGATCGGACCGTGGTGGCCGATTGCCAGTTTTACGGCCCAGGCGATGGCAGCCCCGAGAGCGGCTGAGGTCCAGAGGCGCACGACTAAGGGCACAGGAAGTCCGGTGTTCCCGATGCGGGCATTGAGAGTCCGGCGCAGGAGCGTGAACTCAACCCAGCCGGCGACTCCGGCCGAGGCGGTGAGGCCCGCGACTCCCAATCGGGGATCGATGCCCAGCAGTTTCGGCAGAGGCAGCGCGCAGAGGTATCCGAGTCCTGTGGTGAGGACGACTCGGATGATGGCAAAGCGGAGTGGGGTGCGGGTATCGCGGAGGGCGTAGTAGGTGGAGGAGTAGAGCCGTCCCAGAGTGGACGCCAGGAGTCCAACGGCGGATCCGGCGATGATGACCCAGACATAGCGCGAGTCGGCCGCGGTGAATTTGCCAGACTCGAAAAGGGCGCCCGCCACCACTTGGCCGAGGGCGAGAAATGCCATGGCGGAAGGCACGATGAAAAAAGCGATTTGCCGCAATCCCCGGTTCAATCGCAGGCGCAGGTAGGCCGAGACTTCAGCCTCGCTACCCAGAGCGCTGGACATCGCCGGCAGTTCGGCGGCGGAGACGGCCATCCCGAACAAGCTGACCGGCAAGGTATACAACAACTGGGCGCACCCCAAGCCCGTGACTGGACCTGTGCCCAGAAGGCTGGCGAGCGTCGAATCCACAAAGGCGCTAATCTGCACAACGCCGCGGCTGATAAACACAGGAACGAAGTTGCGGATCACTTCCCGCACGTCCGCCGTTTGCGTGTCGAGGCCCACGCGCAACTGGCGAACCAGTGCCAGCACGACGGGAAGCTGAACGCCGAATTGCATTGCGCTTCCCACCACCGAGGCCCACGCCAGAATCACCGCGAGATGCGATTCCTCGGAATGGCTGCCAGCGGCGAGGAGAGTGGCGATCATCGCAACATTCCACAACACGGGCGCGGTGTAAGAGAGGAAGAACTTGCGATGGCTGTTCAAAACGCCGAGACACCATGCCGAGAGAACCAGCAGGCCCGCTCCGGGGAAGAGGATTCGCACGAGGCGAATCGTCAGTTCGCGTTTTGGACCCTCGAAGCCCACGGCGATCAAGGGGATGAGGATAGGCGTGACCAGCACGCCCGCCAGAACGATGAGCGACGTCACAAGAGCGAGGATGGCGGCGACTGCTCCTGCGACCTTGCCAGCCTCCCGCTCGTCGCCGCGAGCCAGCAGGCGCGCATAGACAGGTATGAATGAGGCAGACAGCACACCTTCGCCGAATAGATTCTGCAGCAGGTTAGGAATCTTGAACGCCGCGTAGAAGGCATCCGCCGCATCGCTTTCCAGGCCGAGATAGCGGGACATGAAGTGCGCCCGCACCAGCCCTACGATACGGCTCAGCAGAATGCCCGCGGCCACCAGAAATGCGTGCCGGCCGGTGCGGTCGCGCTTCGTGTCCGAAGCCACTAGGCGAGTTTCTCCAGCACGGCGCTGGTTACTTCTTCGGTGCTGCTTTTTCCTGCCAGGTCGGGCGTGCGCACTTTGCCCTCCGCAAGTACGGCCGCCACTGCCGCTTCCACTTCGCCCGCGGCGTCTGCCATCTTCAGATGGTCGAGCATCATGCCCGCACTCAGGATGGTCGCCAGAGGATTGACGATGCCTTTGCCGGCGATATCGGGTGCGGAGCCGTGCACGGGCTCGAACATGGAGGGGAAGCGGCGCAGCGGATCGAGATTGGCGCTGGCGGCCAGGCCCATGCTGCCGATGATGATGGCCGAAATATCGCTGAGGATATCGGCGAACAGGTTGGAACCCACCACCACGTCGAAGCTCTCGGGCCGGCGGATGAAGTTCATAGCGGCAGCATCCACCAGCAGCGATTCGGTGGAGACGTCGGGAAACTGCGCGGCGACTTCCTGAAAGACGCGGTCCCACAGCACCATGCTGAAGCCCTGGGCGTTGGACTTGGTGATGCTGGCCACACGCTTCCGCTTGTTGCGCTTCAGGGCCAGTTCGAAGGCAAATCGCACGATGCGCTCGATGCCCCGCCGCGTGAAGACCGAGGTCTGAATGGCCACCTCGTCGGGCTGCAGATGGTACACAAAGCCACCCACCTGGGCATACTCACCCTCGGTGTTCTCGCGCACCACCACGAAGTCGATATCGCCGCCGCGCGCCTTGGCGAGCGGCGACTGCACGCCGGGGTAGAGATATGCTGGCCGCACATTGGCGTAGTGGTCAAACGCGCGCCGGATGGGCAGCAGCAGGCCGTTAAGCGTAGTGTGGTCGGGGATTTCGGGATGGCCCACCGCGCCCAGAAGGATGGCGTCGCAGGACTGCAGCAGGTCAATGGCGCCGGCGGGCATCATGCGGCCCCAGCGGAAGTAGTGTTCCGCGCCCCACTCGAAGTCCTGAAACGCGAAGTTGACGTCGTGTTTTTTGCCGATTCGCTCCAGAACGCGCTTGCTCTGCGGGATGACTTCGGTTCCGACGCCATCGCCGGCGATGACTGCTATCGTGAATGTCTTCATCTGCTCGAAGACAATTTTCGCACGCGGGCATAGGCGCGGCGTACATTGCCGGGAACTTCGTACGTGTCAAAGTCGGGTGGGGCGCACCAGGCGATGGCTCGCGATTCATGGGAAAGCTCGGTGTGGCCGCTGGTGGCACGGAACTGAAACAGCATATCGTGGTGCAAATGATAGGGCTCGCCCTTGCCGGCGGGAATGCCGTGGACGTCGATGCCGGCCAGCCGCGGAGTGGCATCAGGTTGGAGGATGGCGCCAGTCTCNNCCCAGATTTCGGCGTCTTCGGGCTCCACGTGACCCCCTGGGAGGAGCCAGCGATCCAGCCGGCGGTGGTGGACCAGGAGGAGGCGCTCATTGTCGGGAGCCAGGACGAGGCCCGTGCAGGTGACGTGTCCGAGTGTGAACTGGCCGCGAGAGAAGGGATGGGGTGAGCACTCCAGGATCATGAGGATGAGTTCGAGAGATTTGAGGGCGGCGCCGTCGGAAGGGTCAGCAAAGGTGCGGGCGAGGGAGGCCACGGCAGCGGGGTGCATGAAGGGTATCATGCCACGAGAAAGGAGAGAACGGCGCGGATTGCGCCGGCATCATCGGCATGGTCAATTTGGCCGGCCGCGAATTTGTAGACCATGTCATCGTTCTCTCATCATCTACACGATAATAGTCTCGTCCATCTTGTGCTTTATCCTCCAACATCCGTTTCCCAATCCACGACACGAGGGGAAGACTGTTTCTACGAACATATGAATCGCCGCGATCCCGGTGGCGGACGTGACTATGTTCATGTGCGATGACGGCATGCTGTTGTGCTGACGTCAATCGGTGGAATATGCCTTCGGGCAGCAGCAGGACCGGTCGAGAAACACCGAGGATACCCGGCTCTAAGGGAGCGGGGCAGGACACTGCTCTGATCGGCATTTCCAGGCGCGAGGGTGACGCGATGTAAATCTCTCGATCATTGCTGCAACTGTCCAGGCTGCTACGAGAGGTTCGCGCGCGGGCGGAGAAGTCCCTTGCAACGCTTCTGCTCATACACCTGTCAGCGTGCGCTGGAGCGCGTCCAAGATGAGGAGCGGCGAGCACATTGGCGTCTGACCTGGTGCGAATCGCCGCCATTCAGATCTTCGGACGCCGTTTGTGCCACTCCGTCAAGGTTTGAAACTTGTGCGCAGCATCGATCACCGCATGGTCGTTGCCAGCGCGCGCGATGAACTGAATTCCGTACGGCAGATTCTCGCTGTTGAAGCCGCAGAGCACACTCAGCGCGGGTAGCCCGCACAGGCTCGAAATCCCGTCCGGCGCCCGCTGGCTGTTGTCTGCGGTGGGACGCTCCGGTGGGGCGGCCGCCTGATTCTGCGCTCGCGGCGGCGGCACCAGGCGCTGCGCCGCGGTGGCACTTCCCGCTGTGGCGATCACATCGAACTGATCGAAGAGCTTGTCGATGCGCTTCTGCAGAATCGCGCGCACCCTCTGCACCTGCAGGTAGTCCGTGGCCGTCAGCTCTTCGCTGGGGTACCCGTTCACCTGCCCCAAAGGATCCACCAGGTTGGCGCAACTGCCGGAGTGCACCATGTCCTGGAATGCCGACGCCGCTTCCATCAGGATGGTCAGTTCCGCCGCGTCCTCAAACGGCCCATCGGGCAAAGCCGCGTCGCTCACCCTGGCGCCGCTCTTCTCCATCGCCTTCAGAGCTGCATCGATGGCCGATTCCAGGCCCGGTGCCAGCCGCGTCCAGGCATTCGTCGCCTTGCCGATGCGCAGCGGCTTTACCTGTGCTGCCGGCGAGTAGTGGAAGTCCTGCGCGATCACCGAGAGAACCAGGCCGCAACAGTCCGCCGTCCGCGCCATGGGCCCCAGCTTATCCATGGACCACGCAATCGCCATGGCGCCGTTGGTACTCACCCGGCCCAGGCTGGGGCGCATTCCCGAAATGCCGCACCAGGTTGCCGGGCAGATGATGGAGCCCCGCGTATCGCTGCCGATGGCCCACGGGACCATGCCCGCCGACACCACCGCGCCCGATCCGCTGGAAGAGCCGCAGGTCCAGCACTCCGGATTCCAGGGATTGCGCGCGGGCCCGGTCAGGGAGGCCTGCCCGTTGGAATAGCCCAGCCCGCCGGCCAGCTCGATCATTGCGGCTTTGCCAATGAGCACGGCCCCGGCGGCGTTCAACTTGTCGACGATCGCGGCGTTGTAATCGAACTGCCGGTCTTGGAACGGTGGCGCTCCCCAGGTGGTGGGATAGCCTTTCACCGCTACCAGGTCCTTGAGCGCGTACGGAACGCCGTGTAGCGGCCCGCGATAGTGCCCGGCCGCGATCTCCTTTTCGGCGGCGCGGGCCTGCTCCATCGCCAGTTCCGGAGTCAGGTTGGCCCACGCATTGAAGCGCGCACCAAGTTGCCGGCTGCGCTCCAGATAGCTCTCCGCCAGCGCGACCGGCGATAGTGTCCGTTTGCGGATGCGGCTGCCCAGTTCCCGAACGGGAAGGTAGAGAATGTCGTCGGTCAGCACGGCTACTCCCTGACGTCTTTCGTAATGAGCCGCAGAGCGGTGGCTGGAGCGTCGCCGTTCTCCAGCGGAAACTCCTGCACCCGCATGAGCATGCGTTGATGCCGGGCAAGTACGCCGCGCACCCGCGTCTTCTGCTCTTCCGTAAGACGGTCGCCATACTTGCGCACCACGCTGGCGAGCTTGGCGTCCACCTCGGCCTGGTCTTTCGGAGGCAGCGGCGTCTGGCCACCGCGCCCCTGCGCCACAACCGCCGCGGGATCCATCACACTCACTGCCGCGGCGAGTGCGGCACGCCGCCCGAAGCCGCGCCGCGAAATCGCATCCCTGTTCTTTGGTGCCATACCTGGAAGAATTATACAATTGCGCAGAACTGGCGCTGTGGGCAAAAAAAATCGCCGGACCCGCGCAAATGATCCGGCGATTGAGAGACGACACGTAAGATGGTGCGGCCCCACCCATCCGAACTCAGAGGACCCAGATGGAAAACTGGAAGAGCAGGGCCGCAAAAACATCATGCAATAGCTTTCCTTCGAATGACAGTACCGCCGGTACACCCGCGGTTATAGAACTTTTTGGAGTATTCGGGGTTGTGTGCGGCTCGCTTCGCTCGCCGTACCGGCGACAAGATCGCCGGCGTTACCGGGGCGGAACAAATTCGCCCTATAGAAAATTTCTTCTTTACCCGGCCGTGATCCTCAGGTATTCTTATATTCTCACTCAGGCGACGAACGGGTTTCCGGTGAGTTGTTCTAAAACGGAGCCCGTATTCCTCCTCTCCAGCTCACTGCTTGAGCATTGTTTCAAAGACCACGAAGGTTCGAGTTGTGCCGGCTCTTCGCAACCGCAGGGATGACGGTTGGAGCGCCAGGCAGAGGGGATGCAGTCTTCGATGAACCGATTCTTCTACCGCGCGGAGCGCGTAGCTTGAGCAATTCCGGCCGCCCGGCCGATTTCGCGGGCCTGCGTGTGCTCTCGCTCGAATCGCGCCGCGGAGAACTGATGGAGGAGTTGATCCGCCGCCATGGCGGTGTGCCTTTTGTCGCTCCTTCCGTAAAAGAAATCCCCTTCGAACAACACGAGGAAGCGTACCAGTGGGCGGAGCGCTTGTTTGCGGGCGATTTCGATCTCATCGTGCTCATGACGGGCACCGGTCTTACCTTCCTGCGCGATGTTCTCGCCGAGCGGTATCCGCTGGAGCGCTTCGCGAGCGCACTGCGCCGGCTCACCATCCTCTCGCGCGGCCCCAAGCCGGTAGCCGTACTGCACGAAATGGGAGTGACCGCTAAGATCATGGTGCCCGAGCCTAACACGTGGCGCGAGATCGTTCCGGTGCTGGCCGCGCGCCCCGAGCGACGCATCACCATTCAGGAATACGGGCGCGCGAATCCCGAATTCATCAGCGCACTGAGCAAGCTGGGCGCCGATGTCTCCGGCATCGCGATCTACCGCTGGACTCTCCCCGACGAGATCGCCCCGCTGCGCGAAGCCGTGAGACGAATCGCCGCACGCGAATGCGACGTGGTGCTGTTCACCACTTCCATCCAATTGACTCATCTGCTGGAAGTGGCCGCGGAGATGGGCAGCGCCGATGAGGTTCGCCATGCCCTGAAGGCCGATCTGGTGATCGGTTCGGTGGGACCGGTCATGAACTCCACCCTGGCCGAGTGCGGCTTGACGCCGGACATCGTGCCGATGCACCCAAAAATGGCTGTCCTGGTGCGAACGGCGGCGGAACTGGCAAGTCCGCTGGTATCCCGAAAACAGCGAAGGATGACGTATACATGGAAAGACTAGTGGTAGTTGGCAACGGAATGACTGGTATGGCTTGCGTGGAGCAGATTCTGCGCCACGCGCCGCAATTCCACATCACGGTTTTTGGCGACGAGACTCACGTCAACTACAATCGCATCCAGCTTTCCAGTGTGCTGGCCGGGGAGAAGGAGGCTGACGACATCGTCCTCAACGGCCTGGACTGGTACCTGGAGAACAATATCGATCTGCGCCTGGGCGTACGCATCACGGGAGTCGATCCGGTGGCTCGCACGGTCACGGGCGACGATGGCAGCGTCACCCCGTATGACAAACTGCTGCTGGCTACCGGCAGTTCGGCGCTGATTCCGGCGATCGCCGGGTCGGACAAAGATGGCGTTTTCTGTTTTCGCAATCTGAACGATACGCAGGCGATGCTGGAGCGCGTGAAGCCGGGGCTGAAGACCGTGGTGATCGGTGGCGGCCTGCTCGGCCTGGAAGCGGCGCGCGGCCTGCAGTTGCGCGGGGCCGATGTGACGGTGGTGCACTTGATGAGCACCCTGATGGAGCGCCAACTCGACCCTACCGGCGGCAAATACCTGCAGGACAAGATCGAAGCGCTCGGAGTCAAGGTGCTGCTGTCGCACAGCACCACCGCCATTCTGGGCGACGGCCACGTGGAAGGAATTTCCTTCGTCAACGGCTACCGCATGGAGGCCGACCTGGTCGTGATCGCGGTCGGCATCCGGCCTAACGTCGAACTGGCGAGGCAGGCCGGACTGAACGTCAACCGCGGTATCGTGGTCAACGACTACCTGGAGACGTCCGATCCGCACATCTTCGCCGTGGGCGAGTGCGTGGAGCACAAAGGCATCGTCTATGGACTGGTGGCGCCGCTGTATGAGCAGGGCAAGATTCTGGCTGCCACCATCACGGGCAATCGCGGACCGCGCTATGAAGGCTCCATTCCAGAAGCTCGCCTGAAGATCATGGGTGTGGACGTCTTCTCCGCCGGCTTTGTGCAGGACGCGGCCGGCGTGGAAGCAGTCCGCTACGAAGATGCCTCGCTGGGCATCTACAAGAAGCTGACTCTGAGAGACGGGCGCCTGGCCGGAGTCATTCTGATCGGCGATCTCTCCGACAGCCGCCGCTACATGGAGTGGCTGCGCACGGGCGCTGACCTGACTGAGAAGCGCCGCCGCCTGCTGTCTCCCGAACTGCCCGCCGATCAGGGCGTGGACGTGGCGCAGATGCCCGATGCGGAGACGGTCTGCGGCTGCAATGGAGTCACCAAGGGCACCATCATCCACGCCATCCACACCAAGGGCATCCGCACGCTATCTCAGCTCAAGCAGTGCACGCGCGCCTCCACCGGATGCGGAAGCTGCACGGATCTGTGCGTCGGACTGCTGAAGGCAGTGGCGCCGGAATTCGAGGAAGACAAGAAGAAGGTGCTGTGCGAGTGCGTCCCGTTCACGCAGGACAACCTGCGCGAGATTGTGCGCTCGCAGAAACTGAAATCGGTGCAGCCGATTCTGGATGTCTACGGCAACGGGCGGGGCTGCGAAGTGTGCAAGCCGGCGCTCAGCTATATGGTGGATATGATCTGGTGCGGCGAGCACGACGAAGACCGGTCGGCGAGATTCATCAATGACCGCGTCCACGCCAACATCCAGCGCGATGGGACGTTTTCGGTGGTGCCGCGCATTCGCGGCGGAGTCACGTCGCCGGCGGAGTTGCGGCGCATCGCCGATGTGGCCGAGAAGTACGACGTCCGCATGGTGAAGATCACCGGGAGCCAGCGCATCGATCTGTTGGGCGTGGCGAAAGCCGATCTGCCGAAGATCTGGGCGGACCTCGGGATGCCCTCCGGACAGGCTTACACCAAGGGTGTCCGCATGGTGAAGACCTGCGTGGGCACGGAGTTCTGCCGCTTCGGCACGCAGGACGCAATCGGCACCGGCATCGAACTGGAACGCAGCCTGGAGAATCTCTACACGCCGCACAAAACCAAGATGGCGGTAGTGGGCTGTCCGCGGAACTGCGCCGAGGCCACGGTGAAGGATATCGGGCTGGTGGGCCAGGAGGGTGGTTGGCAGGTGGTGGTGGGCGGCGCGGCCGGCAAGAGCGTCCGCAAGGCCGATTTGCTGATCACGGTAACTACCAGCGCCGAAGCCCTGGAGGCCGCGCACCTGTTCTTCCAGTATTACCGCGAGCACGCCAACTACCTGGAGCGCACTTACGATTTCGTGGAACGGAGCGGCATCGAGACCATCCGCCGCGAGACCGTGTATGCGCCTCCCCAGGTGCGCGAAGGGCTGCTGAGCCGGCTCGCGAGATCGAAAGCACTATCCCAGGATGCGTGGCTGGAACGGGATGAGCCCAGGCACTCCACGCAATTCGTGCAAATCCAACCCATGGAGGCTGTCAACGTATGAGCTGGATCCGCATTACCAACGCCGCGGACTTTCCGCTTCGCGAGGGACGCGCTGTTACGCTGGGCGGCGAAGAGATCGCTATTTTCAACCTCGGCGAGAGGTTCCTCGCGGTTAGCAACCGATGCCCGCATCGCGGCGGTCCGCTGGCCGACGGCATTCTCTCGGGCGATTCCGTGGTGTGCCCCCTGCACGCCTGGAAGGTCTGTCTGACTTCGGGCGAAGTGAAGCGGCCGCCAGAGCAGGACGCCTGCGCGCGCACCTTTCCGGTGAAAGTGGTGGACGGGGTGGTTCACGTGCAATGGGCGGCAGTACAGGCGGAGGCGGCCTGAAATGGACTACGTAACTCCGAGCGAACTGATGGCCGAAACGCTACGCGCGGCCAAACGCAAAGCGGGACTGAGCGTGCGCGATATGCTGCTGCGCGGCGCGTTGGCAGGTGCATTTCTCGGCTTCGCCACGTCGCTCGTGTTCATCGTGCAGACGCAGGGCGTGCCGGCCATCGTAGGCGCGATCCTGTTCCCGGTGGGTTTCGTGATGCTGGTGCTGCTGGGACTGGAACTGGTCACCGGAAATTTCGCCATTCTGCCGCCAGCCGTGGCGGCGCGCGAAATCAGGTTCGGACAACTGTTGCGCAGTTGGTTCTGGGTTTATGTGGGGAACCTGGTGGGAAGCGCCGGGTATGCCCTGTTGTTCTACCTGGCGATCACGAATTGCGGCGTGAACAACGGAGGCCCGCTCGGCGACCTGTTGCGCGCGGCGGCACAAAAGAAAACCCTGGCCTACATGGCCGTGGGCGGAGCCGGATGGAGCACCGCGTTGGTCAAGGCGGTGCTGTGCAACTGGATGGTGACGGTGGGCGCTCTGCTGGCCATGGTTTCGCGCTCCACAATCGGCAAGATCGTGGCCATGTGGCTGCCCATTCTGACCTTTTTCGCGCAAGGGTTCGAACATAGCGTGGTCAACATGTTCGTGATTCCCGCCGGAATGCTTCTCCACGCGCCGGTCACGGTGGGAAATTGGTGGATGTGGAACCAGATTCCGGTGACGCTCGGCAATATCCTCTCCGGCTCGCTGTTCACGGGCCTCGCGCTCTACTCGACTTTCGGAGCGCGGCCCGCGGCGGAACCCGTGACAGAGATTCCGGAGCTGGCCGGCGTCAACGCGCGCTAACGCAATTTCAACCAAAGGAAAGCTCTGATGAGAAGGATCGCCCGACGTCTGTTCGCGGTCGCATTCGCCGCCAGTCTGCCCATCGCACATGCCCAAGGCGGGGCCCCCGACCAGCCTTCGGCCATCCAGTGGGGCGGCGTGACCATTAGCGGCAGCCTGCGTTCCCGCGTGTACTTCTGGGACTGGTTCCAGCCCACCGCGGGCAACAACGCCTATCAATACTCAGGAAATATTTTTCGCATCGGCCTTTCGCAGCGCCACGACAGTTGGGACTGGAACGCGGAATTCGCGGCGCCTTTCCTGCTCGGTCTGCCGTCCAGCCCCACAGGTACAGGGCCGCAGCAGGGAGCGCTTGGGCTGGGCGCCAACTACCTGTCCGCGAATTCCGGCAGCCAGAACACGGCCATGATCTTTCCCAAGCAGCTCTTTGTGCGGCTCGACGGCCTGGGCGGCAATAAGAATCACACGCTGCAGATGGGCCGCTTCGAGTTTCTGGATGGCAGCGAAGTGGTTCCCAAGAATGCCACCCTGGCCGCGGTGAAGCGCGACCGCGTGGCCCAGCGACTGATTGGCAATTTCGGATTCTCCGACGTGGGCCGCAGTTTCGACGGTGTGCATTATGCTTACAACACACCAGCCGACAACGTGACGTTTGTCGGCGCGGTGCCCACGCGAGGCGTCTTCCAGGTGGATGGCTGGGGCTGGAACCGCATTGGCTTCGGGTACACGTCATACACGCACCAGTGGGGCAGCGGCAGGCATGCGGCCGACACGCGCGTCTTCTTCATCGAGTACGTGGCGGTGCGCCGCGCCGACTTGGCGAACATCCGCATCGATACCTTCGGCGGCCACACGCTCCACGCGATCGAAACCGGCGCGGGCACTGT
>OKRF01000110.1:35172-39990 GCA_900290315.1 Candidatus Sulfopaludibacter sp. SbA3 | reverse complement strand
TGCCTGGGTGCTGCCAGCAAATCTTCGATGATCTGGGAATGGGCGGTGATATCGGTGTAGCCCAGCGCCCCTGCCGCGCCGATCCACTTGTGGACCAGGCTGGCAGCCTTCTGAACATCGAAATTGGCGTTGAGATCCATCAGGAGTTGCCGGCTCTGCAGGATGCCTTCTTCCAGAAATCGCCGCCGAATGCTTTCCAGTTCCAGGTCGCTCAACGCCAGTCCACCCGGCAGCGACGGCGCCGGAACTATTGGCGCGGGCGGCGGAGCCGCGGACGCAGCGGGGCCGGACTTCTGGTCGACATATTCGCGAATCCGCCGCCCCAGCGTCTGGGTATCGATGGGCTTAGTGATGTAGCCGTCGCAGCCGGCTGCCATGGCCCGCTCTTCGTCGCCTTTCATGGCACAGGCGGTGAGTGCGATCACCGTTACGTCGTGTGTGCGCGGATCCTGTTTGACCCGCCTGGTCAGTTCCAGACCGTCGATTCCAGGCAACTGGATATCCACCAGCATTACGTTGGGGAGAAACGTACGTAGCACACGAAGCGCCTCTTCGGCATCGGGCACCGCATGCACCTCATATCCCTCTTTGCGCAGAAGGATATCCGCCAGCTTTAAGTTCACCGGCGCGTCATCCACAACAAGGATCGATTCACCAGCCATACACTGTCGATCTTTCTTTCCTGACTACAACGGTATCACGCCGTCTCGGAGGCCAGCGGCGCCCATTTCTTGAGGGCTTCGACCAGACTCTCAAGTTTCACCGGCTTTGGGATAAAATCATCCATGCCACTGGTCAGGCAATGCTCGCGGCTGCCCTCCAGTGCTTCCGCGGTCATCGCGATGATCACCGCGCGGCGGCCGGCACCTTCGCGCCGGCGGATCTCCGTGGCGGCCTCATAGCCGTTCATCTCCGGCATCTGGCAGTCCATGAAGATCAGGTCGTAGTGGATCATCCGCGTCATGTCCACGGCTTCGCGGCCATTGCCCGCCACGTCCGCCCGGATTCCCATACGTTCCAGCATGCGGACGGCTACCTTCTGGTTGACTACGTTGTCCTCAGCGACGAGCACCCGCAGATGGTTGCCTTCGAACTGGTCGAACAACGCGGGCTTGCTGGCCCGCTTGGGCTCGAAGATGGTCTGGCACTGGGCCGCCTTGGCAACGTGCAGGCGGCGCGCCCAGGACGTAGCCAGCATGTTGAACAGTTGCGATTGGCGCACTGGTTTGACCAGACACGCATCCACGCAGTTGCCTTCCAGGCCCTTCACCTGGCGCCAGTCGCCGATGGAGGTGAGCATCACCACCAGGGTGTCCTGAATCGCCGGATCGCGCTTAATGGCCGCGGCCAGCGTCGCTCCGTCCATGCCCGGCATCTGGAAATCGGCAATCACAAAGTGGTATGGATCGCCCGCGGCTTTGGCCTCGCGCACCCCCTGCAGCGCGTGTTCCGCAGTTTCGAAACTGCCGTTCCGCATGCCCCAACTGATAATCTGCTCGTGCACCACCCGGCGATTGACTTCGTTATCGTCGACAATGAGTACCCGCAGCCCGTTCAGGTCCGCCGCCGGCAGAGGTTGCGGGGCCGGCGCGAAGTCCACTTCCAGCGGCAGGGTGCAGATGAACCGCGAGCCCTGGTCCGGAATGCTCTCCACCCGGATGGAGCCTCCCATCAATTCAATCAACTGCTTGGAAATGGCCAGACCCAATCCCGTGCCGCCATAGCGGCGCGTGGTGGATGTGTCCGCCTGGGTGAATTTCTCGAACAACGTCGCGAGCTTATCCGGCGGAATACCGATGCCGGTATCGGCCACCGTAATCCGCATGACGGCGTGGTTCAGGTTGGCATCGTCACATTGTACGCTCACCAGGACGTGTCCCTGGTGGGTGAACTTGACGCCGTTGGCTACCAGGTTCGTCACCACCTGGCGGATGCGGCCTGCGTCGCCCGAAAAGTACCGCGGCATATTGGGCCCGTATTGCACGATCAGCTCGATGGCGTTGGTTTCCGCTTTCGGCTCCAGCATCTCGGCGACCTCTTCGATCACCTGGCGCAGGTCGAAGCTGAACGATTCGATGACCAGTCCTCCGGCCTCGATCTTGGAAAAATCCAGAATGTCGTTGATTACCGTGAGCAGCGCTTCGCCGGATTTGCGCACCGTATCGGCGTAATCCCGCTGCTCGCTGGAGAGATCGGTGTCCAGCAGCAGGCCGGTCATGCCGATCACTCCATTCATGGGCGTGCGGATCTCGTGGCTCATGTTGGCCAGAAATTCACTCTTGGCCCGGCTGGCCGCTTCCGCCTGCCGTTGTTGCAGGCGGCGCGCCAGCCAGATCGTCACCAGCAAGGTAGGTACCAGCACCATCAGGGCAACCAGCAGGATGCCTTCAAAGAACCGGGAATCCCGGTAAGCGAATACCGTGCTCGCTTCCGCGCTGATGCGGGCGTTCCAGCGAAAATCGATGCTGCCTAAACTCCTATCGTTGGCCATCTCGCCGATGGCGGCCAGCAGCCGGTCCGCGGCGCGTCGCGCGTCGCGATTCTTAAGAGTCGCGCCTACGCCCCCCCAGAAGGTCGCGCCCTCGATGGGGATCAGCCGCAGCACCCGCTCCGGGCAATCGGCCTGTTTGGGACTGCTCAATGCGTTGGATTGAATCAGACCCACTGCCGCCTGCTGCGTACAAACTGCCGCCACCACTTCCAGGGGACTCGAGCGGCTCAACACCGTGGCACCGGGAAAATACTTCTGCCCAATGCGGGCGTCACTGCCGATTCGCGAGGTCACCGCGAGCGTTTTTTCACCCAAATCCGCCGGACGCAGGACAGTGGAAGACTCCGGCACCAGCATGCTGTAAGAGAGTTTGGCCCAGGGAGCCGAGACATAGAGAATTCCGCGCCGCTCCGGTAGATCCACCACCACCGGCCACAGATCGGTTTTCCCCGTCTTCAGCGATTCTTCCAGTCCGCCCGCCGCAAAGACCCATTCCAACCGGATGTGGCTTCGAGCGGCGGCAGCCTTGATCACGTCCACTGCGGGACCGGTAGGGTTTCCGTGGGCGTCCGGGAAATGGTAAGGAGGCGAGTTCTGGAATCCGATCTTGAGGGGGCGCTCAATGGGGGCGTAGGCGGAATACCAGTGCATGCCCAGCAAGGCTGGAATCGCCAGCGCCAGGCTCCAAAACAGGGCCCGCCGCCAGATTCTGGGGTGCCGCGTTACCATCCGGTATAGTCCGTAGATCCTAGCCATGGCCCTTGTCGTGGAACGCCATAACCTCATATCGTCCAGGGGCACTCAAACCTTCATGGAATTCTTCCCGGAAAACTGCGGTTCCAGGGACCCAGTTATCACGCTAACCGAGTGTCACAAATGGCTGAACAGCGAACAAGAGCCACTTTAGTTAATATCGCGTTGCTCTACCTTCGACCTAGACTGGGGGCTCCGTTGTTCCCAAACCATGTTAACTATCGACAACTTGCTCAAGTAGGGATTACTCCGTAACACTGAAGCAGGATGATACCGTCTTCCTTGGAAATCAATCCGGCCGGTGCAGCTTGGGAATTGCCGGAGACTCTTCAGCACCTGGCCCTCACCGGCGATGCGGAACTGGTGGCGGAGATTATCGCCATGTTCAAAACCGATACCGCCCGCCGGCTGGGGATCCTGCGCGAAGCGCTGTCGCAGCTTGATGGCACGCGTGTCAAAGAGCAGGCCCACGCCATCAAGGGCAGCGCCGTTCAGGTAGGCGCCAACTCTCTCGCGGCACTCTGCCAGCGTATTGAACTGGACACGCGCACCCGCCCGTGCCAGGAGCTGGAAGGCCTGGTCCGCCAAGCCGAAATCGATTTCGCCAGCCTCTGCAAGTAGTGCTTGCGGCTCCGCTGCCCCGTAGGACAGACGATCGTTTTTTGTCGTCTGTCTCGCCACGTTTGCGGAATAGAGCGACAGGGTCGAAAAACAGGGGCCAGGGGCCGGGTTTGTGTGCGGCTCGCTTCGCTCGCCGTACCGGCGACAAGATCGCCGGCGTTACCGACTCCCGTTTTTTCATGAAGTTTCGCGGGCGGAAAGCCCATCGCGACAGACGAAAAAAAACGATCGTCTCCCCTACTTCAGCAGGCGCTCGGTGAGCGATTGGTGGCGCGGGGCGAACTGTTCGGCCGCTCCCTTCAGGTATGGGCGAAACTCGCGGCGCCAGTAGGCCGCGAACCCCGTCCGTGCAATTTCGCCCAGCATATTCGTGTAATGATCCAGGATGGCCTCACCCAGCACCTTGCCGGTGCGGCGCGCGGCCGATCGCGTGGCCTTCGACAGCCAGAACACGTTGGCCGGCAGATGCGACACCGTGGAGATGGCCATTAACGAAGACAGCACGAAGACCGAACGGCCCTGCTCCCGCGACGTCTTTTGCAGGTTGTTCCACACCTCTTCCACGCGCTCCACAGCCGGCACATTCTTCGGCGGAATGCCGGCCACTTCTTTTTTGAACCCCTCCCATTCGTGACGCAGGTTGGCGATGTTCACCGGCGGCATGTTGAGCGCCACCGCCAGATGCGAGCTGGTCTTCTCCAGCCCGTCGAGCACCTGCTCCATAGTCTCGAAGGAAGATTCCCGCTCCAGCAGTCCCTCTTCCTTGAGCGCCTGCGAAATCTCGCGAATCAGTTTTCGTCCGCCGCCCGTGGCGTCCGCCAGCGCCGCCAGCACCCACACTGGTGACGCGTGAAAGGCCAGGATGCCCAGCAGTTCGATACCGTGGCTGGCGGATCGCTTGAGCAGGAAGTTCTCCGCCAGCCGGCCTTCCGATGGATACACGCCTTGCACCT
>OKRF01000110.1:28519-35162 GCA_900290315.1 Candidatus Sulfopaludibacter sp. SbA3 | reverse complement strand
GGAGGGCGCGCTCCGGCAGGGACAATACGTACTTGTATCGGGCGCGCGCGAAAGATGGCACTCCCTGTAGTATCGCTCAGGCGAAGCGGCCGGACGCCTTCAGATTGGCAGGCGAATCGAGCCTACGGGCTCGAATTCCCTCTGAATACCGCACTTAATCCGGGGGTTAGCGTGACGTTGACGGTCTTTCCCTTGACCTTGTACCGCCCGTCCGGGCAGCGCATTGAGGAAAGGTGACAGAAAAGATGTCGGATAGGCGGCTGGATGCTGAGGGAGGTCGATTCACAGTGTGTGTAGCGATGGTGGTGCCCGGTGATCCAGTTCTCCACTCTCGGAGCAACCGTCGACATCGAGGTCGACCGAAAAGCTCAAGGGGACCTGGCCGGGCTTCAGCTTTGCGTTTTCGTCCGGCGCGAGGACCACCACAACTTGGGATACGGCCACTCGGTTCTTGAATCGGACCGTTACCCAGCCATCCGAGACCGGGCAGGAGGTATGTTCTACAGCGTCTGCAATGCCTTTACGCCATCGAACAGATTTCTGACGCCGTCAACCCGAGTGCGGGGATGGGTACTCCGATTGCAAAATACTCTTGCGATAGAAAGCCGCGCTAGATCTACCGGTCTGGGGGCTTCCTGGGCCGTGGAACTGTTGAATGCGACAAACCCAACGGCACTCCCGATCAAAGCACAAAAACAAAAGAGTGAACGCGAGGTGTTTCCAAAGCCGCCGTATCCAGGGCCGATTGGAAGTACTCTCTTCCATTTCGTCATTCAAGTAAGCATTAAGCATATGGCGCAATTTAATATATCCTGCTGCGAGCCAAGTGGACGAAAGTATGCTTATCGGAAACTGGCATCGCCCATCCATGTCCTCCTTGTCTCCCAAACTGTAAGTTTCAGGACGCAAATCAGGAACCTGCAATGTCCGATCTTGCGTCGCCCCGTCGTGTCCACACGCAAACAACCTACCCCACTCCGAATTTCGATACCATACAAGCAATGTCCCGACTGCTGCTCACCTGTCTCGCCACCCTTCCGGTATTTGCCTTGGCGCAGGAGAATCCCGATGCCAAGCCGCTGCGCCTCGCCATCGCGGGTCTCAACCACGGACACGTCTCCGGANNCCACGCTGCTGGCCCGCTACGCCGATCAGAACCACCTGGCCGCCGACGTCCGCTTCACCGACCTGGCGAAGATGCTCGACACCGCCAAGCCCGAGGCCGTCGCCACCTTCACCGATACTGCCGGACACGCCGGTGTCGTGGAAGCCTGCGCCCCGCGCCATATCACGGTGATGATGGAAAAGCCGCTCGCGGTGAATATGAAACAGGCGCGCGCCATACAGGACGCCGCGGCGAAGTACGGCATCAGCGTCATGGTCAACTACGAGACCACCTGGTACCGCAGCCACGGTGAAATCTGGAACCTGCTGCACCAGCAGAAGGCCGCCGGCGACATCCGCCGGATGGTCGCCATGGATGGCCACCAGGGTCCCAAAGAGATTCACGTGCAGCCAGAATTTCTGGCGTGGCTCACCGACCCGGTCCGCAACGGCGCCGGCGCGCTCTTCGATTTCG
The DNA here is from genome assembly GCA_900290315.1 of Candidatus Sulfopaludibacter sp. SbA3. Lineage (GTDB taxonomy): Bacteria > Acidobacteriota > Terriglobia > Bryobacterales > Bryobacteraceae > Sulfopaludibacter. The sequence goes on along the minus strand of OKRF01000110.1, from coordinate 33,583 downwards.
GCTGCTACGGCGCCAACCTCATGACCTGGATGATGGACAACCAGCATCCCCTCAAAGTCACCGCGCTCACCCAGACCAACAAGCCCGAGATCTACGCCAAGGTGGACGATGAAGCCACCATCCTGGTGCAGTATCCCAAGGCGCAGGGCATCATTCAGGCCTCGTGGAACTGGCCCTTCAGCCGCAAGGATTTCGAAGTGTACGGCGAGAAGGGCTACGCCATTGCGACCGGCGGCAACAATCTGCGGGTGCATCTGCCGGGGCAGAAGGACGAGGAATCCCGCATGCCCGAAGCGCTGAAGCCCGAGGAGCGCGATTCGCTTTCGTATCTCAGCGCCGTGGCGCGCGGCAAGTTCAAACCGTACGGATTGAATTCCCTGGAGAATAACGTCATTGTGGTGGAGATTCTGGACGCCGCGCGCGAATCGGCGCGCACGGGCAAGACCATCACTCTTTCGAAATAATCATGCTACGCGGCATCGTTCTACTGCTGTTGGCCAGCGTGGGTCACACGCAAAGCCTGGCCGATCTGCCCGACCCTCTGGTGGGCACCTGGTCGTCCTTCGAACTCTCTCACGGCAACACTTATCCCGGCGTGTTTACACCGTTCGGCGCCATCGGCTGGACGGCGCAGATGGGCGAGGGCGGATGGCCCTATCAGTACTTCCGCGAGACCATCCAGGGCTTCCTGGCCACGCACCAGCCTTCGGCTTGGATGTCCAACTACGGTCCGTTTTCGCTGATGCCCATCACTGGGATCCTGGAGGTCGCACCAAGCGTGCGTTCCTCGCACTTCCAGCATCAAAACGAACAGGCGCATCCGTACCTCTATAGCGTGCTGCTGGATGCTTACAACGTCAAGGTAGAGATGGCGCCCTCGCCTCACGGCGGAGCGTTCCGCTTCAGCTATCCGAAGACGGAAGACGCCTATGTGGTGCTGGACGATTTTCACGGCGGCGGCGCCGTGCAGATCCACCCCGAGAGCAACACCATCACCGGGAAGAACGCTTCCGGCGTGCGCAACTCGCCCGGATTCGCACAGTATTTCTTCATGCTCTTCGATCACAAGTTCACGCGCCACGGCACCTGGGAGATTCCCGAAAATCCGCAGGGGCGCGCCGTTCAAGGGCAGGGAATCGCGATCGCCGCTGACGCCGGCAGCCGCGAAGGCAATCACGTAGGAGCTTACGTGGGATTCTCCACCAAGGCCGGCGAGACCGTGACGGTGCGCATCGGCGTATCGCTGATCAGCGTGGGGCAGGCCGAGCGCAACTTGCGGTCGGAAATGCCCGGCGAGGGGTTCGACCCCGTCGTCGCCCGCGCCAAAGCGGCCTGGGAGAAGCAACTGGCCAAAGTGGAAGTCTCGGGTGGAACGGCGGCGGCGCGCAAGACCTTCTACACCGCCCTGTACCACGCCGTCCAGTTTCCGCACATGCTGCAGGAGACCGATGCCGCCGGCAAGATGGTCCACTGGAGCCCTTACGATGGCAAGGTGCACCCCGGCGAAATGTTCGCCGACAACGGCTTCTGGGACACCTTCCGCGCGCAATTTCCGCTGCTGACCGTGATCGAACCGAAGAAGGATGCCGAGATCATCCGCGCCATGCTCAACGCATATGACGAGGGCGGATTCATTCCCAAGTGGCCCAATCCCGGCGAGACCAACGTCATGATTGGAACCCACGGCGACTCGGTGGTTTCCGATGCTTATGCCAAAGGCATCCGCGATTACGATGTGGCCAAGGCGTACGCCGCCCTGCGCAAGGATTCCACCGAAAAGGGAACGCCGCCCTTCCAGGCGCGCAGCGGCATCGAAGACTACATCAAGCTGGGGTACGTCCCATACGACCACGGCGTCCACGAATCCGTTGCCTGCACCCTGGAATACGCCTATGACGATTTCGCCGTGGCCCAGATGGCGCGCGCTCTCGGCAAAGACGACGACTACAAGACCTTCATCGCCCGCTCCGCCAACTACCGCAATCTTTACGACGCAGGCAGCGGTTTCATGCGCGGACGCAAGAGTGACGGATCGTGGATCGAGCCCTTCGACCCGCTGGCGTGGGGCGGAGTCTACACCGAAGGAAACGCGTGGCAGTGGCTGTGGAGTGTGCAGCAGGACGTCCCCGGTCTGATAGAACTGATGGGCGGGCGCGACGCCTTCATCAAGAAGCTGGATTCGCTGTTCAGCACCACGGCCGATTTCAAAGTGGGCGGCTACGGCAACGTGATTCAAGAAATGACCGAGGCCAAGATGGCGGGCACGGGCCAGTATGCCCACATCAACGAGCCTGTCCATCACGTCATCTATATGTATGACTATGCCGGCGAGCCCTGGAAGACCCAGCAATGCTATGCCGGCGAGCCCTGGAAGACCCAGCAATGGGTGCACAAGGTGGAAGATGAACTGTACAAGCCCGGGCCCGCCGGCTGGCTGGGCGACGAAGACACCGGCCAGATGTCTTCGTGGTACATCTTCAGCTCTCTCGGCTTCTATCCGGTGTTGCCGGGGCAGCCCATCTACGCCCTGGGCAGTCCGCAGTTCGATCGCGCGGTTTTACACCTGGAAAATGGCAAGACCTTCACCGTGGAAGCGGCCAGGAACAGCGCCAAGGACATTTACGTACAATCCGTCACGCTGAATGGCAAACCACTGAATCGGCCGTGGATCCAGCACGCGGAGATCGTCACGGGCGGCCTGCTGCGATTCCAATTAGGTCCGCAACCCAACATGCATTGGGGCGCGGAAGGAATGCCGAAGCCATAGGTCCGATTGTGTATCATAGTTCTGCTATGAACAAAACCGCTCTCTGGATTTTTGCCGCCTCGCTGACCGGCTGCGGCCTGCAGGCGCAAACCAACCCGCTGGTGAAGGAAATGCGGGCCCAGTACGAAGGCGTCAAAGGCAATCTCTTGAAGGCCGCCGACAAGATGACGGAAGAGAATTACTCCTTCAAGCCCACGCCGGAGGTCCGCACCTTCGGCGCATTGATCGGCCACATTGCCGGACAGATCCGCACCTGCGCCATGATCAAGGGCGAGCAGAAAACCATCGACGCCACCAAGACCGCCAAGGCCGACCTGGTAGCCGCGCTCAAAGCATCCTTCGACGAATGCGATGCCGCGTGGGACACCATGGACGCCAGCGCCATGGAGATGATCGCGGGACGCGGCGGGCAGCAGCGCACCAAGCTCAGCGCCCTGATCCAGTCCACCATCATTCACAACAACGAAATGTACGGCTATATGTGCCCGTACATGCGCCTGAAGGGCGTGACGCCGCCCTCCAGCGACAGGTAACGCCGGTCCTTTTACGGCATCCGACCGTCCTTCACCGCTATTTCGGATACCAGTTCAGTAATCGAACCTCCACGCCGCTGCCTGCCATCGCTTTGGCGAAAGCGGCGGCGTTCTCTTCCTTGCTGTAGTGATAGGGGTAGACGACAGCCGGATGGAAGGCGCGGACCGCCTCCGCGGCGGCTTCCGGCGTCATGGTGTACGGCAGATTCATGCAGACAAACGCCACGTCGATGTTCTTCAGCGCCTTCATCTCGGGCGTTCCTTCGGTGTCGCCGGAGAAGTAGAAGCGCTTCCCGCCGTAAGTCAGAATGTACCCGTTGCCGCGGCCTTTTTCGTGGAACCCCCCCGGCTTCAGGTTGTACATGGGAATGGCTTCGATCTTAAACGCACCCAACGTCTGGGTTTCGCCGTTCGAGATTACGGTGCAGCCCGGCACCTGCGCGGCCACCGCTTTGGGGGCCAGAATCACGGTATACGCCTTCTTCAATTTGGCCACCAGGGCAGGCGCCATGTGGTCGCCATGGATATCGGTGATCAGGATGTAGTCGGCTTGCGGCAGTCCGTCATAACTGCCTTGCGCGGGATCGATGTACATCACTTTTCCGCCGGCTTTGATGATGAGGCTGGCGTGTTGGATGGGAGTGAGCTGGAGCGTTCCCGATGAAGTGGAAAACTCTTGCGGCGTGGCAGCGAGTGCCACGCCGGCGAGAAACAGGAATCCGATCGCCAAACGTGTCATGAGGAGATTTTACCAATCCCCTACTACTTTAAGGCTTGCCGGGCTCTTCCACTTTCAACTTTTCCAGTGGTCCGGTGACGCGCACTTCGCGGGTACCGTTGGTCAACAGGATGACCATTGTGCCGTCCTGCTGGGTGGCTCCGCTGCCGGTGTATGTCTCCTCGGCGTTGCGCAGGCTGAGGCTGGTGAGGTGCAGACGCGGGGCGGCGGGCGACCAGGTGAGATTGTAGTTGCCCGATACGGCGCGCCAGGGGCCCGGAGCTCCGAAATCCAGAGCGGAACCAACGAAGAAGCCCTGAGAGGTAAGATTGGCGAGCAACTGCTCACCGGTGCCGAAGCTATCCAGCGTGCCTTCCGCATCGAGCTTGCCGGATTCCCAATCCACGCCCTTGATCTTCATAGTTGCGTGATAAGCGGGCCGGGGGCCGCGCAGACTCGTGGTAATGCGGCCGGTGAGGGAGGCGCCCACTACAAGGGCCTGCACGTTATCCAACTCCACCCGCGCAGCATCCCACAACAGGTGCGTACGGAAGTTCTCCAGGTGAGCGCCGCCCAAAGTCAGATCGTCGATCTGCAAAGTGCCATCGGCCCGCCGTTCCTGCAGCCAGTCCGGCAGGCGGGATGCAGCCAGTCCGGCAGGCGGGAACGGCCGAGAGCGCGCGCGATCAGGCCGGAGTTGCGCCGGAGGGATGGCATCAGCTCGTCCTCCAGATCGCCGGCATCCACCTCGGCGGCGCGCAGGCGCAGGCGATGCGGACGCGCGGACGCGGGCTCGTAACTGTACTGGCCGGTGAAGGCGATCTTGCCGGCCTACGCCTGCACGCGATCCAGGTCCACGCGGGCGCCATTGATCTGTGCACGCGCGGAGGCCAATTGCAGGGGATCGGCCAGGCCGGGCACGGCAAGCTGCGCATCGTGCACCTGCAGAGCGCCGGTCCAGCCAGCCTTGGCGGCGTCGCGGTGATAGTGCAACTGCCCCTGCCATTCGCCCGCCTGCACCTGTTCGAGCCAGGGCACGGCGGCCA
>OKRF01000110.1:28161-28509 GCA_900290315.1 Candidatus Sulfopaludibacter sp. SbA3 | reverse complement strand
CATTCGCCCGCCTGCACCTGTTCGAGCCAGGGCACGGCGGCCAACGCCACCTGGGCGCGCAGCGAGGCCACCTGCATGGATTCGGTGGAGATGGTGAGATCCAGTGTGCCCGGATCCATGACGTAATCGGCCTCGATCTGCGCCTGGTCCTGGTCGCCTGTACGCACGAGCGCGGGTGAAAGATAGAGGTGGCCGTTCCCCACCACAACATACGCTTGCTCAAAGCGGACCGGGGGGGAATCGGGAATGGTGAGGGCCGTATCGTGAAAGGCCAGTTCGCCCTGCAAACTGCCTGCCCCCGAGTATCCGATGGCGCCATCGATGGTTCCCCCCAGTTGCAGCTTGGGA
>OKRF01000110.1:22063-28151 GCA_900290315.1 Candidatus Sulfopaludibacter sp. SbA3 | reverse complement strand
TCCGATGGCGCCATCGATGGTTCCCCCCAGTTGCAGCTTGGGAGGAATCTCCGCACCCATATGCTGCGCCAGTTCCATGAGAGGAGCAATCGGGAATCGGTTCCAATTGAGCGTCACCGCCCAGCGCGGCTGCGAAAGATAGTCGCTGGCCCGAAAGCGCACGGTTAGCGGGAGGGCCACGTTGCCCGCGGAAGTAGTCTGCAACTCCAGTTGCTGCCCCATCAGGTCCAGCCGGCCGCGAATATCGAGCGGCCAGTCCCGTCCCCTGTTCGAAGGCAGCAGGTCCCAGCGGTGCACATCCTCGATGTGCAGGCGGCCTGCGATGCCGATGTTCTGAATCGGGCCGCCCAGGTGGAGGCGCGATGTCAGGGTGCCGTGCACGCTGCCGGCCTGCCCGCGCAGAAGGGCGGTCAATTCGCCAAGGCCGGCGTGGTCCAACTCGAGATCGAGATCCACGCGATTCGGATCTACAAACCACCGGCCCCTCAAGCGAAAGGAGCCGAGGCTCTGGGCGGCGCGGTCGGTCCGCGCAGGGTGAGCTGATAGATCCACACGCCAGGCGCGGCCGATGGAACCGGGAGGCGAAATGTCGAGATCGGTCTCCTGCAGGTAGAAGACGCTCTTCTGGTCGCCGAACTTGAAATTGATCCGGCTGTTGCGAATATGGATGGCCGGGGTGCGGCTCATGACTGAAGGATTCACGAACGACGCAAAATTCCAGCGGCCCCAGTCGGAAGCCGGCCCGCTCTTGGTGAGATTGATGCTGGCGGTGTCCAGGGTGATGGAGGCGATCACGAATCGCCCGCCGAGCAGCGACCAGAGGCTGGGCCGGACGGTCAGGCCGCCGCCCTGGTCCTCCTTTACATACACGATGGGCTCAATGCCGATGGTGGGGTCCTCGTGGATGGTCACCCGGTCCACCGAAAAGCCGGGACCCTGGAACAGGCTGAAATGTACCTGGCCGATTTCCACCTTGCGTCCCAGAGAGCGCTCCAGAGAAGCCTGCAACCGCTCGCCAAACTTGCCGGCAGTGATATACGGAGCCGCCAGGCCGACCGCCAGGAGCACCACCAGCAACAGTCCGGCGATCTGGAACGCCCGCTTCATCCGCGCGCCTCCAGCAGGTGACGATAGGCTTCGGGATCGTCAACGTCGGTGACAATGCCGGGGTCGTCCAGATCCAGGAACGCCGTTTCGCGGGCGTGGGCGCGGACTACGTCGCGCGCGGCGCCGCTGGGCGGCAGCGCCAGAAACTCGGCGATCAGACTGCGCGAGAAGCGAATGGGGTGCCCGCGCTTGCCCTGGTAGCGCGGCACGCACAAAGGCGCGGCCGATGGCGCCAGCACGGCGTCCAGGGTTTCCGGCGCAACGGCGGGATGGTCGGCCAGGGTGAAGAGCACAGCCGAAGCGCCGGCCGGCACAGCGCGCAGGCCGCACTGCATGGAACTGCTCTGCCCCAGCGCGTAGTCGCCATTCACCACGAAGGTGGCGGGGCGCACCACGCCGGCTCGAATCTGTTCGGCAGCCGCGCCCAGGACGACAATCACCGGCGAGCAGCGCGCGCCAAACAAGCCGATGAGGCGATCCAGAAAGGTTTCGCCGCGATATGCCAGCAGAGGCTTGGGAGTGCCCATGCGGCGGGATTCACCGGCCGCGAGAATCAATGCTGCCGAGTTCACTTTTCCAACGCGGCTCGCGATTCGGCGGCAAAAACCGACATCGAAAGCGAGCGCCACGGGGATGCCGCGTTGCGGCGCACCGCAATCATTTCCGCGGCCACGGAGATGGCGATCTCCTCAGGCGAAATGGCGCCGATATCCAGCCCCATGGGTGCGTGCAGCCGCTCGAAAGCCGCGCGCGGAACGCCTTCCTTTTCGAGCTCGCGAATCACATTCAGCACCTTGCGCTTGCTGCCGATCATGGCGATGTAGCGCGCCGGCGTGCCGATGGCCAATTTGAGCACCCGCATATCGTCGCGATGGCCGCGGGTGACGATGATCAGATAACTGGTCTCGTTGATATTGAGTTGCGGGAAGACCTCTTCATACTCGGCGGCGTGCACTTCTACGGCCTCGGGGAAACGCTCGCGGTTGGCGAAGCTTTCGCGGTTGTCCACCACCACGGAGTGAAACCCGGCCAGGGTGGCCACTTTGGAAAGGCTCTTGGAAATATGCCCGGCGCCGAAGATGAAGGCGTGCGGAATGGGCAATACCGGCTCCACGAAAACGTCCAGTTGGCCGCCGCAGATCAAACCGTTATCGTAGGCCGCATCCTGTCCCAGGTTGAAAGTGAGGTGCTTGGGCTTTTCCGTTTCGATAACCTCCCGCGCCGCGTTCCACACTTCGGCTTCCACGCATCCGCCGCCAATAGTGCCCGCCATGGACCCGTCCTCGCGCACCAGGAGCTTGGCACTCTCATAGCTGGGAATGGAGCCGCGCACTTCCACAATGGTGGCCAGGGCGCACTTCTGACCCAGATTGCGCAGCCGTACTAACTCCTCGAAGACGTCCATCTGGTGAGATTATAACTTGTTGCGGAGTAGAGGAGAGGAAATCACCGGGCCGCCGGCGCGGGAAGGGGAACGTCGCGCAGCGCGTTGCGTGTGCAGTTCACCAGGCGATCGGCGGGATCCTGGGATACATCGCCCAAGCGGTTGATCCGCGTCCACACCAGCACTTCTCCTGTGCGCGCGTCCACGAACCCGATGTCTCCCTGGAAGCTGGAGACCGCGCCGAAGCCGATGAGTAACGCCGCCGTTTTGGCCTTCGTGGCTTGGGTGGCTGCGCCGCGCACCAGAACCAGCGCGTCTGCCCCGTGGGCCGGTTCAAAGGTAGCCACTCCATCTCCCAAAGTGACATGTCCGTCGTCCACGCGCGTAGGTTTCCGGCTCACCTGGGTGCGGACGCTGTCATACCTGGCCTGCAGGTTGGCAATCGCGTACTTGGCTTCGCTGGTGGCGGAGGCCATCGGGTTGGGAAGTACCGTGACGCCGCGCGCGGCGAGCTCGCTTGCCAGCACCGAATAGAGGGATCTGGCGAGCTGATCCGATTCCGTGGAGTTGCCTTCCGGGCCCTTCACGCCGACCCGCATGAATTCGATCTCCGGAGGGAGCAGCACGACCTTACCGATCGCCAGACGGCCCGCCTGGAGCCTGGGATGGACATGCGCCCGAAAGAAGTGCACGCGCGCTTCAGCCGCTCCCGCGGCGCAGGCCAGAACGATAAGGACGAGCCGGAGCCGGCCCTTCACTGGGAAGCTCCTTTGGAATTGAGCGCCGCCATACGCCGCTCCACGCGTTCACGATCGACGCCGCTTGGCGCGAGTTCCAGGTATTTGCGGTAGGCCATTAGCGCGGAATCCGGCTTGTGCTGCTGTTCGTAGAGCATTCCCAAACCGAGCTGCGCTTTCGCGAACCGCGGATCCAAACCGGCGGCCCGGCGGTACAATTCCTCGGCCTTGCGTTGGTGCTCTTCCATGAGCACGCGGCCTTCGGGCGTGCCCGCAAGTTTTTCGGTCTCTTCCTGCTCGGTCTGCTTGATCATTTTGCCATAAGCGCTTCGCAGGCCGGAATCGTTTTGCTCTTCTTTACCCAGCGCCGGCTTCCGCGGTCCCAGGGCGCGATAGCTCTCCGCCAGCCAGAAAAGGGCGTCGGGATCGTCGGGATGCGCGCCGGCCAATCGCTGCGCTCCGTCCACCGCGCTGCGGAAACAGCGGCTGTCGAGATCCAGTTGAATGTTCTGCAGGAAGACCGGCCGCATGCGATCGAGATAAGCCGGATCCGGCGCGGCCGCAACGTCACCCTCCAATCCGAGCTTCTGCTTCAGGTAGGCGATGCGCTTTTCTGTCTTAGGATGGTCCCGCCAGATGAAGGGAACCGGCTCGGGCTCAAGTCTCCGGTCGAGAAGGGCGAAGACGCGAATGAACTGGTTTGGGTCCCGCCCGGCCTGCTTCACACGCTCTACGGCATTCACATCGGCTTCCTGCTCGTTTTCCCGGCTGTATCCATAGATGGTGAAGATCAGAACCACCTGGCTGGTGTTGGCGGCGGCATAAATGGTTGCTCCCCAGATGCCCCCCACGGGAAGCCACCAGGCAGCCGCGCTGAGTGCCGTTATCGCGACAGTCTTCTTGCGCATCGACAGGTTGAACAAATAGGAATGGCGGCCGGCGACGTGAGTAGCTTCGTGGGCCAGAACGCCGGCCAGTTGATCGTCGTTTTCCACGCGCGCGATGAGGCCGGTATTGATGTAGATCGACCCGTTGGGCAGGGCGAAGGCATTTACCAGGGGATCGCGGAGAATGCGGAATCGCCATTGGACATTTTCCATCGACTCCTTCGGCAGGAGCGGCGCGGCGATGTCGGCGAGATGTTGCTCCAGGACCGGATCGCTATACACCAGGCCGCGGCTTTCCAGGAGGCGGTCGAGCGCGTTGGCTTCGTCATATAGTTGGAGGTCGATCCTGGAGAACTGGAATGGAGGCTTCGGCGCAGTCTGGGCGTGGGCGGTGCTCGCAGCCAGGAGGCCGTACAAGCCGAGCGTAGTCGCAAGATATCGCAACATTCGCAGCCTGATTGAAACCATCTACAAGTAGATTTTATCCCAGAAGCAAAGCACGCGTATAACATCAAGACAAGAATGCCGGGAGGGGCCTGTTATACAATGGGACCACCTCGCATGGCGTTCTCCGCGACCTGCGCCACAGGTGATAACGGGTGTTAACTCATGATCATCACACTCAGCCGAACTGTGTCTCTGATGTTGCTTGCCGCGGCAGCACTGGTGGCAGCGCAAGACCGCATCGCGGGCCCCGTGGACGCGAGCCGTACTGTTATCCTGAAGGGCAATATTCATCCCAGGGCCCAGGTGCGGAACGACCAAGGCCGGTTGGACCCTGCCACCGCGATTTCGTACGCGACCCTGCATTTCCAGCCCGCCGCGGGGCCGCGGGGCTCGCCGGGTTCCTGGCGGACCAGCAGAAGCCAGGCTCGCCGAATTATCACCGCTGGCTGACGCCGGAGCAGTTCGGAGAGCGCTTCGGGTTGAGTGCGAATGACCTGGTCAAGGTTACGAAGTGGCTGCAAGGGGAGGGCTTTCAGATTCACGATGTGGCGCGCGGGCGGCACTGGATCACCTTCAGCGGCACCGCGGCACAGGCCAACCACGCCTTTCACACCGAGATTCATCGCTACCTGGTGGACGGCGAGACGCACTTTGCGAATGCCGTAGAACCTTCCGTTCCGGAGGCGCTGGCGGGCGTGGTGGCCGGTATCCGCGGGCTGGACGATTTCCGCCTGGAGCCGCCCGCCAAGCTCCTGCCGGCCTACAACACGTCGAGCGTGTCTTCCGGGCGCGGTCTGGCGCCGGACGATTTCGCCACGATCTTCGATCTCCAGCGCCTCTATACGGCGGGCATCGACGGCACCGGCCAGAGCATCGCGATCGTGGGCCAGACCGGAATTCACCTCTCCGACATCCGGAGCTTTCGCAGTCGCTTCAACCTGCCGGCCAACGACCCGCAGGTGATGCTGTTCGGTACGGACCCGGGAGTGACAAAGGATCTGATCGAAGCCGATCTGGATCTGGAATGGTCGGGTGCGGTAGCGCGCAACGCGAACGTCATTTATGCATACTCCTCGGATGTCTTCACCGCTTCGCAGTATGCGGTGGATCAAAACCTGGCGCCGGTGATGAGCATCAGCTATTACGGATGCGAGTCGTTCAACAGCACCGCGCTCCGAGCGGTCGCGCAGCAGGCCAACGCCGAAGGCATCACCTGGCTCGCCGCATCGGGAGACTCCGGGGCGGCCACGTGCGACCGGTTCGACGCCACTCCTGAAGCCACCCAGGGGCCGACCGTTTCGTATCCGGCGAGTTTCCCCGAAATGACCGCCGTGGGGGGCACCGAGTTCACGGATAGCAGCACCACTTACTGGAGCTCCAAGAATGATGCCAATAGCGCCTCAGCACTCTCTTATGTCCCGGAAAGGGCGTGGAACGGTTCGGGCGGCGGAGCCAGCACCCTGTACCCCAAGCCGGCATGGCAAACCGGCCCCGGTGTGGCTGCCGATAACGCACGCGATCTTCCC
>OKRF01000110.1:20673-22056 GCA_900290315.1 Candidatus Sulfopaludibacter sp. SbA3 | reverse complement strand
AAAGCCGGCATGGCAAACCGGCCCCGGTGTGGCTGCCGATAACGCACGCGATCTTCCCGACGTCTCCCTGCCGGCCTCCACCACGGTGCCATACCTGGAGATTTCCAACGGAAGCTCGTACCTGGTGGGCGGCACCTCGGCATCCAGCCCGGCTTTTGCCGGAATTCTGGCGTTGCTCAATCAACATGCCGGAGGCAATGGTTTGGGCAATGTCAATCCGGCGCTGTACCGCCTGGCGCAGTCTACCAGCGACATCTTCCACGACATTACCACTGGCGATAATAAAGTCCCCTGTGAACAAGGCAGCCCAGGCTGCGTGAACGGCCTGGTGGGCTGGAGCGCGGGAACAGGCTTTGACATGACCACCGGACTCGGCTCCGTGGATGCCTACAACCTGGTGATGGAATGGAAGAGCGGCACCTCCACCTCTACCACCCTGATGGTGAGTCCTAACACTGCATTCAATCTGAGCGACACGGTCACGGTGCAATTATCCGCTTTGGTGGCTGGCGGCGGAAACCCTCCCAGTGGCACCCTGACGTTTCTGAGCAACGATATCGCAGTGGGCAGTGCGCCGCTGACGGTGTCCGGCGGACTTGCCACCGCGGCCGCCAGTATGAGCGCCACCCTGATCGCCTCCGGCAACGGCACGGTGAGGGCGGTCTATAGCGGCGACAGTGTCTACAATGCCTCGCAGGGCTCGGCCCGCATCTCTCTCAATGTGCCGGCGGGTGCGGCATTGGTGGTTCCATTTGTCACCCCCAACCCCGTGTACGAGTCGGCATTCGGACTCTGGTTCTTTACCGTGGGCCTGGTGGAGAAGGGAGGCGTGGCCACGTCCATCACGTCATTCAGCGTCGGCGGAGCCAACAGTCTCAGCCTCCTGGGCGCTAATCCCAAGCTGGCGGCCAACGGGACGCTCACCACCGGCGAATTAGAGACTACTGTCTCGGCTCCGCCGCAGAACCTCGTGCTTTCCTTTAGCGGCACGGACGCCAACGGAAATAAGTGGACGCAATCGCTGGCGGTACCTTTTCTCCCTCAGCTTGGAACTGAGGCTACCCCCGGAATCTCGCTCACCAGCCCAACCACCACGGTACAGCAGAACCCGCAGGCGGACCCTTCGTGCCAGTGGCCGCAGCAGGTGGCAGTGCAGGAAACCGGCGGCTACCCGACTACGCTGAGCACCTTCAGCGCCGGTAGCACCAGCTTGACGTCGCAGATCCAGAGCGTGTTCGGCACCTACCGGCTGGCGCCCTTCGGCGTGCTGCGCGGCACGGTCTGCTTCAGCGGAACTACGCCGCCCACGGCAACCAGTTTGCGTATTGCCGGAACGTCCAGTCTGGGGACCTCGGTAAGTTCCACTCTGGCGACGTCATTTAC
>OKRF01000110.1:19665-20666 GCA_900290315.1 Candidatus Sulfopaludibacter sp. SbA3 | reverse complement strand
CGGAGTATCTTCGGTTTCTTTCACCGCACCGGGAGGCAGCACTTTCGTGTCGGTGCCGCTGAACTTCGTGACCGGTTCGCCGCAGTGGACCGCTTCGGTTTCGCCGGCCAATCTCACGTCCAAGTGGCTGACCGTGACCCCCACACTGGCCAGCGGATCGAGCCCGGTGAACCTGCAGGCCAACACCGCGGGACTCTCGCCCGGTGTGTACACCGCGGTGGTGAGCATCCAGGCGGTGGACGCGCTGCCGCAAGTGGTGAATGTCCCGGTAACTCTGGTGGTGGGCGGCTCTTCCACTACGCAGATCACGGCGGTGAGCAATGCCTTCTCCGGTGGGGCAACCGCGGCTCCCGGGATGTTTCTGAGCGTCTACGGCGCGCAACTCGCGAACGCCACCGCGCAGGCTACCCAACTGCCGCTTCCGTTGAGCATGTCCGGCGTCAGTGCGACGGTGAACGGCTTTTCCGCGCCCCTGTATTATGTTTCTCCCGGGCAGATCAACTTGCAGGTGCCTTATGAAGCGGGCGCGGGACCGGCCATGCTGGCGATCAACAACAACGGACAAATCGCGGCCTTTCCGTTCCAGGTGGCGGCCGCGGCCCCGGGCCTGCTACCGACTGCCTATGACAATTCGACCGGCGCGCCCGTGAGCACGGCGCAGGCCGGAGGAGATGGTGTACTGCTGCTGTTCATGACGGGCGAAGGCGATGTGACCCCCACGCTGGCCACCGGCGCCACGCCATCATCCACCGTCACCGACCCCACCAAGCTGCCGCATTCGCGGCTTCCGCTGACCATGACGATCGGCGGCGTGAGTGTGACTCCGCTCTTCGCGGGCATCCCCAGCGGCCTGGTGGCGGAAACTCAGATCGATTTCCAGGTGCCGGCCGGCGTCCCCGCGGGCAAACAGCCGGTGGTGGTAACGGTAGGCGGAGTCAGCGCAAACACAATCTTCCTGAATATCCAGTAACGCCGTCGATCTTGCCGCCGGTACGGCGGGC
>OKRF01000110.1:2245-19655 GCA_900290315.1 Candidatus Sulfopaludibacter sp. SbA3 | reverse complement strand
AATCTTCCTGAATATCCAGTAACGCCGTCGATCTTGCCGCCGGTACGGCGGGCCCAGCGAGCCGCCCACAACCCTGTCTTCTTGCCGTTGCTATGCTGAAAGCACATGGTACAAAACGTAGCCATTGTGGGTGGCGGCATCGTGGGGTTGGCCACGGCGTATAAACTGAACCAGCGATTCCCCGACACGCGCGTCACTGTACTCGAAAAAGAAAGCGAGGTGGGACGGCACCAGACCGGCCACAACAGCGGTGTGCTGCATTCCGGCCTGTACTACAAGCCGGGTTCGATCAAGGCGACACTAGCCGTTTCGGGCATCCGGCAGATGGTCGCTTTCTGCCAGGAAAACGGCGTTCCCCACGAGATCTGCGGCAAACTGGTGGTGGCTGCCGACGATACCGAAGGCGAGCGTCTACGCGCCCTGCAGTGCAGGAACGCGGCAAGGCCAACGGTCTGGAAGGACTGCGCTGGATGACGCGCGAAGAGATGCGCGAGATCGAGCCGCACGTGGGCGGCGTGGCCGCGCTGCACGTGCCCCAGGAAGGGATTGTGGACTATGCGCGGGTGTGCGCCACGCTGGTGGCGAAGCTCGCCGCCGGCGGGGTGAAAGTGATCACCGGCGCGCGTGTGAATCGCATGCTGCCGCGCAGCGATGGCTGGACGATCGAGACGACCGCCGGAGAATTCGCCGCGGACTTCCTGATCAATTGCGCCGGCCTGCATTGCGACCGCGTGGCGGAGCGCGCCGGGGAACGCCGGGAGGTACGCATCGTGCCCTTCCGCGGGGAATACTACAAGATCCGCGCGAACCGGCAGAACCTGGTGCGCCATCTCATCTACCCCGTGCCCGATCCGCGTTTTCCCTTTCTGGGAGTGCACTTCACGCGCCTGATCCACGGCGGAATCGAGGCCGGCCCGAACGCCGTCCTGGCCTTTGCCCGCGAGGGCTATAAGAAAACCGATTTCCGCGCGGCGGACCTGTGGGACGCGCTGACCTACGGCGGTTTCTGGCGCTTCATGCGCCGCTACCCCTCCATGTGCTGGTACGAACTACGGCGCAGTTTCAGCCGCGAACTGTTCTGCCGGAGCCTGCAGCGCCTGGTGCCGGAGATTCAACCCGGCGACCTGGATACCGGAGGCGCGGGCGTGTCTCACCCCATGGCGACATCATTCAGGATTTCTGTTTCATCTCCCGGCCCAATGCGCTGCACGTGCTGAATGCCCCCAGTCCGGCTGCGACGGCTTCACTGGCCATCGGCGACCACATCGTGGGACAGACGATCGAAGTATGTCGTCTGTCGCCTTGCTAATCAGGCCTTCGCTGCGGCGGGAACTCACGCGGGCCGTAATTCGCGTCCGCGACCACGGACCTGGCGTTCCCGACAGCATGCTGCGGAACATTTTCGTGCCGTTCCGCCGCGTGGAAAACAGCGCCGATGGCTGCGGGCTGGGTCTGGCGATTGCCTAACGCGCGGTGGTCTCGCATGCGGGAAACGTCCACTCGTCGAACGCAGAGGATGGGGGCTGGCGGTGGAGATGGAGTCGCGAGTGGGGATTCCGTAAAGGGCCACCCAATGTTTCTCCCTGAACGGGGCGCGTCGCATCCCGACATCAGCGCTCCGGCGTTTTTCCTCCAGTTGATCAGACAAGGACTTCGCGGGAGCGATCGCCCAGACGCCGTAACTGGCCCCTTTCAGCAGCAAAAGTCCGAGACGGGACTTACGGCCAAGTGAGCTACACGCAAGAATCGTCGGCCAGTTTGCCGACAGCAAAACATTTGATTTTAGACTGGTGGAGAAGTGGGTATTCCTTGCGAACCGGCCGCATCGGTTTAGTCGACGTTCTCCTCACGCCGCAGACGTAGGCCTCTCGGGCAAGCGGAGGAACTGTAGGAGAGGCACGGGCGCTCGGCCAGAATTCGGAAGTCACGGCGCGAAAACGATTGATCGGAGTCCTGTTGGCCGCCTCCCATGGGACGAGTCTCGGTTCAGATAATGCAGCCCGGACGGCAGTCTTCTGTCAGCGAACCCGCCGCCATATCTCGCGCAAGCGCCAATGAACTTCCGGCAAATCGCAGATGGCTTCAGGATCTCGGCAGATATGTTTCACTTTTTATGAATCCTGCGCCTGCTGATTTTCGTTGTATTTTATCGCGAACCCAGATACTGTCAGCCCAAAGAGGTCTTCTGTATGGTTAAGTCCAAGATTCCTGTCTTGCTGGTGATGTACGCCATGAGCGGGTCCGCCCTGTGGGCCCAGGAAGTCCGTGCGATCCTGGGCGGCCGCGTGACCGATCCGCAAGGCGCCGTGGTGCCGGCCGCGGATGTGGTCCTGATCAGCCAGGATACCGACGTGAAGGTGCAGACCAAGACCAACGAGCAGGGTAGCTGGACCCTGGAATTCCTGCTGCCCGGGCACTATCGCTTCCTGATCTCTGCGCCGGGCTTCAAGACCAGCGAGCGGGCCGGCATCGAACTGCAGACCGCGGACAGCAAGCAGATCGACGTGCAGCTCGAGGTGGGCTCATCCTCGCAATCGGTGGAGGTCAACGCGGCGGCTCCGCTGATCGATACCACCTCGGCCACTTCCGGCACGGTGATCACCAGCGACCAGATTCTGGAGATGCCTTCCTCTTCGCACGTGGTGTCGCTGCTGGCGCTGCTCTCGCCGGGGGTGGTGCAGCAGGATCAAAACAACAATCCGGTGCATATGTGGTCGTACATCGGGGCATCTTCCTTCACCGCCAATGGCGGCCGCAACAACATCTGGTCCAACAGTTTTCAGCTTGATGGGTCGCCTAACAACAAAAGCGGCGGATACATCTCTTTTATTCCCTCGCAGGACTCGGTGCAGGAATTCCGCGTACAGACCAACGCCTACGACGCCGCCATCAGCCGCCAGGCGGGCGCCACCATCAACATGCAGACGCGCAGCGGCAGCAAAGCCTACCACGGCACGCTGTACGAGTTCACGCAGCCGGATCAACTGGGCGCCAACTCGTTCCAGAGCAACCTGGCAGGGTCCTCTGTGGCGCCAGAGAATATTTACATCTTCGGCGGCACCATCGGCGGTCCGGTGCGCATTCCCAAGGTCTATGACGGGCGGCAGAAGACCTTCTTCTTCACGTCTTTTGAGGAGACGCGCCAGGTCTATCCCAGCAGCAGCCCCACTTCGCTGCCCACCGCTTTGGAACGGAATGGCGACTTCAGCCAGTCGTGGACCACGGCGAATACCGGCGGGCAACTGGTGCGCTACCCCATCCAGATTTATGACCCGCTCACGGTGGTTGCCTCTACCGGAAATCGCACTCCCTTTCCGGGTGAGGTGATTCCGCAGAACCGGCTGAGCCCCATCGCGTTGGCCATGCTGAAGTATCTGCCGCCGCCCAACATGCCGAGCGACAACACCGGGAACGCCAGCAACAACTACAATCCGCCCTCGGAGGCGCGCAACATCGTTCCGAGTGTCTCGGTGCGCGTGGACCAGAACTGGAACAATTCCAATCACAGCTTCGGCACGGTCCGTTGGAGCCACCTGCACCAGTCCTCGGGAGACACCTTCGGCCCGGACAGCATTCTGGCGGGCACGCTGACGGAGCGCCTCGCGGAGAATATCGGGCTGGATCATGTCTGGGTGATCAGCGCCAACAAGGTTCTGGATGTGCGGTACACCCTCAACCGGTTCGAAGAGCCGGCGTATGGCACCGGTTCCGGTTTCGACCCCGCGCAACTGGGTTTCCCGGCCTCCTGGGTTAGTCAGTTGCAGAAGCCTTCGTTCCCGTACATCACCATCGCCAACTATGCCAGCTTCGGGACAACTCAGGCGGATCAATACACGAACAACACGCATCACATCTGGAGCGGCAGCCTGAGCCACGTCCACGGCAACCACAGCATGCGCTATGGCGCCGAATTCTGGGTGCTGCAGCAAGCCCAGGGTGGCATCGGCAACCAGGGCGAATTCGACTTTCACAACTATTGGACCCGGCTGAACAACAACAACAATGGCGGAACCGGCGACGGCTCGGCTTTCGCGGCGTTCCTGCTGGGACTGCCCGCCGTCGGCAACGTTCCGGTGAATGCCAGCGCCATGTACTCGCAGCATTTCACCGGCTTTTACTTCCAGGACAATTGGCGAGTCTCCAACCGGCTGACGCTGAATTTAGGACTCCGCTGGGACTATGAGCGGCCCGTGGAAGACCGGTTCAATCGCCTGACCGATCGATACGACCCCAACGCGATTAACCCCATCAGTGCGTCGGCGCAGGCGGCTTACGCTGCCATCCTGGCGGCCAACGCCAGCAACTCTTCGGTGCAGCAGTTGGCGCAATTGCTGCCCGCGAGCGCCTTCAAGGTGCCCGGCGTGCAGCTCTTCGCCGGGGTCAACGGCACACCGCGCACTGCCGTGAATGCCGACTATCACGAGTGGCAGCCGCGCCTGGGATTCGCCTATCAGATTGACCGCGACACGGTAGTGCGCGGCGGATTCGGGCGGTTCACACAGGCCGACTTCCCGACGGGAGGGCAGAACGGCTTCAGCCGGACGACCGACCTGGTGGCCACGCAGGATAATTATCTGACGCCCTACGACACGCTGGCCAACCCCTTCCACAGCGGCATCTACGCCCCCACTGGCGCTTCGTTGGGAGCGCTGACCAACCTGGGCGGGGGCGTCAATTGGGATAATTCGAAGCTCAACCGCTTCTACTCCTGGGAGTACAGCCTCCACCTGCAACGCCAATGGAAAAGCTGGCTGTTCGAAATGGGCTATTCGCACAATAAAACGTACAACATCTCCTGGGGTTGGAACGAAAACGAGCCCAGCTTCACACTCTGGCAGCAGTTACAGACCCCGGTGTTCAGCGCCACAGGCAAGCCGCCCGCCACGCTGCCATGGAACGTCACGGTACCAAACCCCTTTTACCAGTTGCCGGGTATCAGCCCCAGCGCTTCCATCTACAGTTCCAAGACCATCGCCCTCAACCAACTGCTCAATCCCAATCCGCTCATGGGCGGGATCACCGAGAACAATCCCACGGGCAGCAATCAATATGACGGCATGCAAAGCCGCGTGGAGCATCGCTTTTCACACGGCATCAGTCTGCTCACCGCCTTCACGTGGTCGGAGCTCTACGAAGATACATCCTTCCTGGGCCCGCAGATCGCCGGGCCGTTGGTGGAGCACAAACTGGGCGGCGAGAATCGCCCGCTGGTGTTCAGTGTGTCGCCCATCTGGCAAGTGCCGGTGGGCCGCGGCGGACACTTCGGCCGCACCATGCCGAAATGGGCCGATGCCCTGGTGGGAGGATGGGAAATGAGCGGCAACTACCGCATCCAATCGGGTGTTCCGGTAGTCTTCGGCACCGCGTCGTTCTTTAGCGGCAAGGATCTCTCCCTGCCGCGCGGCAAGCAGTCCCTCAATGAGTGGTTTGACACATCACAGTTCTATCCCTTCCCGAATTCCAACACCACCCTGGCCACGCTGGCGACCTATCCGGCGTGGACCGGGGTGCAGAGCTTGCCGGGCTATAGCTACGTTCCGGTGGCCGGCGACACCATTAAGAACGGCGTTTACCAGGACTTCGCCAATTACGTGCAGCGCTACCCCTCGCGCTGGAGCGACGTGAGAGCCAGCCGCGTCAACAACCTGGATGTGGGACTGTACAAGACATTTAACGTCAGTGAACGCTGGCGCGTGCAACTGCGCGCCAACGCCTTCAACACGTTCAACCATCCGCGTTTCGCGGCACCCGATACCAACCCGTCGGACTCCACGTTCGGTCGCGTGCCTCTGTCGCAACAGAACCTGCCACGCGGAGTGGAGTTCGCGGTGCGGGCCAGCTTTTAACAGGACTCCGGATGGCCGAGTAGGACAGACGATCGTTTTTTGTCGTCTGTCGATTAGGGGCGGACCGCCCGCGAAACTTCATGGAAAACCGGCGTTACCCGCTCGCTGTGCCGGTTTTTCGACCCTGTTGGGGCGCCGCACGCGGGCAACGATAGGTCTGAAAATGGGGGGAGAACGCGTCGGGATTTCGCGAAGGGGCAAATTCGAGCCAGGCACGAAGATTCGCCAAAAGACGGCGAATTTCGAGGGTGTTGGGGTGCCCGCTCGCAGGCAACGATGGTGTGAAAATAGGCGTAGGTAACGCCGGCGATCTTGTCGCCGGGCCTGGATTTTCGAGGGTAACACGGATTTGCGGCGGATACACGACTCGGGATTTTCGAGGGTATCAAGAGTCGGCCCTACATAGCCAGACAGCCATTTTCGAGAGAGACTGTAGGAATGGCCGCGCCTGTCCCTCCCCCAAATCCGGAGCACCTGAAGTTTCTCGCTGTTTATGGTCCAGAGATCACGGACCTAGCACTGGCTGTCCGCAGACTGGTCATGGAGGAAGCGCGCGGCGCTGTCGAACTGATCTACGATGCCTACAGCGCTGTGGCTTCGGGCTACAGCTTCACGGGACGTCCCAGCGACGCCTGCATCCACATCGCGGTCTACGCGAAATGGGTGAACCTGGGATTCACCCACGGTGCGGACCTGCCCGACCCGCAGGGAATTCTGCAGGGCACGGGCCGCCAGGTCCGCCACATCCGTATCGCGTCGGTGGACGATCTGAAGCGCCCGTTCGTCCGCAAGTTTGTAAAGGCGGCGGTGGCGCGCGCCATTCGATCGGATAAGCCCGCTGCGCCCGCCAGCGTGGTTCGCGCCATTTACGCGCGCCGGCGGCGGCCTCTGTAGCGGCTACTCGCCGAAATGCCCACGCGCGATCTCGATGAAGTTCCTGACCAGGACCTTGTCCGCCCCGGCTTTGATCCCGAGATCGATGCTCGTGCGGCACGCCGCGTGGACCTCGCGGTAGACTGCGCCCGGGATCGCCACGTTCGCTACGCAGGCGGGAGCGAGCGAAACGCCGAGCCCGGCGGCTACCAGGCGTACCAGAGTGGGCCATTGCGGTGCGTCCTGGACGATGTTGGGGCGAAATCCGTTTCGTTCGCAGCAGGTTATGGTTCGGTCGAAGGCGAGCGGCCCCATGCGCCGCGCAAAGAACACGAATGGCTCTGGCTGCAAGTCCCGGACGTGTAACTGTCGCTTGCGCGCCAGGCGGTGCGATTCCGGAAGCACGGCGAGGTAGCACTCTTTCAGGAGAGTGCTCACCTGAACGCCTTCGGTGGTGTCGCCATCCCGCAGGAAGGCCAGGTCGAGCGTTCCATCGAGCAGGGCGGAGAGTTGTGCCGCGGTGACCAGTTCGCGCAGACGGAGCTCCACCTTCGGATAGCGGCGCCGATAGCTTTCGATGGCGGCGGGAAGCTCGGTAAACATCACCGAACCGCTGAAGCCCACGGTCAGTGTGCCCTCTTCGCCGCGGCCCAGCCGCCGCACCTGCGTGATATCGTCGTGCACCTTTTCGATAGTGCTGCGTGCGCGCTCGGCCAGAAGCTGGCCGGCGAGTGTCAGCTTCACCCCGCGAGTCGTGCGATCGAAGAGGCGGTGACCGAGGATCTGTTCCAGCCGTTTGATCTGTTGGCTGAGCGGCGGCTGGGCGATCCCCAGGCGCTCCGCGGCCTTGCTGAAATGCAGCGTCTCGGCCACGGCCAGAAAGTAGCGGAGATGGCGCAGTTCGATTTCGTCATTCATATGTGTACGATATAAATAAGCATATTCCAGCTATTGGACATCTGGAGCGTTCGTACCGTACTGTTGGTGGAAACAGCTATGATTCCGCAAACAGAACTGACCATTCGCGAATTCCTGCTAGGGGACGAAGCTGCGTTTCGCAAACTCAACGAAGAGTGGATTGTCCGCTACTTTGCCCTGGAGCCCAAGGACGAGGAATCGCTCTCAGATCCTCAGCGAAGCATCTTAGATCGCGGCGGCCGGATCTTTTTCGCTGTCCGGGACGGTGAGCCGATCGGCTGTTGCGCTCTGCTGGTCACGGGTCCGGGTGAATTCGAGGTTGCCAAGATGGCCGTGACGGAATCGGCCCAGGGCGCCGGAATCGGCCGCCGCCTGCTCGAAAAGGTGATCGCGGAAGCGCGCGCTGCGGGAGCGCGCCGGCTCTTTCTGGAGACGAATCGGAAGCTGCTGCCGGCAATTCACCTGTACGAATCGCTGGGCTTCCGCCATCTTCCGCCGGAACGGCTGGAGCCGTCGCCGTATGCGCGCTCGAATGTCTCGATGGAGTTGGACTTGGGGTAAGCGCGCTATGATTCTCTTGTGATACGTCGCTTCTACGTCCATAATTTTCGCTGCCTGGAAAACTTCGAACTGCCGGTGTCGGGGAAGTCGTCCGTCCTGCTGATCGGCAAGAATGGCTCGGGCAAGACAACAGTTTCGTTTGCATTGGAGATTCTTCAGAGAATCGCTCGCGGGACAAACCGGGTCGACAACCTGGTGAAGCCCAAGGACTTTTCGCGTGGGCGCAAAGACGTGCCAATGCGATTTGAAATCGAGGTTGAGCTGAGCAGCCAGATCTACGAGTACGTAATTGCTTTCGAATTTCCAGAGGGATTCAAGGAACTTCGCGTGCGGGAAGAGAAGCTCGCGGTTGGCGGCAAGCCCGTCTATTCCCGGGAAGCGGCACAGGTCCACCTTGCCAAGACGAGTAAAGGGAAGGAGGCGGAGTTCCGTGTTGACTGGCACTTGGTGGCTCTGCCGATTGTTCAGGAACAATCACAGACGGATCCTTTGTTTATCTTCAAACAGTGGCTTGCTCGGATGCTCATCCTTCGGCCGATTCCCGCCTTAATTACTGGGGACTCAGAACAGGAAACCTTGGAGCCGAATTCTCAGGTCACGGACTTTGGAGCTTGGTTCGCAGGCATTGTTGGGTACGCACCAGCTGCATATGCCAAAATCGATGAATATTTAAAGCAGGTAATGCCGGACATGAAAGACATCAAGAATCCGGTCACCGGCAAAGATTCTCGAAGCCTTGTCGTCCAGTTCTCCAGTGGACAAGGGAGCCTACTCGTGTCCTTGAAAGATCTGTCCGATGGCGAGAAATGCTTCATGATATGCGCTTTGGTTCTTGCGGCCAACGATGCTTATGCCCCCCTGCTTTGTTTCTGGGATGAACCGGATAATTATCTCGCTCTTTCCGAGGTTGGCCATTTTGTGATCTCTCTTCGAAAAGCCTTCGAATCCGGCGGCCAATTCATCTCGACCTCCCACAATCAAGAAGCGATTCGCCGTTTCTCCGACGAGAATACGCTTGTCCTATACAGGAATAACCACCTTGAGCCCACGATCATACGCCCCCTGAGCGAACTGCAGGTCGGCGGCGACCTAGTCGACGCACTGGTTCGCGGAGATCTCGAACCATGAGCGTCAACAGCCATCAGCCACACATCTTCGTGCTGCCCGAAGACCGTGCCAACAGCGAAATAGCCAACGGTTTTCTTCTGAATGGGGAGGTCTCAACTCACAGGATTCAAGTACTCGGGGAGGCGGGCGGTTGGCATAAAGTTCTGACTCATTTCAAGTCACAGCACGTGAGTCAAATGGACCGCTTTCCGAAGCGATTCATGATCCTCCTGATCGATTTCGACGGCCGCGGCGATAGGATGGCGGAAGCCAAAGGTTTCATTCCCGATCATCTCAGCAGTCGAGTCTTCGTACTCGGCGCCTGGACCGAGCCGGAAGATCTCAAGCGGGCGAATCTCGGCTCTTTCGAAACGATCGGCAGGGCGCTGGCGAAGGACTGTCGCGAAGACACCTACACTACCTGGAGCCACGATCTCCTTCGACACAATTCGGGCGAAATTGAGCGCCTACGCCAACACGTTCGGCCAATCCTCTTCCCTTGATCTCACCGACCCGTGGGATTCGGTGACGCCCTTACCGCCCGTTCGAAAGCCCAGCTTCGAATGTGATTGATCTGTTCCTTCATGGTGCGCGAGAGTGGCACGATTTTCACTGAAGTCTTAATCAAGTCTTCTTCCGTCACGTCTCGATCCGCCAGGCGCGCCTGAGTCATTGCCGAGACCACACACTGCTCGATTTCCGCGCCGGTCCATCCCACGGTGAAGCTGACCAGGTTCGCCAGGTTGAACTGCGAGGCATCCACCCCGCGGCGCACCAGGTGGATGCGGAAGATGTCGATCCGTTCGTCGTCGTGCGGCAGATCCACGAAGAAGACTTCGTCGAAGCGGCCTTTGCGGATCATCTCGGCGGGGAGCAGGTCGATGCGATTGGCCGTCGCGGCCACGAACAGCCCGCGCGTCTTTTCCTGCATCCAGGTAAGGAAGAACGCGAAGATTCGTCCCTGCTCGCCGCCGGATTCCGCTGAGGTCACTCCCATTTCGATTTCGTCGAACCACAGCACCGCGGGCGCCATCTCCTCCATCATCTTGCACGCCTCAACGAACACTCCTTCCGCTTTGCCGTGTCGCCCGGAGAAGATTTCGATCATGTCCACGCGGTACAGCGGGAGTTGGAAACAGGACGCGATGGCCTTCACGCAGAGGCTCTTGCCGCAGCCCGGGATGCCCATCATGAGCAGGCCCTTGGGGACGATTTCGTTGGTCAACTGATCGCGCATCTGAAACAGCTTCTGCCGTTCGATCAGCCATTTCTTGAGGCCTTCCAGACCGCCTACCTCGCCCAGGCTGGTGCCGTCGGACACATAGTCGATCACGCCGCTGCGGCTCACCAGCACCCGCTTTTCTTCCAGCAGGTATGGAATCGAGTCCGGCCCCATGCACGGATTCGCCGAGAGCGCGCGGCGCAGCGCGTACCCAGCTTCATCCAGCGTTAGCCCTAGCAGGGCCCGCGCCAGTTGCTCCAGCAGGGGCTCGCCGGCTCCATCCAGGCTGTGCGGAGCGAGCACGGGCGCCTCTTCGCGCACCAGGTCGACCAATTCGGAGATGTCGGGCGGCCGCAACTCGAGAAACATGATGCTGCGCTCGATCTCTTCCGGAATGAACCGCACCGGTGAAGTGATCACCACGTACTTGCGCTGGTCGCGGCAGCTCTCATAAATGTCGCGCAGGCGCCGCCTTGTCTCCGGCGATTCGCGCAGCGCCTCGTGAAAATCCTTCAGGTGGAAAATGCCGGAGCCATCGTGCNNAGGTGGAAAATGCCGGAGCCATCGTGCGCCGCGATAAAATCCAGCACGGCACGCGGAGATTCGGTGCCGGCTTCTGCCGTCGCGCCATCGCGGCGCAGTCCCTCGGTGAGGCTCCACTCCCACACCGCCAACTCCGGCATTACCACGCGAAGCAGTTTGCCCACGCGCCGCTCTTCGGCGCTGCGGATGTAGGTGAGCGGCCTTCCGGATTCGAAAATCTCGCGGATCGTCCGGGCTGCCCGGCTGGCGGCGGACCGGCTCTCGATTGCAGTTTGCTCTGGCGTAATCGCCCTCTCCTGTTCCCGTTGACTCTTCATTATGACGAACGGGGGGCGGCGATGGTCGATCCAAATGACGCGCGAGCCCTGCCTACACCCAAACGCCGCTACCGGAGCTCTTGACCTCGCCCCAGATGTCTCCCAGAATCACTCTCAATTGGTCGATCTCCTGGCGTTCGTTTTCCACCTTTGCTCCTGATTTTCCTCGTTTCCAGCCCGGGCTTCCGGCTTTCTTTCCGGATTCCCAGTGGACATGCCATTCGGCGAGCTCCGGCTTACGCCTCTCGAACCCGGTCACCTGGAAAGAGTAAATCATGCCATTTTGTCCACCCGTGCTCTCGCGGTACTTATCGGCGTGTATCTTGAGCCATCCCTTGGCGCGCAACTTGACCATGAGGGATAACGGGATCATCGGGTTTTTCTTGTTGTCATAATCCCTCGCGAATTCGCGCGCCAGTGTCAGTTCGTGTCCATCGAATAGTGCCTGCGCGATTGCATTGTCTTTTACCTCTTCCTTGATAGCCGCTCGACGCGCCATCGATGCGCTCGCCAGACCCATAATCAGATCGATTTCCGTCCCAAAAACCTTGTCTGCCGCCGAGAAATCGGCGACCGCCTCCCGGTATTCATCGTGCCATACCAGCTCGGCGTCCTCCTTGTGACTCTCATCCCAAAGGTGCTGGTTGAGATCCTCCGGCGTGTAGACGTGCCCGTTTACGGTGACGGTCCTTTGCACTGCCCGGCTGTGCCAGGCTCCGGCCGCCGGCGATAAGCGTTGGCGCGAGTCGTTTCCGCGCGGTGGCGCTGCGGCGGTTGGGGTCCTCACGTTTCCAGCCGGCATCTGCGGAGAGTGCGGAAGCCCGGCCGTCAGCGGGCCTTGCGGTTGCGGCGGATGCACCACTTTGGCCTGCACGCGGACCGGGTTCGCCAGCGGACGATAGACCGGAGGAGCCGTTGCCGCGCCGGCCGGTCCCGGTTGGGAGCCAACCTTCGGCTGGGCGAGTTTTCTGACATCCGGACGATAGACGGGTGGCGCGCCAAGCCGGCCCGGCGATTGACCCGCGGGTAATTTCTTAGCAGCGGAACCGTTTGCAGGCACAGCCCTCTGCACTGCCGGACGGCCGGGCAGAGCAGCAGCACCCACTCGGGGCAAGGCGTTGTTCGGACGGTATACGCGGGGAGCCCCGCAGGGCATTACGGTTCGCTGGGCGGACCCCGCGCCCGCATTCAACTTCTTCGCCGGCTGCGGAGGTTTTGGGGCCACCGGACGAACTGCATCAGGCATACAAGTCTCCTCTCCAAGACCGCACTACCGCACCGGCCTAGGAACGTACGATCAGCGCCTCAGTGTATCCCAAACTCTGAAACCAGGCAAGAACGTTCCAAGCAGAACGTTCCTGGGCGGACTCCCCCGTTTTTTGCCTACGGCCCGAGGATCTGATAACCTTACCCCTGTACGGTGCGTAATCACACATGGTATGTGTGCCGCAACCGAGGGGAGGCCGGCAAACGATGACGCGCAAGCACCACGGCGATAGGAGGCTTCTGCTGGTCCTCCTGCTGTTGTGCGTGACTTTGCTGGCGCAGTCCGCGGCGCTCTCGGCGCAAAACGAGTCGCACCATTCTCCCGATCACTGCTGCCTGCTGTGTCATGTGGGGCCGCTGCCGTTCCTGCAGACCAGCGTCACCACGGCCCTCGCTCCGGTTTTTCAGGTGGTGTGGCTGGCGCCGCCGGCACACTTCGAAACCACCACGGACGTTCTGCTGATCCCCAGTCCTTCGCGAGCTCCCCCTACCGCTTAGTGTCCCCTCAAAATGACCCTGGCAATCCACACCGGCAATCCGGCGTGGACCCAATGGTTACTATTTGCAAGCGGAATCAGGAGTGTCATATGCGGCTATGGCCGATAGTTTTGGGATTAGCGCTGGTGTGGGCGCAACCTGCCTGCCAACGGGCGCAGCAAGCGGAATACAAGTCTGCGGAAGAGGCGAAGAGCGAACAGCCAGGCCTGTTCACCGTCCCGGCGGAACAATTGGCCCGCCTGAAAACCACGGAGGTGCATGCGGCCAACTGGCCTGTAGCCGTTCACACCACCGGCACTGTGGATTGGGATGCCGACCACACCACCCAGGCCATCACCCAGGTCAACGGCCCGATTTCACGGATTCTCGTGGACCTGGGAACGCCGGTGCAGAAAGATCAACCGCTGTTGTACGTCTCCAGCCCGGACGTGGCCAATGCCATTGCGGCCTATCGCAAGGCGCGCAATCGCGAAGTCTTCAACAAGCGGATTGTCGACCGCATGAAGGAACTGCTGGATCGCGGCGCGATTGCCGTGAAGGACTACGAGAGCGCCGAGGCGGATTACAACGACGCTACCACGGATGTGCAGAACAGTCTGCAGGCGCTGCGCATCTTCGGCATCACCAGCCAGGACATCCAGGCGGCGGAGCAGCAAGGGTCCGCGGTCAATACGGAACTGGCGGTGCGGTCGCCCATTGCCGGGGTGATCGTGCAGAAGCTGGTGGCGCCGGGCATGGTGATTCAGGCGGGCCAAACGGTCTGCTTTGCCATCAGCGACGTTTCCACGGTGTGGGTGATCTGCCCGCGGTCAAGAGCGGAGACCCGGTGGACGAAACCAACCCTTCGTTCAATCGCAGTTTCCGTGGTTCGGTCTCCTATATTGGAAGCTTCGTGGACCCTAACACGCGCACAACGCCGGTTCGCGTGGTGACGCTGAACCCGGGTGGCCTGCTGAAGAAAGACATGTTCGTGGACGCGGTGGTGCACACCGGCATGCGCAGCCACATGCTGGTGGTGCCGGTAGCGGCCGTGCTGCGCGACGACAAGAACGAGCCGATTGTCTACGTGCAGCAGGCGGTGGGCCGGTTCGCCCAGCGCAGCGTCGCTATCGCGGGACAGCAGGATGGACTGGTGGCGATCACCAGCGGACTGCAGGAGGGCGAGACGGTCGTCTCCGATGGCAGCCTGTTCCTCCAGTTTGCCAACACCATCAAATAAGGCGCAAACCGAATGATCGCCAAACTGGTCTCCTTTGCACTGCGGCAGCGATTTCTGATTGTGATCGCCTCGGTGGCCCTCATGATCTACGGAGCGCTCTCGTTCCAGAGACTGCCCATTGACGCCTACCCGGATCTTTCGCCGCCGCACGTCGAGATCATCACGCAGTGGCCCGGGCACGCCGCCGAAGAAGTGGAGCGCCTGGTCAGCATTCCCATCGAAATCGAGATGAACGGCATTCCGCGGCTGGAATCGCTGCGCTCCATTTCGCTGTATGGCCTCTCGTCGGTGCAGATGAACTTCGAGTATGGCGCCGACCCCTACTTTGTGCGCGAGCAGGCCTTTGAGCGAGTGGGCAACGCATCTCTGCCGAGCGGCTTGCAGCCTTCGCTTTCGCCCCTGTTCAGCCCGAGCGGACTGATTTACCGCTACGTTCTGCAGAGCCCGGACCGCTCGCCGCAGGATTTGAAAATTCTCGAAGACTGGGTGCTGGAGCGGCACTACCGGTCCATCCAGGGAGTGGCGGACGATTCCGGCTTCGGCGGCACCACCATGCAATACCAGGTGCTGCTGGACCCTAACAAACTGTTCGCATATGGCGTCAGCGTCCCCCAGGTGGTGCAGCAACTGGGGAGCAACAATGCCAACGCTGGCGGCGGATTCTATTCGCAAGGCGGGCAATTCTATTACATCCGCGGTCTGGGCCTGGTGCGCGATACGCAGGACATCGGCAACATCGTGCTGCAGGAGAAGGCCGGCATTCCGA
The DNA here is from genome assembly GCA_900290315.1 of Candidatus Sulfopaludibacter sp. SbA3. GTDB lineage: Bacteria > Acidobacteriota > Terriglobia > Bryobacterales > Bryobacteraceae > Sulfopaludibacter. The sequence goes on along the minus strand of OKRF01000110.1, from coordinate 4,519 downwards.
TCTACGTGAAAGACATTGCCAAGGTGCAGATCGGCTACGCCCCGCGTCTGGGTCAGTTCGGCTACATGAAGCAGGATGAAGCCGTGGAAGGCGTCATCCTGATGCGCGTGGGCGAGCAGGCGCAAGTGATTCTCCGGCGCGTCGAGGCCATGACCAGGGAACTCAACGAGCACGTGCTGCCGCCGGATGTGAAAGTGGTTCCGTACTACGACCGGCAAAGCCTGATCGAAGAGACCACCAAGACCGTCGAAGAGAACCTGCTACGCGGCATGCTGCTGGTGCTGATTATCCTGGGCGTCTTCCTGTTCAGCGTGCGCACGGCGTTGATTGTGGCTGCCACCATTCCATTTGCCCTGTTGTTTTCGTTTATCTGTCTGGACTGGCGGCATATTCCGGCCAACCTGCTGTCCATCGGGGCCATCGATTTCGGCATCATCGTGGATGGCGCGGTGGTGATGGTGGAGAATATCTTCCGCGAACTGGCGGCGCGCCACGGCGAGGAAGAACACAACGTGGTGGACGTGATTCGCGCCGCCGCACACGACGTGGAACGTCCCATCTTCTACGCCATCGCGGTGATTATTGCCGGATACATTCCCATTTATGTGCTGACCGGGCCGTCGGGGCGGCTGTTCCAGCCCATGGCCGATACCATGTCGTTCGCGCTATTGGGGTCGCTATTGTGCTCGCTGACGCTGCTGCCGGTGCTGTGTTCGTACGTGCTGCGCGGGCATGTTCACGAGCCGCGGGTGATCGTGTACGAGTGGATTCGCAACGGATACGGGCGGGTTCTCGGGTTGTGTCTGCGCAACCGGTTGGTCACCGTGGCGGTGGTGCTGGCGATCTTCGGAAGTTCGCTGACTCTGATTCCATACATCGGCGGGGAGTTCATGCCGCACCTGGACGAAGGCGCCCTGTGGGTGCGTGCCACCACGCCGTACACCATTTCCTTTGAAGAATCCTCCAAACTATCGCCGCAGATTCGCAATATCCTCTCCAGCTTTCCGCAGGTGACCACAGTGGCCAACGAACTGGGGCGTCCGGACGACGGCACCGATCCCACCGGGTTCTACAACAACGAATTCTACGTGGGACTGAAGCCTTATTCGGACAAATCGTGGGCGGGCGAAATTCACACCAAGCCGCAACTGATCGAGGCCGTACAGAAGAAGCTGTCGTCGTTCCCGGGCATCATTTTCAACTACACGCAGCCGGCCGAAGACGCGGTAGATGAGGCGGAGACGGGGCTGAAGAGCGCACTGGCGGTGAAGATCTTCGGCCAGGACCTGGCGGTGCTGGAAGACAAGGCCTACCAGGTGAAGAACATCCTCAACAAGATTCCGGGCATTCGGGAGATCACCGTGGTGCGGGAACTGGGCCAGCCCAGCCTGACCATCACTCCCGACCGCGCCAAGCTGGCCCGCTACGGACATCACTCCCGACCGCGCCAAGCTGGCCCGCTACGGATTGAACGTGGCCGATGTGAACACGCTGGTGGAAACGGCGATGGGCGGCACGGCGGCCACACAGGTGATTCAGGGAGAGCGGCAGTTCGACCTCATTGTGCGCATGCAGGAGCCGTACCGCAGCGACGAGAACGCTATCAAAAACCTGTTGATCGCCACACCGGACGGGCAGTATCTGCCGCTCAACCAGTTTTGCGACATCAAGGTGGAGAATGGCGCGTCGCTGATTTATCGCGAATCCAACTCCCGCTACATTGGAGTGCAGTTCAGTGTGGAGGGCCGGGACCTGGCCGGCGCCGTAGGAGAGGCGCGGAAAAAGGTGGACGCGGCGGTAAAACTGCCCATCGGCTATCAGTTCGACTGGGGCGGAGAGTACAAGGACTACCTGGCATCGCAGGAGCAGATGAAGATCATCTTGCCGATGACGGTGCTGCTGATTCTTCTGATTCTCTTCGCGCTCTACGGAAATTTGAAATTCCCGGTCATCATTTTCTTCAGCGTGCTGGTGACCGAGCCGGTGGGAGGCCTGCTAGCGCTTTATCTGACCCACACCAATTTCAGCGTCTCTTCNNATCAATAAGCTCAGGCTGGAGGGGCGGGATATTCCCACGGCGACGCTGGAGGCCTCCCTGCTGCGGCTGCGGCCTATCATGATGACGGCACTGGTGGCCTGTTTCGGGCTGCTGCCGGCGGCCATGTCCACGGGAATCGGCAGCGATTCGCAGAAGCCTTTCGCCATCGTGATTGTGGCGGGGCTGGCTTCCCGGCTGCTGCTCTCGATCTTTCTGTCGCCCGTGCTGTACGCCCT
>OKRF01000110.1:0-2235 GCA_900290315.1 Candidatus Sulfopaludibacter sp. SbA3 | reverse complement strand
CCGGTATGTGTGTGTGGGCCTGTGCATAGCAGGTGGCGCGGCGGCGCAGACGACGCTGACGGCCTTGACGTGGCAGCAGGTGGAAGACAAATTTCGCGCGGCGAACCCGAACTTGCGCGCCGGCGAGCTGAATATTCAGGAATCCAAGGCGGCTGAGATTTCGGCGTACTTGCGGCCGAATCCCAACATGACCTTGCTGCTCGACCAGCTCCAGCCGTTCAACGGCAACCCGTATCGCCCGTTCGGATTCGCCTTGCCGCTGGTCTCGTTCGACTATCTGCACGAGCGCCAGCACAAGCGCGAACTGCGCCTGGAAAGCGCGCAGCAAGGGACCGCGATCGCGCAATCGCAACAGCAGGACCTGGAACGCAACCTGCTCTTTAGCCTGCGCACCGCTTTCGTGCAGGCTCTGCAGGCCAAGGCGCTGCTGGCCAACGCCAAAGACAACCTGGATTACTTCGACAAGGAACTGGCCATCAACCGCGACCGTTTCCGCGCGGGCGACATTGCACGCGTAGACCTGGACCGCATCGTGCTGCAGCGGGTGCAGTACGAATCCGACTACCAGACCGCGCTGGTGAATGTGCGGACTTCCAAAATCACTCTCCTGATGCTGCTGAACGAGCGCACTCCGGTGGACCAGTTCGATGTCACCGGCCCCTTCGAATTCAAGGAGCGGATTATGGCGCTGGACGATTTTCACGCCATCGCCCTGGCGGCGCGGCCAGACCTGCGGGCGGCGGCGCTGGCGGTGGAAAAGGCCAACACGGACCACAAACTGGCGGTCTCCAACGGCTCCACCGACCCTACCTTCGCGGTGGATTTCGCACGCAATCCGCCCATCCCGCTCTACATGGGTGTGAGCGTCAACATCCCGCTGCGCATCTTCGACCGAAACCAGGGGGAGAAGGCGCGAACCCAGATCGATATCGCCCACGCCGACCGGCAGAAGGATGCCACGCAGGCGCAGGTGTTCAGCGATGTGGATTCGGCTTACTTCACGCTGGTGAGCTCGGTGAGCCTGTTGCGGCCATACACCGCTGCCGATGGCTACCTGGAAACGGCCAAGCGGATTCGCGACACCGTATCGTTCGCCTATCAGCGCGGACACGCGGCGCTGGTGGATTACCTGGACGCGCAACGCGATTACCGCGCCACGGAGGTCGCCTACATCAACCTGGTGGGGGCGTACCTGACTTCGGCGGGACAGTTAAACCTGGCGGTGGGAAGGGAAGCGATTCCGTAGCCACACGAAACACAAAAGGGCCCCGCAGGGCCCTCTTTCGTTTTTGCAATGCGGGAAAGATCAGACGCGGATTACGTTTTCGGCCTGAAGACCCTTGGGACCCTGCTTGACCTCGAACTCCACCTCGGCGCCTTCATCCAGGCTGCGATAGCCACTGGACTGGATCGCGGAAAAGTGAACGAACACATCGTCGCCGCTCGATCGCTGGATGAATCCATAGCCTTTAGCGGCATTAAACCATTTCACAACACCTTTTTCCTTCACTACACCTTCTCCTATTACATGTTCGTCGCACCCTTGGGATTCCCAGACACGGAAAGAACGAACTTTCGCGGGCTTACTAAGAACTCCGGAGGCCGGCAAACAGCCTTATTACACTGCGTAGGGTATTCTCTCAGATGGCATATGTATGGTCAAGCACAAGCAGGCGGCTGAAAACGAGTTGCAACTGACGGAGCGGCTGCGCCGGCGCGCGCGCCTTCCAAGGAATTCCGGGCTGGTCTTGGGAATCGGCGACGATTGCGCCATCTTCCGGCCGCGCGGCAGCTCCGAAGACCTGCTCTTCACCACCGACCTGTTGATTGAAGAGACGCACTTCCGCCGCCAGACGCACCGCCCCGAAGACGTGGGATGGAAAGCGCTGGCACGCGGATTGAGCGACATCGCGGCTATGGGCGGCGCGCCGCGTTTCTGCCTGGTGTCCCTGGCGCTGGCAAAGTGGACCGGCAGCCGCTGGGTGGATGGCTTCTATCGCGGCTTGCTGCGGCTGGCGGAGGCGAGCGGCGTCGCACTGGCCGGCGGCGATCTGTCCCACAGCGAGCGCGTCGCGGCCGACATTGCGGTGTGCGGCGCCGTGCCGCGCGGCGAGGCGCTGCGCCGCGACGGGGCGCGCGCCGGCAATGCCATCTACGTTTCCGGCACGCTGGGCGGCTCGGCTCTGGGGCTCGCTAAGGGACGCGGACAGGCATGGCGGCGGCATTTGCGTCCGG
>OKRF01000198.1 GCA_900290315.1 Candidatus Sulfopaludibacter sp. SbA3 | reverse complement strand
ACCGTTCTTGGCGTGGGCCACTTCAATCAAGCGCTACTGGGTCACTCTTGCCAAGCGCCGAAGTTCACGTCTGAATCTCGTTCCGAGGCTTATTGTAACCGGGCAGAGCGTCCGGATTTCGTGACGGGGCAAACTCGAGCCAGGCACGAAGGTTCGCCAAAGGCGGCGAATTTCGAGCCTGTTGGGGGGCCCACGCGCGGGCAACGATGGGTATGAAAATGGGGTAGGTAACGCCGGCGATCTTGTCGCCGTACTGGATTTTCGAGGGTGGCACGGATTTGCGGCGGACACCCGGCTCGGGATTTTCGAGAGAGTCGGCTGACGAGGCGAAGGCTCACCCGGCGGGATGAAAATGGCGGGGAAAACGCGTCGGGATTTCGCGAAGGGCAAATTCGAGCCAGGCACGAAGATTCGCCAAAAGACGGCGAATTTCGAGCCTGGCACGGATTTGCGGCGGACGCACGGCTCGGGATTTTCGACCCTGTCTTTTCACTTACATCAGCCGCTGCACCAGACGCCGTTGCACCGCCGAATTGAGAATCTCCTCGATGCGCCCGCTGTATTCCGCCGAGACCCGCCGCTGCTGCTCGTTGACTTTGGCCTGTTGGCCGTTCACCTTGTCCTGTTCCGCGTTAACCTTGCCCTGCTCCGCGTTGACCGCCGCCTGTCTGCGATTGACGCTCGCCTGATCGCCATCGGTCTTGGCCGACTGCAACTCCTGGATCGCCGCCTGCAGTTGCCGGAGCATCGCGTCTTTGTCTTTATTGTTCGCCGCCGACTGAATCCGGTTGACAATGTCCTGGCGCCGGTTGACTCCCTCTTGCAACGCATTCACTTCACCCTGCATCGCGTTGACCCTGGACTGCAGGTCATTCGCGACGGACTGGCTCTGGTTCACTTCGTCCTGCATCCGGTTGACTTCCTTCTGCGGCTCCATGGCCCGATGCAACTCGTCCAAAACGCCGGCATCGGTCACCACGTACTCATTGCGGCCCTGACGGAACCACGCAAAGTGCCGCCCGAATCTCTCGCGCAGCCCATTCTGGTCCACCGGATCGTTGGAATCCCATGACCCGCTCGTAGAGGTCCCATCGAAGATTAAGTAACGCCGGATCGTCCCGCTCTGCCGCGGTGCTGTCGCCCGAGCAGGCGCAGATTGTGCCGTCGCCGCCTGTGGCGCAGCAGCCTCCGCCGAAGCCGCCGCCTCCGCCGGTTCCGAATTTGCCACGGCCAGTACCTGCGGACGCGCCGCCGCTGCCACGTACATCAGGGGCGATCCCAACACCAGAATGGCCGCGATACTCCACCGCGTGATGCCGCCCGAAAGCGACGTACCATCCAGAATGCGGTGGATGCGCTCGTCCGGCCGCCCATACCGCGCCATCGCCACTCCCTGCCAACGCGCGCCCCGCACTCCCCGCTGCATGAAGTCCAACAGCACTTCCGCGTACGACGCCCGGTCGCGAGTCGCCGCCACCGCCGCATCGTCGCTGGCCTCTTCCGCCACCCGCACGATGTTGCGGTGCAGGAGCCAGGTCAACGGGCTGTGCCAAATCAGCGCCCGATGAAGGGCCGAGAGCAACTGCACTGCCGGATCGTGCCGCCGGATGTGGGAACGTTCGTGCGCCAGCACCGCGTCCAGCTTCGCTTCGTCCCACTCGCGCCAATCGCCGGGAAGCACGATGGCGCAGCGCGTGATCCCCAGCGTCACCGGCGCAGCCACGCGGAGAGATTCGCGGATCTCGATACCCTCCGCCATCCGTCCGGTAGCACGGCTGCTGCGCCGCAATCTCACACTCATGGCGAGCCCGATGCCCAATCGCAGCAATAACCCTCCCGCTACCAAAACATAGATCGCCACCACCGCTCGCGCCCAATCAAAGGGCCTTTTTCCGCCGGGGTCTTGCCGGGAAACTGAATACTCCGGCGCCGCTGCGCTCGAGTACACGGCGGGCTGGGTTTCCGCCGGTCGAGCCGGCCACACCTTGACAGCGACTGGCATCTTCGGCAGCGCGGGAGTCAGCACCGGAATCGCCAGGGAGCCGCACAGCATGGCCGTCCACGCGGCCAGGCGGATCGCAGGATTCTTCACCCGCAATGCCCGCAACAGCAGCGCTCCGCTGAGAATCAGGATCGAGGAACGGAGCGCCCACTCCGCCAGAAACTGTATCGTAGTCATGCTTTCTTCTCCTTGCGCGATGCGATCTTCTCCGCCAGTTGCTGCAACTGCTTCGGCTCCAGCACCTGGCTGTCCACCAGCCCTACCAGCAGCTCTTCCACCGACCCGCCGCAGAACCGGTCGATCAGTTGCTGCGCCGCCTGCACAGCCACATTGCGCGCCGTGTCCACTGCCCGGTAAACGAAAGTGCGCCCATTCACTTCGTGGCTCACGTAGCCCTTCTCTTCCAGGTTTCGGAGGATGGTCCGGATCGTGGAATCTTTGAGGGTGCGCTGGCTGGCCACCCCTTCCCGGCACATCTCGGCGGTGCAACCAGGGTGGGCCCACACGTAGTCCATAATGAGCTGTTCCAGCGGGGTCAACGCTTTGCGACGATCGCGGTGTATGTTAAACATTCTAGCGTTATAAAATATAACGCTAGAAGTCCGCGATGTCAAGCCCGCGATCCCTATCCCCTAACCCAACAATACCGTTCAGTTACGACTATCCTTCCTCTTACATCGCTATTTGATGGGACTGCCAGCAGTACGTTCATTGTTTCCGGACGGCCCCAAGCGCCAGTAACTGGCAGGAACGGCCCGTCAGGGGGTTGGGGCCGGGGAAGGATACACGTCGCGCTCCGCCTTTGCGGCAATGCACCAGGTTGTCAAAGATCGGTAGCGGTGAACGGTGAAAATTGCTCAGGCGGCGCCTTAGGCAGCCCGGCGGAAGCCCTGTTTGGCGGCCGGGAACTGCTTTTTGGCGTCTGCCAGGCGCAGGTTGTGGGTGACACAGCGGGCGATTTTGGGGAGTGAAAAAGCAAATTGTGGGGGTAGGGCTTCGGGCGGGAAGTCG
>OKRF01000497.1 GCA_900290315.1 Candidatus Sulfopaludibacter sp. SbA3 | reverse complement strand
GCCGGAAAGATCGCGCTGAGCGAGAACAAGCTGAACCAATTGCGACAGATCAGGCGAATCCTCGACGCCGGTGGGGCTGTCGTGAGACAAGAGCCGAACTACATGCGGATATTCGACAAGATCAAGGAGGTCTATAAAATGGGCAGATTACTCCCGATAAACGCGCTTGTATCCGGCAACGCCCGCTCCGTCTGTATCGTCGGCTCGTACAAAGGGATGAGTGCGTTAGCAAGATATGTTCTGAGAAGTCGGCTTGGCTGTTGGAGCGGGGATGCGCGCACTCGCAGTCCGCGGGCGGCAATTACTCTGCGTCGCAGCCCAGGGAGAAACGCAGGGCTGCGCATACCTCCCTCATTCGCAGTGGAGCGAGGTGCGCCACTCGCTTACCCAGGCGCTGCTGTGACACGGTTACCGTAGTGTGAAGATTCACCGCACAAGGCATCTTCAGACCGTCTTCTTCGCCTAACCTGACTTCCGAGGGAACGCCTCGGATGCTGGAGGTGATGGGTGCGACCGTCGCCGTGGTCAAGTATCGAAGAGCGCTGTCACGGGTCAGTACCACGACTGGCCTGGCTTTGTCCGGAGGAGCAAAGCGGTAAAGTCGAATGTCGGCCCTGGCTATTCCTGCGGCCAAATCGCCTCCGCTTCCCAACCGGACAAATCCCCTGAATCTCCCCGGCCGGCTTCATAGCCTTTGCGGTCGCGCAACTCCAACTCCCGGATTTCAAGATTCTTCAGGTGGGCTCGGATGGCCTCTCGAATCAGCGCGGAGCGATTCAGCTTCGTTCGCCGCGCTGCAACTTCAGTGGCGCGCAATAATTTGGAATCGAGGACGACCTGGATCGTTTCCATATGTGGATTCTACTACACAATATACTCCACAGTAGACATTCGGGATCGCTCTCCAGCCATAGGGCTAGCCTGGCTAGCCGGCCTTCAATGCGGCAAGGACGCGCCCGTCCCGAAATGGAACTCTCCGGATGCGAACGCCCGTCGCGTCGTGAATTGCGTTACCGATGGCGGCGAGCATGGGTTTGCAGGCCGCCTCCCCACCTCCGTACGGAGGCAGGTCGGGACGCTTAGGATTGGGATCGCCATTCACCAGTACGATATCGATCGAAACTGGAACGTCGGAATGCCGGAGCGTCGGATGCGACACCCAGTCTACGCTGGTCACCTTTTCGGTGTCGAACTGCACCTCCTCGTGAATTGCCCGGCTCAGCGCGTGCAGCATGGCGCCCTCGATGGTGCGACGCAGACTCTGAGGATTGACGACCAGGCCGCAGTCATGAGCACACACAAGCCGCCTGGCCCAGACATGACCGGTCTGGGGATTCACCTCGACCTCGGCGATCTGCGCTACGACTGTTTGGCCGCGGAACGAGTAGGCGATTCCGCGCCCGGTCAGGACGTTCCCGTTGCTGCGTGATTTTGGCGAAGGGCGGGCATCCCACCCATAAGCCTCCGCGACTGCCTTTAGAGCCGCAATCGACCGCGCGCGCCGGAACCCGTTATCGTCGGTGGTGGCGGCCGTGAGCATCTGCATGCGGAACGCGAGGGGATCGGCCTTCGCCGCCGCCGCCACTTCGTCGATGAACGATTCAGCGGCAAACGTCGACTGCGGACCGTTCGGATCGCGCAGGTTACCCGTGCGCAGGGGCGTCTCCCAAACCATCGGCAGGCCGACGACCTCACCCACCATGCGGCGATTGGGAATCACGTACATTTCCGATGGAGTGGCGGAACTCCCGCCGGCCGGCCGGGCTCGCCTCGATCCCATGAGTTGAGCGATCAACACGGTGTCGGGCTCGTTGTAGCCGACATGATTGTAGTCGCACGACCGGGCGTTGTAATCATACGCCACGAGACGTCCCTCGGCATCCAGGCCTCCGCGCATTTTCACCAGGAATGCCGGACTCTTGGTATCCCACGCGGTCTCCTCATCCCTCATCCACTGCACCCGCACGGGGCGGCCGATTTCGCGGGCGATCCAGGCGGCCTCGCAGCCCGCGTCATCAGCCGCGGTGCGGCCGTAGCCCTGTGGACCCTCCATCCAGACGACGCGGACTTTTTCCCGCGGCATGCCGAGAAATGCAGCCACACCGCTCCGCATGCCATACGATTTCATGTCGTTCGAATAGACTGTCATCTGACCGTTCGACGGGTCAGCCGTGGCGTGGGCGCCGGCGAACGCAGTATGTCCCTGGAAGGGCACTTCGTATTCCGCCTCGATGACTTTCGCCGCGCCTGAAAATGCCGCATCGGGACTTCCCACCACCGTAGGATTGGGTGACGAAGTGGGCGTTGCGGCGCGCATGTATTGGAAGAGATTTTCGGATGCAGGGAACGGAGCGGCCGCCGGCTTTTCCCATGTCGCTTTGAGCTGGCGGGCGGCGCGGATGGCCTGTTCTTCCCGTTCGCACACCACCGCGAGGTAATTGCCTTTGGTCACCACCTTGACGAAGCCAGGCATGTTTCGCACCGACGATTCATCAATGCCAGTCAGTTTGGCGCCAGCGAAAGGAGGTTTGACGTTGCGCGCGTGGACCATTCCGGGCAGTTTTACGTCGACGGCCCATTTCAGGGAACCGTCCACTTTAGCGGGGATGTCGGCGCGCTGTAGCGGCTGGCCGGTGTATTTGAGCTCCTGTACCGATTTCACTTTGGCGATGCCTGTGACCGCGTTGACATTGGCGCCATTCAGGGTGACGTTGAACTTCTTTCCCGCGATCAGTTGCCCATAGGTAACGCGTCTGGAGGGATCGGCTTTCACGGTGATTACGGCGTTGCTGACAGCGAGTTGATCGACGGGCGCTCCCAGGCGGACCGATCCCATCTCGAGCAACACCCGGCGGGCTTCCGCGGCGGCACGCCGCATGGGCCAGGAATCTCTCTCCATGGCCGTAGACCCACCCGATCCACCCTGATCGACGGTGTTGTCCGTGCTGCCCATGATGCAGGTGGTCTGATCGAAGGCCATGTCGAGTTCGTCGGACATCAACTGGCGAAAAGAGGTTCCGGTGCCCTGGCCGCAGTCCGTTTTGCCGACATAAAATGTGGCCGTATTGTTATCATGAATGACGATCCACGAGTCGAGCTGCCGGAAATCGGGATCGGGATAAGGACCCGCTTCCTGAGCGGCGCGGCTGCTCTGGGCATCCGCCGCTGGAATCAGCGCACCGGCACCGGTGGCGATGCCTACAACCAGCAGGCCCGCACTCTTGAGAAAGCCCCTGCGATGCGTGGTCAGAACCTCTTCGACCCGCTTCGGAATTCCGGTGGAAGCGGTCATGCCGCCACCTCCTTTCCCGAGGCCGGCCGGGCATCGGCAATCGTTTTGACCGCGCGTTTGATGGCGGCCTGAACGCGGTAGTAGGTCATGCAGCGGCACAACGTCGCGTTCATGGACTCACGAATCTGCGCGTCGGTGGGATGCGGATTCTTGTCCAGCATGGCCTTCGCCGTCATGATTTGTCCGTTCTGACAGAACCCGCATTGCGGGACTTGCTCGTCGATCCAGGCCTGCTGCAACGGATGCAGCCTGCCGTGCGCGGAAAGCCCTTCGAGCGTGGTGATGTTCCCCTTCACTGCGGATGCTGGCAGGATGCAGGATCGCGCTGCCGCACCGTTAATGATCACGGTGCAGGCGCCACACTGACCCAGTCCGCAGCCAAACTTCGGTCCCTGCAGACCCAGGTCGTTGCGGAGGATGTAGAGCAGCGGTGTGGCCGGTTCGATATCCAACGTGTGCGTAATGCCGTTGACGGTAAGCGTGATATTGCCCATTCTGAGTGCTCCTTGCCGAATTGGAGTGTGCCGGTGCGATGTGTATATTCTATCGATTCCCGGCCATCGAAAATGCGAACGGCGTATGCACCGCAAAGCGGTGGCAGGCGATTGATTTCGCCGCTTTTGCGAAATCTGTTGCCTGTCACCGCTTTGCCCAACGGCGACAATCTTCCGCCAACGTCCCCGCCCATTTTCATGCGGGCGGGTTTGGCGTGAGGCGCCCCCCATTGAACAGCGGCATCAGGCGAACGTGCGAGCATTCGCCTGGCATGGCTTGACCGTAACCGGCTTGGTGTCAAGCGACGGGTAGACACAATAGGATCGTAAAAACGTTGCTGTAGCCGGAGGCGTGACTGGCACGATCACCTCCGGTGGAAATCTCTTTGCCAACTCTGTGACCCGATCTACGGCTTTATCAGGAGTCAACGCTAGCGCAAGCAGGAGGACGTTCCCGAAGCCAATGTAAAGAAGTGCGACAAGCCTGTTCATCGGGCTAGGGATGAAAATAGAGGGAAAACGCGTCGGGATTCGTAAAGGGGCAAACTCGAGCCAGGCACGAAGATTCGCCAAAAAGCGGCGAATTTCGGGCCGGTTTATAAGCCCGCGGCAGCGGGCAACGATAGGCTTGAAAATGGACGATCGGGTACGGTTGCAAAGTTCCTTCGCCTGTCAATCGACTTGGCCCGCGAAGCCCGCCCCCGGGCGATTGGGGGCGGTTTTCGAGGGTGGCACGGATTTGCCGCGGGCTCGCGGCTCAGGATTTTCGAGAGAGGCTCCAATTTCGCCGCTTTAGCGAAATTGGTTGCCTGGCTCCGATTTGCCCCAGCGCAGCGAACGCCGCCTTACATGTACATCCCGCCGTTGACGGCCAGGACGTGCCCGGTGATGTAGGAGGCGTCTTCGCTGACCAGGAATTTCACCGCCGCGGCGATGTCTTCCGGCTTGCCCATGCGGGCCAGAGGAATGGAGGACAGCATCTTCTGCTTCAGTTCCTCCGGAAGGTCCTTGGTCATATCGGTCGCGATATATCCCGGGGCGATGGCGTTAACGGTGATGTTGCGGCTTCCCATTTCCTGCGCCAGCGCCTTGGTGAGGCCGATCAGGCCCGCCTTGGACGCCGCGTAGTTGGCCTGGCCCGCGCTGCCGGCCTGCCCCACCACGGAGGAAATATTTACGATGCGGCCCCAACGATTGCGCATCATGCCTGGCAGCACCTGTTGCGCGCACAAAAAGGCTCCGTTGAGATTGATCTTCATGACCAGGTCCCAATCCGTCTGCTTCATGCGCACTGCCAGGCCATCCCGCGTGATGCCGGCGTTGTTAACCAGCACGTCGATGCGGGTCTTGTCCTGCATGGTTTTTCCGAACGCGGCTTTGACGGACTCAGGCGACGTCACGTCCAGGTTGAGGGTCATGGCTTCTCCGCTGCAGGCGCGAATCTCCTCGGCCACCTCCTCGTTCTTTTCGATCTCGGGCGAGGCGACGACGATGTCGAAGCCGGAACGGCACAGCGTTAAGGCAATCGCCCGGCCGATTCCGCGGCTCGCACCCGTGACGAAGGCTACTCGGTTGAACATTCTTTCTCCCTAAGGATGTGTTGGTGTTAAATTCAATCATAACTTATGGCATATCGTGACTTGCGCGAGTTCGTCGCGGCCCTCGAAAAGAACGGTGAATTGAAGCGCATTCCCTTCGAAGTGGATCCCATCCTGGAGATCACAGAATTCGCCGACCGCGCTGTTAAAAACGGCGGTCCGGCGCTGCTTTTCGAAAAGCCCAAGGGCTATGGCATACCTGTGCTGATCAACGCATTCGCTTCCATGCGCAAGATGGAGATCGCGCTCGAAGTCGCATCGGTGGAAGAGATTGCCGCGCGCATCGTGGAATTCCTGGAAATGCGCATGCCCGAGGGGATCATCGGCAAGCTCAAAATGCTGCCCAAACTGGCGGAAATGGGCGCGTTCTTCCCCAGGATCGTCGCTCAAGGGCGCTGTCAGGAAGTGGTGCGCACCGGCGGATTCTCGCTGCTCGATTACCCGGTGCTGCAATGCTGGCCGGAGGATGGCGGCCGGTTCATCACCTTGCCCCTGGTCTTCTCCCGCAATCCCGATACCGGCAAGCGGAACTGCGGCATGTATCGCATGCAAGTGTACGACGAGCGTACGGCCGGCATGCACTGGCAGACCCACAAGCAAGGGGCCGAGCACTATCGGCGCATGGAGAAACACGGCCGCAAGCGCATGGATGTCGCGGTGGCCATCGGCGCCGACCCCGCCACCATGTACTCGGCGATTCTGCCGCTGCCGCCCGACCTGGACGAGATGATGATCGCCGGATTCCTCCGCCAGAGTCCGGTGGAGATGGTGAAATGCCAGAGCATGGACATGGAGGTGCCGGCCAACGCCGAGATCGTTCTGGAAGGCTATGTCGAGCTGGGCGAATTGCGCACCGAAGGCCCGTTCGGCGATCACACCGGCTTTTATTCTCTGGCGGACGAGTACCCAGTGTTCCATGTGACCTGCGTGACACAGCGCAAAGAGCCCATCTACTCGACTACCATTGTGGGGCCGCCGCCCATGGAAGATTACTACATGGGCAAGGCCATCGAGCGCATTTTCCTGCCGCTCATGCGCCTGCAACTGCCGGAGGTGCGCGACATCGCCATGCCGCCCCAAGGCGTGTTCCACAACCTGATTCTGGTTTCCATCCGCAAGTCGTACCCCGGCCACGCGCGCAAAGTGATGCACTCCATCTGGGGCACTGGTCAGGCCATGTTCTCCAAGGTAATCGTGGTGGTGGATGAGACGGTGGACGTGCAGAACTACGCCGAAGTGGCCTGGAAGGCCCTGAACAACATCGACCCCGAACGGGATATCCAGTTCGTGATGGGCCCCGTGGATTCGCTCGATCACTCCAGCCGGCTGGTGAATTACGGATCGAAGATGGGGATCGATGCCACAAAAAAGTGGCCCGGCGAAGGCTTCACGCGCCCCTGGCCCGGCGTGATCGAAATGTCCGGCGGCGTCAAGCAGCGGGTGGATGAATTGTGGAAGAAGGCGGGGTTGTAGGAAGGGCGGCTGGCAGAGTTTGCAGTCGCGCCAGATTGCCTCGCCGGGAGGATCTGTGGGTGACCGGTGGTGTCGCGGCACGAGGCCGAGGTACGTAGGTCGCCAGAGGGTCGTACAGCGGTTCTATTCACTTGTCCTTTCCAAGCCAGTCTTTTCGGGCCAGCTCTCGACAGTCACCTTCCGAGGCAGCAGCGGTATCCTGGCCCGACAGGCACTTCCGGCTGATGTATTGGCAGGCTGGGCCATCAACCTAAGGGACTTCCCCGCGTGCGTCCGTTCTATCGCGAGAAGAAACGCTGTGTAGGCCCCCGCGCACCTCAGCCCCCGATCGCTCTAAATTTAGACTTGACGTGAGACATTTGTCTCAGCTATCCTGAGACAAATGTCTCAGGCATTATGGCTCAAACAAAATCTGAAAAGTTAACCCGGCGGGAACGGGAAATCATGAACGCGCTCTTTTCGCTGGGAAATCGCGCCTCGGCTGAAGAGATCCGGGCGCGGTTGACCAGCCCGCCGAGCGATGGATCAGTTCGCGTAATGCTGGCCCGGCTCGAACGAAAGGGCTGCTTGAAGCACCAGTTGGATGGAATCCGTTATTTGTATTCGGCCACCATTTCGCCGGCGGCCGCCAAGAGAACCGCGCTCAAACAGTTCCTGGATACCTTCTTCGGCGGCTCGATGGGTCAAATGATGAGGGCCCTCGTGGTCGAGGAATCGTGGGCTGACGAGGAACTGGACGCACTAAAGGGCGAGATCGATCGAGTTCGTAAGGAAGGGAAGAAACATCTATGATACCCGTGCTTACCGGATTGCTGCTCACGATGGGTAGTTCGCTGATCGCATCGATTGTAGTCAAGGTAACGGTCACCGTCTGCCTGGCGCTTATGGGAACGTGGCTGGCGCCCCGCAGCCGCGCGGCGGTGCGGCACACACTCTTGATGGCGGCCTTCGGTGTGCTGCTGTTGCTGCCGATGGCCTCGCTTGTCGAACCGCCAGTCCGCATCGCAATCGCGGATCGGGCTGCAGTGACTCCAGAGCGGTCAGTCGACGATGCTACGCTGACGCCGCTTGCCACCTCGGAGCATTCGGGTAGTGGCGGCGAAGCCGCGGCATCGTTTCGCATCTCGCTGTCCGCTCTGGTGATGCCGCTGTGGGGCCTCGGCGCCGCGTTTTCCCTGCTGCCCATGGCGATAGGCTGGTGGAGAGTGCGCGTACTCCGGCGGTCCGCGTTGCCGTGGCGAACGGGAAAGCGCAATGTGGAAGCGCTGGCAATCGAATGCGGCGTCAAAAGGAATATCAAGGTGCTCCTGCACGAAGCGGCGCCGGGGCCGATGACCTGCGGACTATGGCAGCCGGTGATTGTCCTACCCGCCGGCGCGCCGGCATGGGCCCCGGACGATTTGAATCGGGCGCTGATGCATGAACTGGAGCACGTAAGGCGCGCCGACTGCGTCATCCATTGCCTTGCGCGACTGGCGTGTGCGATCTACTGGTTCCATCCGCTGGTTTGGACGGCATCGCGTAAGCTGGGGCTCGAAGCGGAACGTGCCTGCGATGACGCCGTCCTGAAACGCTCCGAGGCGACGGCTTATGCCGATCAACTGCTCGAACTCGCCCGGCGGCTCTCCATGGCCGCGCATGCGCCGCCGTACCTGGCGATGGCCAATCGAACCGACCTGGCGAAGCGTATCGCCGCCCTGCTTGATGGCCGGCAGTGCCGCGGCCGGGCGAGTGCGCTGGTGGTGGCGATTGTGTTCGCTTTCACGGCGGCGCTAATTGTCGCGCTGTCGCCGCTCCGCATGGTGGCGGCGCCGCAGACAAGGGACTCAGCGGCATTGGAGTTCAACGCCGTCTCCGTGAAACTGGTCGATACTGCAACCGGGGAGAGGCACTCCGATGAAGAGGGCGGTCCGGGACGCCTCAGCATCGGCGGCAATCTGCACCGGTTCATCATTCGGGCCTATGGCATTACGGATGGGCAGATCGGCGGCGAACCGGAGTGGTTCAAGACCCACTTGTACGCGATTGATGCTGTCACCAGCGGGCCGGCCACCGAAAGCCAGAAAATGCTGATGCTGCGCAATGCGTTGGCCGACCGGTTTCAACTGAAACTGCACCAGGAGGAGCGCGACTTGCCGGTGTATGCGCTGGAGGCTGCGCCCAACGGACCCAAATTCCGGGAGTTGCAGCCCGGCGAAGAGCTCGACCGTGACTGCGCCACTCGGACGCCGGGAATCTATAATCAGTGCTTTCCATCGATGGAAGTCCTGATCAACGTACTCAACAGGGCGTACGGCGGGCCGCTTGCCGTCGACCGTCCGGTTGTGGATCGCACCAACCTGACCGGTAAATACAATGCGCACCTGCGAACCGCCAGGCAATCTGAAAAGGGCGATAGCGGCCGCACCACTTCGTTCCCTGACCTTTTCCACGCTTCGGCGCTTGGCAAGAGTGACCCAGTAGCGCTTGATTGAAGTGGCCCACGCCAAGAACGG